>NZ_JAKVPP010000010.1:0-155325 GCF_022487435.1 Mediterraneibacter sp. NSJ-151 | reverse complement strand
ACGCTCTTCCGATCTGCTTTTTTGCTCGCAAAAAAGCCACTAAACTCCGTCCCCAACTGGCACTCCTCCTGGAATTTTCATTTCATATTAGTTGTTAAATCTTATTTCTCAGCAAGTGCCTCAATTTCGCAAAGAACTCCCTTTGGAAGATCTTTTACTGCAACGCAGCTACGAGCTGGTTTAGATACGAAATATTTTGCATAAACTTCGTTGAATTTAGCAAAATCAGCCATATCAGCTAAGAAACATGTTGTTTTAACAACGTGAGAAAAATCTGTTCCTGCTGCTTCTAATAATGCTCCTACGTTCTTGCAGCTCTGTTCTGCCTGAGCTTCGATTCCTTCTCCTACACTTCCGTCTGCTGGATTTACAGGAATCTGTCCTGATAAATAAACCATACCATTCACTTCAAATCCCTGTGAATATGGTCCGATTGCTGCTGGTGCTTTGTCTGTGAAAATTTCTTTCATTTTTAATCTCTCCTTTACTTTTCTTAATGTATTACAACCTGCAAATCCATTGCAAACTGTAATACACGTTCTTATGCATATCTTAATTATCTCACATATCTGCAAAAAATCAACCGATTTCTTGAATTTTTCAAAATATTTTTTAGGTGTATCAAAATAATTTTTAGATGCAATCGCCAGACTTTTGCTATATAATGATAGCAAGATTGCGAAAACGCAGCATTTTTGTTAAAAGGAGATATTTTAATGAATTTACCAGGCTATTACTCTTCCGGTCAATTCGCCCGCATGGCAAATGTATCGGTTCGAACAATTCGCTTTTATGATAAACAAAATATTCTTCATCCATCATATGTCACTCCCTCGGGCTCCAGGTTTTATACAGACCAGGATTTTGCCCGTCTCCAACAAATCCTTCTTTTAAAATACCTTGGATTTTCGCTGGAAGACATACGAGAAATGACGATCAATGACAGCGACTATCATTTTATGCTGAATGCACTCCAACTGCAAAAACGATTCATTCAGGATAAAATCGAACAGATGCAGTTAGTAGAAAACGCTTTAAATAACACCGTGGATGCAATCCAAAAAGAGCATCAGATCGACTGGAGCCAGATGTTGGATCTTATCCACCTTACAAATATGGAAAAAAGTTTTAAATCCCAATATCAAAATGCGACCAACATTTCCGCCAGAATCCGACTCCATCGTGATTACTCAATCAACAAACAAGGCTGGTTTCCATGGGTTTTTGAACAGTATGAACTTGATAGCACAAACAATACTGCAAATTGTAATTTAAAAGTTCTTGAGATTGGATGTGGAAATGGCGCTCTTTGGGTGGAAAATATGGATAAAATTCCTACAAAAATCCAAATCACACTTTCTGACATTTCCGAAGGAATGCTTCGCGATGCCAAGCGTAATCTGCCTGCTGCCGACAATAGATTCCAATTTCAGGCATTTGACTGTCAACAGATTCCATATCCGGATCAAAGCTTTGATCTAGTAGTTGCAAACCATGTCCTCTTTTATTGTGAAGACATTGCATCTGCCTGCAAAGAAATTGTACGTGTATTAACTCCCGGCGGACGCTTCATCTGCAGCACATACGGAATCAATCACATGAAAGAAATCAGCGACCTCGTGCAAAAATTCGACAATCGGATTGTACTTTCCGCCGAAAAATTATACGAACAATTCGGATTGGAAAATGGTGAAGAAATACTAAAACCTTATTTCAACAAGATTGAATGCAAAAGATATATCGATGCTATTGAATTAGACCGACCTGAACCGCTAATTGAATACATCCTTTCCTGTCACGGAAATCAAAATCAAATGTTGCTCGATCACTATAATGAATTCCGCGGATTTGTTGAAAAAAATATGACAGATGGATTTCACATTACTAAAGATGCCGGAATATTTATCTGCCAGAAATGATCCGAAAATATTGTTGCTGCGAACCATATAGCAATTGATATAACCGAAGAATCTTGCAATAAAAAAGAATCTTCGGTTATACTAAGTCAAAAAATCTATTGAACATTTTTACTAGTATCGTTAAGTATTTCTGATACTTCACTCATAGTCAAATTTGTAGCCATTGCAATCTGTTCAACTGAAAAATCATCCTTCATATTCCAGACAATTTTTTGTGTTGTCTGTCGTTCTCCTTCTTCTTTTCCTTCATTCATTAATATTTTTCCGATTTTCCACATTTTCAAATCCTCCTTTATCTCTTCCAAATCTATCTCACTTAAAAACTTTTCTGCCATTGCATAAATCACCGCCTCAATCTTGGATTTATCAAATGTTGAAGATTCTTGAATAGTTTGTAAAATAGCAAAACTTCTGTGAAATCGCTCTTTTTGTGAACATTCTCCATTCATCAGAGAACACATTGCAAGAGACACCATCTCATCTTTCGATAATACAACATTATTTTTCATTTTTGATTCCAGATTATTTAATAATTCGTCTGCATTTGTATTCTGTAAAATTATTGGACATATACGATAAGTGTTAATTCCCTCTGTATATTCTGTAATCGGATTTTTAATTTTTCCTGAAAATAACACATACGTTGTAACAGCTACTCCATGTTGATAACTTGCAAACGCTTCATAAGTACGAAATCTTTTTAATCCTTTAACCCCTTCATTAGTACTCTGAAATTCAAAGTGTATCCAAGAATCATCTTCCATTTCGAAATTAAAATCCTGATACAATTTTTTCAATTCCAAATGAATAATTTCCGTTGGAGCAATCCGCTTCACCTTTCCCGGAATATGAAATAGTGGGAAAAGTTCTTCCGCAAAAAATAATGCCAATGTTTTCATTGCTGCGTCTTCATGTTGTGAATTTCGAATCTCAACATCTGTAATCTCTTGTTTTTCTTTTTTATCCACCATATAGTATCCTTTCTCGGAAAATACTATACAGAGAAACTCGCTAAGTACTGTAAAAAACAATACTCTTTTACTTCATAATAACAAATAGTTTTATAACAGACAATGGTTTCCGTTTTTGTAATTATAATAGTTATGAGAATTTCCCCTGATTCAGGGTAGATTTATCATGAAATTTAGATTTTTAAATATGAATAATTTGATTGAAGTATATGAATAGTCTCTCTGATAGACCATTTTCTGTACAAGTATACTATCACGATAAATGCACTACGTCAATATAAATTTTGCGAGGGAGCACCCTCGCAAAATTCACCTTAAAAATGGAATGTATCTTTCAGTCCAACCCACTTCTGGTCCTTATCGCTCAAATTCAAAGCTGTTCCATCCTCCAGCTGATATCCTTCAGCAGAAGCATTTCCCTGATACTCTCCAACCAACTGTGGCCACTCAATTCCAATCTCAGGATCATTCCATGCAAGACCGCCCTCATCTCCCGGATGATAAAAGTCTGTACATTTGTAGCAGAACTCTGCAAGATCACTAAGTACCAGGAATCCATGCGCAAATCCTTCCGGAATATAGAACTGTTTTTTGTTCTCTTCTGTCAGTTCAACACCAAACCATTTTCCATAAGTCTCACTGTCACTTCTCAAGTCTACAGCTACATCAAATACAGAACCTTTCACTACACGGACAAGTTTACCCTGTGGAAATTCTTTCTGGAAATGAAGTCCTCTTAAAACTCCCTTTGTAGAGCTAGACTGATTATCCTGTACAAAGTTCATTGTAAGCCCTTCTGCTTCCATATCTTTCTGATTATAAGTCTCCATGAAATATCCTCTTGCATCACCATGAACAGTAGGTTCAATTACGCAAAGACCTTCAATTCCACCTGCATTTTTTTCAACTTTAATCTGTCCCATTTTACTTCACACCTCTTATATTTCAATCTCTT
Organism: Mediterraneibacter sp. NSJ-151; assembly: GCF_022487435.1. Taxonomy (NCBI): domain Bacteria; kingdom Bacillati; phylum Bacillota; class Clostridia; order Lachnospirales; family Lachnospiraceae; genus Mediterraneibacter; species Mediterraneibacter sp. NSJ-151. The sequence goes on along the minus strand of NZ_JAKVPP010000010.1, from coordinate 151,480 downwards.
TCAAATATCTGCCAAGAGCATCCTGCCATGTCGGTAATGGCGCGAATCCATTTTCCACAAGCTTGCTCTTATCCAGTCTGCTATTAAATGGTCTTGCTGCTTTAGACACACCATACTCTGCAGTTGTAACCGGTTTTACTTCCACTTTATCTTCACTGTATTCTGTATGTCCCAACTCTACAGCCTGACGGAAAATCTCTTTTGTAAAATCATACCAGCTGATGAAGCCGCCCTCATTTGTTGCATGATAATAACCATATTTCTCTGTCTCTATCATATCAACCAGCAATCTTGCAAGATCATATGTGTATGTCGGAGTTCCGATCTGGTCGCTGACCACAGTCAACTTATCGTGAGTTTTTCCCACCTTAAGCATTGTTTTTATAAAGTTATTCCCATTTTTTCCAAATACCCATGCAATACGGACGATAAAATATTTAGACAATGTATTGGCAACTGCCAGCTCTCCGCCTAATTTTGTCTCACCGTATACGCTGAGCGGTTTGTAGTCTTTACAATCCGGCTGCCAAGGCTTAGTACCCTGTCCGTCAAACACATAATCTGTACTTGTATACACCATCTTGCAGTCAAGCTTCTTGCACATATCCGCGATATTCTGTGTTCCTTTTACATTTACCGCATAGACAATATCTTTTTTATCCTCATCCTCAGCAGCATCTACAGCTGTCCATGCTGCACAGTGTACAACTGCATCCGGCGCAACCTCTGTCAAAACCTTCTCTACAGAAGCCGCATCCGTAATATCCATCGGAACATATGGCATACTTACAACCGGTGTTCCATCCAAAACACCGCTGTAAGTTTCCTTAATATCAGAACCAACGCCTTCATAACCGCGTTTTGCAAGCTCATTCATCACATCATGTCCAAGCTGTCCGCCTACACCTGTTACTAATACTTTCATAGATTAAATTTCCTCTCGGTTTGCATACATTTTCTCATAGTAGTTCTGGTACTCACCTGAAATGATTGTCTCCCACCATTCTTTGTTGTCCAGATACCACTGAATTGTCTTCTTGATTCCGTCTTCAAATTTTGTCTCCGGAAGCCATCCAAGTTCATTGTGGATCTTAGTTGGGTCGATTGCATAACGCATATCATGACCTTTTCTATCCTCAACATGTGTAATCAGGCTTTCTGGTTTTCCTAATTCTTTACAAATAATCTTAACGATTTCAATATTTGTTTTTTCATTGTGTCCACCAACATTGTAAACCTCTCCAACTCTTCCATTGTGGATAATGAGGTCGATTGCTTTACAGTGGTCCTCAACATACAGCCAGTCACGGACATTCAATCCCTCGCCATATACCGGAAGTGGCTTATCATTCAAAGCATTTGCAATCATAAGTGGAATCAATTTCTCTGGGAAATGATATGGTCCATAGTTGTTAGAGCATCTGCTGATTGTTACAGGGAGTCCGTAAGTTCTGTGGTATGCAAGAACTAACAAGTCTGCACCGGCCTTTGATGAGCTGTATGGGCTGCTTGTGTGGATCGGTGTTTCCTCTGTAAAGAATAAGTCAGGTCTGTCAAGAGGAAGATCTCCATAAACCTCATCTGTAGATACCTGGTGATATCTCTTAATACCATATTTACGGCATGCGTCCATCAAAACTGCTGTTCCTTTGATATTTGTATCCAAAAATACTTCCGGATTCTCGATAGAACGGTCAACATGACTTTCTGCTGCGAAGTTTACAACCATATCCGGGTGCTCTTCTTCAAACAATTTATAAACAGCTTCACGGTCTGTGATGCTTTCTTTTACAAAACGGAAATTCGGGTTGTCCATTACTGGCTCCAATGTAGATAAATTTCCTGCATATGTCAGACAATCCAGACATACGATACGATAATCCGGGTATTTATTTAACATATGAAATACAAAGTTACTTCCAATAAATCCTGCTCCACCTGTTACGATAATATTCATAATTAAAAACTCCTTTTAGTATAAATTTTCCTGATATTTTCCATCTAATACATCTTTGAGATACTGTCCGTACTGATTCTTCTTCAATACTTCATAAACTTCCAGAATATCCTCTTTGCTGATCCAGCCATTAAGATATGCAATCTCTTCCAGGCAAGCAATCTTACGATGCTGATGTGTCTCAACTGTTTTCACAAAGTTTGTCGCATCAACAAGACTCTCATGAGTACCTGTATCAAGCCATGTAAATCCCTGTCCGAGAAGCTCCACATTCAAGTTACCTTTCTCAAGATATACTCTATTCAAATCTGTGATCTCCAACTCTCCACGGGCACTTGGTTTCAGATTCTTCGCATACTCTACAACCTTGTTGTCATAGAAATACAAACCTGTTACACAGTAATTGCTCTTTGGTTTCTCCGGTTTTTCTTCGATAGAAATTGCTTTTCCTGTCTTGTCAAATTCGACGATACCAAAACGCTCCGGATCATCTACATAATATCCAAATACAGTAGCACCCTTACCTGTCTCTGCATTTTCCACAGCAGCTTTCAGACGCTTATTCAGACCATGTCCTGCGAAAATGTTATCGCCAAGAACCATTGCCACTGTATCATCACCGATAAATTCTTCACCGATGATGAACGCCTGAGCCAGTCCGTCCGGGCTTGGCTGCACTGCATATGACAAATGTACTCCAAACTGATGTCCGTCACCAAGCAGCTCTTTAAATCTTGGTGTGTCCTGTGGTGTAGAAATGATCAGAATATCGCGGATACCTGCATTCATTAATACAGACATCGGATAATAAATCATCGGTTTGTCATAAATTGGCAATAACTGTTTTGATGTTACCATTGTCAAAGGATACAGACGAGTGCCTGAACCTCCTGCTAAAATAATTCCCTTCATGAGAACCTCCTTATACGTTATATATTCAATATTTTTCACGTCTCGTTTACTAGTTGTTCCCATTATAAAAGGTGACCTAAGGTCACCTTCAAGTATTTTTTTAATTTTTATAAAATTTTTATTCTACTGTAACGCTTTTCGCAAGGTTTCTCGGCTTATCTACATCCAATCCCTTTGCAACAGATACATAATATCCGAGCAACTGAAGAGGGATAACTGCCAATGAAGTAGCAAAATGTTCATCTGTCTTCGGAACATAGACTGCAAAATCTGCTGTATCTTCTATATTATAATTGCCATAATGTGTCAGGCCCATCAGATATGCGCCACGACTCTTCACCTCAACCAGATTTGAAACTGTTTTTTCATATAAATGATCCTGTGTCAGAACACCGATCACCAACGTTCCATCCTCAATCAAACTGATTGTTCCATGCTTCAATTCACCTGCTGCATATGCCTCTGAATGAATATAACTAATCTCTTTCATCTTAAGGCTGCCTTCCAGACAGATTGCATAATCGATTCCTCTTCCAATAAAGAATACATCCTTTGAGTTTGCATATTTCGCTGCAAACCACTGAATACGCTCCTTATCTTCCAGAATCTTGCCAATCTTTCGAGGAATTGTAGTAAGTTCCTGAATCATTTCACAATATTTTTCCTCAGAAATCGTTTCACGTACCTTTGCCAACTGCAGCGCCAGTGCATACGATGCAATCAGCTGTGTGCTGTACGCTTTTGTCGTTGCAACCGAAATTTCCGGTCCTGCAAGTGTATAAAATACATTATCAGCCTCACGTGCAATTGAAGAACCAACAACATTTACAATCGCAAGTGTCTTAACACCAAGCTCCTTTGACTCACGAAGTGCAGCCAAAGTATCTGCGGTCTCTCCCGACTGGCTGACCAAAATAACGAGACCATTCTTATCCAAGATCGGTTTACGATAGCGGAACTCTGATGCAAGCTCGACACGTACCGGAATTCTTGCCAGATCCTCGATCACATACTGCGCTGCAACACCAACATGATATGCCGAACCACATGCCACAATATAAATCTGGCTAATTTCCTTCATCTCTTCCTCTGTCAGACCAACTTCTGTCAGATCAATCTTGCCATCCTTCAAAACAGAATTCAAAGTATCCTCTACCACCTTCGGCTGCTCATGGATCTCTTTCATCATAAAATGCTCAAATCCACCCTTTTCAGCTGCCTCAGTATCCCATTTGATCTCAACAAGCTCTTTCTCGATCTCATCTCCATCCAGGTTATAAAATGTAATATTCCCCTTCTGCAGACGGGCAATCTCCATATTACCGATATAATATACATTTCTAGTATATTTCAAAATAGCCGGGACATCAGAAGCAATGTAAGACTCACCATTCTCCACACCTAAGATCATCGGGCTATCTTTTCTTGCCACATAAATCTCTTCCGGATACTCCTTAAACATCACTGCCAATGCGTAAGACCCACGAATACGGACCATTGCATGATTGATTGCATCAATCGGAGTACCAAGATACTTCTTATAATAATAATCGATCAATTTGATCGCAACCTCAGTATCTGTCTCAGAATAAAAGACATAACCCTTTTTCACAAGCTTATCCTTTAATTCCTGATAGTTCTCGATAATCCCGTTATGTACACCTACTACATTACCATCATCACTGCAATGTGGATGTGCATTTGTCTCGGATGGTTCCCCATGTGTTGCCCATCTTGTATGTCCTATACCACAATTTCCGGCTACCGCACGTCCATCATCTGTCTTCTCACAAAGAACACTCAGACGTCCCTTTGCTTTTACCACTCTGACCGGTGCTTCACCGTCACGAACCGCAATTCCCGAAGAATCATATCCACGATATTCCAACTTTGACAATCCATCCAGCAAAACCGGAGCTGCATTTTTGTGTCCGTTAAATCCTACTATTCCACACATATAACTTCTCCCATATTTTAAAACATCTCTTTTGTTACCAAATATATGCGAATCTTCTTTTATGAGCCGCAAAATATATTCGGTTGTAAGTATAACTTATTTTTCATAATTATGCAATTGCAAGACGAAACAATCTATTGTAAAATAAAATTAATTTTTTACATTATTTGCTCAAAAATGGGCAGAAAAGAGGCTCTGATATGAAATATAAAAATATTGTTTTCGACTACGGAAATGTCATTGCAAAATTCGATGGTCTTGCCATTTTAAGATCCTTTTGTGAATCCCAAGAAGATGCCGACCTGCTGCGTGACATCGTCTACCGCCAATGGCCGGACCTCGACCGGGGCACACTCGAGTACGATGATTACCTGCAAAGTACACTGGAATTAACACCGCCGCGACTTCAAGATACCGTCCGTACATTCTTTCACGACTGGCCAAAAGAAGTCACACACCTTTCAAGCACCCTTGCATTTATCAAAGAATTAAATGAGCGTCAAATCCCGATCTATCTCTTATCCAACGCTCCTACTTACTTTGCTGATTATATGGCAGATTCAGAATTATTAAAAAGCTTCAACGGCGTCATTTTCTCAGGTCCTATCAAAATGGCAAAACCAGACCTGAAGATTTATGAGTACTTCTTTAAACATTTTAATCTCAATCCAGAAGAATGCTTCTTCATCGATGACCTTCCACAAAATATCGAAGGTGCCAAAAATGCCGGAATGGATGGTATTGTCTTTACCGGAAATATTGCTGAGATAAAAAAACAGATTGAATTTTAGTTCATAAAATTTTTGCAATTTTTAAAACTCCGAAGATGTTGCATACATGGAAACAAAAAATCGTTAAGGCACATATCAAAGCCTTAACGATTTTTATCTTTATATGATATATTATCAACTTCTGAAATACAAACAACAAAAGCGTTTACTTTAATCTTACAGCAAATGCTTTCTCAATTCAGCTCCGCTCTTCGCACTCAAATATGCAGGTGCAATATCAAACACTGTCTTACATCCAGACTGACCTTCCTGCGCCAGTTTATAAGCTGCTCTTGCATATGCAACGAGCACAGACGCTGTAAACTCCGGATTAGAATCCAGCTTCAAGCTATACTCGATAAGATGCTTATTCTCTCCATCCCATCCTGTCTTTCCACTGCGAAGCACGAATCCACCATGTGGGATTCCACTGTGATTTGCTTTCAACTCTTCCTCACTAATAAAATGTACGGTTGTATCATAATCTGAGAAATAGTTTGGCATTGTCTTAATCTCTTCTTCAACCTTCGCTGCATCTGCCCCCTCTTCAAGCACTACAAAGCACTCTCTTGTATGCTTCTGTCTTGTTGTCAGCTCCGGATTCTCCCCGTTACGAACTGCTTCCAGCGCAGCCTCTACCGGAATTGTATACTGCTTTCCATCTTTGACACCTTCCACGCGGCGGATTGCATCCGAATGTCCCTGACTAACACCCTTGCCCCAGAAAGTATAGTCCTTACCTTCCGGCAAGATTGCATTTGCATAAAGTCTGTTCAAAGAGAACATACCAGGATCCCAGCCTACAGAAATAATGCCGACATTACCACCTTTTTTAGCTGCCGCATCAACATCCTCAAAATGTTCCGGAATTCTTGCATGTGTATCAAAGCTGTCAATGACATTGAACATCTCTGCATACACTGGTGTCTGCTTTGGAAGATCTGTTGCACTTCCTCCACAAAGAATCATTACATCAATCTTATCTTTCCAATCCTGCACATCCGCAATACGGCATACAGGAACATCCTCTGTTAAAATCTGAACTGTCGCAGGATCTCTACGTGTAAATACTGCCGCCAGTTCCATATCTGCATTCTGTTTAATTGCACACTCTACACCTCTTCCAAGGTTACCATATCCTAAAATACCAATTCTAATGCTCATATTGATTCCTCCTGTGTTTCTTAACCGAGTCTTATTATAAACCCATTAAGAGTTTGTACGCAATAATTTTTTTCTATCCTTTTGAGATGGTTTCATTCCACGCTGTAAATAATTCCAGCAGAAATGTTCTATAAAGTGTTTCTATTTTTTCACGTTCTGCCTCGCTATTATTACTTTTTGTCCTACATAGATAATTTATTACTTTTCTGTCCAATTCTCTATTTTTAATCGTTTCCACACATTTTTCGGGATTCCACGCATTCATGTTACATTCATCCATAAATTCTCTTATGCCTTTTTGGTAATCCCATGCCGGAACAGTTGCATAAAGACATGGTACCTCCAACAACTCATTATAGCCTGTATTAAAATCTGCTATTTCTCTATATTCATCAAATGCCGGTATAATAACTTCAATTTCATCTGTCTGTTGATAAAATCTAGAATTATCAATTTTTTCCCAAAATCTTCTATATATCTCCCACTTTTCTTGTTGTGTAGCACTGATTCCATGACTTCCTTTTTGTGTTGGCTCAAGTTTAAGCCCCCAGCCTTTCTTTAACTCCTCTATTCCAATTATTTCAAATCTTTGCAACATGGGAATACAATCATAAACTAATTGTTTTTTTTCTCTTGCAACAACTACTGATTTCTCATCTATAATCTGTTCTACAGAAGCCGGACTTATCATATCGTATCCAAATCCACCATAAATACTGCCTTTCATATACAAAATCCATACATCTCTTTCCAGACTGCTGACCTCACGGTCTTTTGGAATATCTAAAAGCAAATACAGATATGGCTGATCTAATTCCAACGACATCAACAGATTATCACGATATGTTCCTCGAAAACGCCACTCTCTAAAGGCAATCGCCGAAGCAGGAAATAACAAGTCATTTATAGCCGAAATTTCAAAATGATTTACCTCTCCTATTCCCCTATAATATCTAAGCATCGTCATTATATTTTCTGGAATATATTTCGTCTTTTTCCACCGATGCATATTAGGAAATCTTTTATTAAATTCTGTTTTTATTAACTGCTTCCATTTTTCTTCTTGCCCATCTATCCTCTGCAATTTCATCGCATACTGAATAATCATATGTCCCCAGATATAGCAATAATGTTTTAAAATATTAATCAACTGATTATTAAAATATGGTTGCAAAAAATATAAATCTTTCACTCGCCAGTCTGATTTCCATTTTCTCAGCAAATAATCCAGAAATTCAAATGCTTTTATTTCCATTTTCTGAAGCATGTCCACAGCATCCACCCTGTATTCATTAGCTGCCAATGCCTGTATATCTAACTTAAGAACTGCATCTACGAAATTTAAACACATTAGATAAGTCACAATCCTGACTTCCAATGTTCTTACTTTTCTTGTGCTTTCTGCCGGAAAAATCAATTTTTTCTTCTTGCATATAATTTGCCATACATCATTTTCCGATATTTCCTTTGCATAATACTTTGTTGCTAGATCTCTTATTCCTTCCCTGTATGCACTTACAACCATATCCTGACGTTGTTCTATCATCAAGTTCATATAACATTCTTTTGCAAAAGAAAGAATCTCGTTTAATGACAATCGTATCTGTTTTTTTACCTCATAAGTAAGTTTCATTCGTGCCGCATCTATTACATCATTGCCTTCTCCTGCCAAAATATCCATATAATCAATTACAAATAAAGCATCTCTTATACTAATATTATCTTCTACATGCATTCCCATAAAAGCCAAGACATTCTGCTGCTCATTTATGTTATATAGTATCCCTATATTGTTATATTCTGAATATGATAAAATTTTAGCATTTATTACATACCTTTTTTCCTTATCATATACGATGAAATATTGATAATTATATCCAAAACAATATTCATATCTACTATTGCCATCAATATCTCCCTTGCATGATTCACCGATACAACTAGTCAATTCATTAATCCATGTTGACATCGTCAATGCCGGTAATATATATTCATCCTCATTAAAGTAAACTGGTACAATTGGCGTTTTACAAAATTTTTCTATATGATTGATAATTAATTTCTCATATTCATTTTCATATTCTTTTAAATAAGATCCCTCCATCTCTCCAAAAAACTGTGACTTCTGAGCCTTATTCAAATGAAATTTAAATGATATTTTTGTTCCTTGCGCACGTGGGGTTTCTGCTTGCTGACAAAATGCATAGCCACTTTTTTTACCGGAATACAGCAACATTTCGTTTGTTTGCTCTTCACAATCTGACTTTGTATATATCTTCATCTCATCTGTAACAGTAAACACAGTATGTAAACCTATACCGAATGCTCCTGTCGGTTTTAACCATTCCGGCATACTTTCAAATTCTTTTTTATAATTTTGACGATTTTTCCAACTGCTTCCTGTCTTTAGAATATGTTCCTGAAATTCTTTCACACTGATTCCTATACCAGAGTCTTCAATCGAAAAATCTACAGTATCTGTCTCTTCATGATATTTTGCTGAAATATTAATTGCATATCTCTCAAATATTCCCGGAAACATTCTCTCTACCTGGAACGGAGAAATTTCATATTTATACTTTGGTATTTTTCCTTTGATTTGCCTCCAAATCTGAATCTTGGATGCATCAATCGCATTTTGTATCAATTCGCGTATAAAAATAAAACCTTCATTCTGATAAATACTGATATTCTCAATCAAAGAATACGCTTTTTCCTGTGAAAAAGAAAATCTCAGATTCTGATTCCCAGATGATATTTCTTTCCCATTCAACAGAATTTTATATTCTATCTCCGGAATCTTACGATTCCAATGCTTTGGGAATATCTTGTTCACATTTAATTTTGCTGAATTAACCTCTCCCTCCATCCAATTTTTCCAATTGACATGCTCTCGAATTGTCTGCTGATATACTTTCATACATCTACTTTCAAATTTTTCTTTATCATTACAAGCATCTTCCTTCATCCAGTCTATCGCACACTCTTGCTCAATACACTTTCTATCAACATTCGCAACTACTTGTATCTTATCAGTAGAAATATGCAACGTTTCTACTGATAAATGCTTAAAATAATGTGCCAGATTATCATCTTGTAATGTGCCAAATGTTGCAATTCCAATTTTATTAAACCTGTCATTATCCAAATCGCACAAATCTCCCATACGAAGTAACCATGCAATTAGTCTGGGATGAAATTCTTCCCCTGCAAAAGTATCTACAATCACTAAATCGTTCAACAGGTTTTCAAAACTGCCCGTATGTGCCATAGATATCTTATTAATTATTTTAATGATACGTACCGGAAGAAATGAATCCTCTACACGCAACAGCTCTCCTATACGATTTTCTTTATCCGATAAATTTTGAATACGTCGACCATGCTGTGGACGGAAATATTCCATCAATACAATCGTAATTGCCTGCTTTATATCTAAAGGCCACACTGCTGCTTCCACTTTTTCCTTTTCTACATCCAATAATATTCTAACAGCTTTTCCAATTGTAGAAGTATCCGATTGATATTCCTTTAAAAACTGCTGGAATTCATTTGACACCCATATTTCTCGAACTTCCTGCTCCGTATATAACATCCCAACATCATGCATATACGCACACATTAATATAAGGAATGTATCTATTCCTGTCAGTTTCTTTATTCTATCTTTCCCCAGTATGTTTTCAATTGCTGATACAATATTTGCAGAATGCCACGTATCGTGTGTACTGTATGTCGGATAAGTCGTAACTATTGAAGATAAATATCTAATTAACTTTCTTTTCTGCAAATCATATACACTTTGCAGACTATGATTTGTATCATGATGTTTACTTACTTGATGCAAATGCTCCTCTAATGTATATTTCTTTTTCATCCTTTTCCTCCTGTTTTCTCCATTAATCCCAGTATATAAGTCCTCATTGAATTTTTATTTCATATTAATTGCTTCTTCCATTCTCTCATTAAGTTTATCAAGCTTCTTACTGGGTAAATTAAAAATAATAACTAAAATTAAATATAAAATAATAATTATTCTTACTTTCAACATATTCTTTCTCCATTGTATTTTTATTAACATCTATACGTTTTTCATCTTAATTCGCTTGGTATTTGTACAATATATATTATATTAACACATTTTTCGAGATATTAATTCTATATATTGATTAGTTCAAAATAAATCATTCGACAAATTTCGACATTTTTTGACTCTTGAACATTCTTCTGATATCTTCCATTTATTCCACAGTTGAATCATTGTACGAAGCTCTTAACAGCAAATGTTTTCCCCTGGAAGTTGCTCAGATACAGAAAGGGGGCGGTTGAATATTTGCCTGTCCTGCAAGCAATTCAATCCGCCTCCAAAAATCTGTAATCTTTTACTTTAATCAAATAATCCAGTGCCAACCTGCCACCAATTTCTCTGCTCCATCACATTCATTTACTATTAAATATCTTCAGACTGTCATGTTGAATTTTAATAGTACTTAACACAAATGTGCTAACATAAACTTCTATGTTTCATCATTAAATATTTTCGTGAATCTAATACTGATGGCACTTTTTATCCAATTATTTATCTGGCTCGAACTGGTCTGGATATCTCGTGCTTCCTTCATAACCACATACTCCCATTCTCGGAGAATTACATACTGGAAGCATATATTCTATCCCACAGATATCCTCCATGCCAGCTTCTTCTTTCAAGCACTCCTCACACCAAAATGGTTTTTCATCATAATAGGCTTCCGGATTTACCCAATTTGCTTTATTCTTACCGCACTGGCTACAAATAATTTCAATTGGATTATTTCGTGACAAAATAACAACTATATTAAACTTGAATATTCATGGCTGTACCCATTTATAAATTCATCTAAGTCTTCAAGGAACTGATGGATAATGTTTCTTTTACCTTCTGTCATTTGTACTCGATGTACTGGTTTCTTTTGTCTTGCCATAATAAAAGGCCCTCCTAATGATATTTATTTTATCATAGAAGAACCTTCTAAACATTATTTTACAGAAAAAGTTTCATACCCTCGTTTACTCTTTTTATAACCTATCTATTAATTCTACTCCAGCTTCGCAATGATTTTGGCAATCGCTGCGACTTCTTCCTTAACTTCTATAAAATCTGCTAACGCCTTTGTTTTTACCTTCGCCCCTTAACCCTAACATTATTCAGCTATAACTTAGTTCCAACCCTGCTCTCAAATATCACTCCACCGATATTCTTCTTTTCATGCTTTTTGAACATATCATATAGTAAATATGACAATTCCTTCCAATTAAACACCCCTGAATGGCAACATTTATTTCTTCTGATTGTACACTCACTAAGTCTCTCATCAAATAGTCTCCACCATACTTGATCATAATCTGTATTTCCTATAGTCTGCATATGTTGACCAAGAGTTTCACGATTACTTCGAATAATCGTGACAAAAGTACCTAAGGTTAATTCTTTATTTTCTGCATCTTTCAGTGTCACTTTTGTGCGTCCTTTTCCGAATCCTTTTATTTCAAATTCCGGCAATACCTTTTTTAGTCCTTTTATAAAGCAATCTTTCATTTGCAATTCCATTGCTTTACAGAATAGTATCGCACAACAAGAAGCATCCATATCATGATTGATTTTATAAACCGGCTCAAGAAGATAAAATAATTTCATTCCCAACACAACATTAGCTCTTACTCTCTGAGATAACATTTCCAAATCTTTCATTGATTTGAATCCAAATTTTTCGAGCTGTTCTTTTGATAAATCATTTTTTATAAATTCTTTGGTCAATCCTTGGATTAAATTAGTCGTATCGAACCTATAATCTAAAATTCTTTCCTTTCCCTCTGTTTTGATTGTCATAAACTGAGTAACGGATGGTAAAGCATTAGAAGCATTTAATAAGGCTTTCTTTTTTTCCTCTTCCGGCAATCCCTTTTCAATTATATTTTTAATCTCTTTAATTGCATAGATATCCATTATTCTTTTTGCTTCACTTACACATGGAGATTTATTCCAAGCAGCTTCATCTCCTATAACATATAACCTGAACTTAGCTCTCGTTGCAGCAACATTCACGATATTTTTGTTTACCCATTTTATGGCACCTTCTGCTTCCCGGGAATTGTCACAGCCTAATAAGAAAATAACCTCGTTTGCTTCCTTTCCCTGGAAGGTATGGACAGTTCCTATCCTCTTTTGATCATAGTCTAGCATATACTCCTCATTTATCTTTGTATTAGGATTATACTTACAGTACGATTTAATGTAGGACTTTATTCCAGAAATCACTGTAGTAAACGGACTAATTATGTAGAGACTGGGTTCTGGATCTTTTTCAAAAGCAACTTCTAGCATTTCACATACTTTCTTTGCTTGTTCTTCTACATAATGATTTTTATTTCCTTTTTCTTTTCCCTCAATGTTTATCCATTGTGATTTATCATATATAAATTTTTTAGCTACTTCCTTCTTTGGTGGACGTGTTTGTTGCTTCATTATACCATTATACGACAATTGATTAGAAATCTCATACATTGGTGATATACATCTTCTATGTACAAGCAATGGACACCCAATCCATTCTGGATAATCTGATCCATTATCTAAATATGTTCCAAATAAATTAAGCCTATCTGCAAAACTCTGTACCGAAATTGTCTTGCTTTTATACGGCTTGATGAGCATATTATTATAGGCATGCTTCAATAGCAGCAAATCATCCGTTACTACCGGCTCTACTTGTTTTGGATCTCCAACAATAATAGCTTTTCGACTTCTATACAATGCTCCTATTGCCATCTGTGGTTGTGCCTGTCCTGCTTCATCTACTATCAGTAAACCAATTTTACCTGGTTTTTTTACATCCTTTAATAAAGTTCCTATAGAAGCAAATGTAGAAGACATGACTGGAATAAGTAAAAAAAGAGTTTGAAACAAAGATGCAACCATATTCTCTCTATCTTCTTTATGAAATATTATTTTTTCCTTTTCATCACCTTCTTTGAATCCCCAATACTGTGATAACGTATTAAAATTATCTCTACATTTCTTTGATGAAATCACAAATTCTTTATTCATTCGCATCGCCAATGCAAATAATTTTTCTCTTTCACGATTATAGCGTTGCGTGAACCACGGATTATCCACTTGAGCCTTAGTTGCTACATCTATATCGTCTGATAATAAATCCCGCATAAATTTCTCATCTAAGATAACCATTTCATCTACATCTGATGCTTTCGAAAGAATTGCTCGTTTTGTTTCTATTTTCATTTTCTGATTCTGATACTGCTGTTCTGTCCTTTGACTTTCTATTTCTGCATCACTTTTATTTTTTTCAGCAACTCTCATCGGTTCCTTTATATTATCAATTTTTTGTTCTAATTCGTCTACTTCTTTTCTAGCTATAGCAACTATCTCTTCCTTCTGCTGCTCATTTTTCTTCAACTGTTCAAGATCTTGTTCCAATTCAAGCTCAATTTTTCTTTGTTTATCAGCATCTTTTTTATACTCATCTGCCAATTGCATTGCTACATTATATTTCTCTTTATTAAATAATTTTGTAAATATCCCCACTGAATTTCTTTTAGAAAATTCTTCTTCCAGCAACTGTTTAATTAAATCATGTGTTTTCTTTTTCTTTTCTTGCTTGTCTTCAATATTCTGCCGAATTTCCCCTAATATATCTTCACATGTTTCCACTTTTTCAGTTGCAAAAGAAAGCTGTTGCGTTAATTTTAATATATCTTTTTCCGAAGAAGCATGTAATTCCTCGCATCGTAATTTCCATATTCTAACCTGTTCTTTCGCTTCTTCCTTATCATGCTCTGCCTCAACTAGGGAATCGAACAAATCACCTAAATCTGATAGTCTTTTTTGCTGCTCTTTGACAACTTCTAATTGGTTGAGAAAATCCGCTTTTGCTTTTTTATATTTTGTCACTCTCTCTTCAGCTGTCCCTCTCTTTGTATAAAAATCTCTGGATAGAGGATATAGAACTTTTTTATAAAAATTACTGAGATTTGATTTTTTTCCAAGTGGTGCAGCTACCAGCCCCCATACATCCTCTGTTTCTAATAATGTTTGAGCATATCTCGTAAAATATATATCCGAATATACCTCTTCTTGATATGTTTTTTCTTTCATATCCGATTGTTTAGGGTCGAATAATTTTGCAACAGAATCCAACTCATTTCGCAATTCTACAGAATCATTCTCTAAGGCTTTTAAATCCCCCACAACCCCTTTTGGTAATTCTTTTGAAATGTTTTCGACAGCAGCATTATTACACGATGTTACGAGTATACTATAATTATTTATTTCATCGTTTTTTAGACGATGCCAGTGTCTTGTATATTTTGAATATGCATTTTCCTCCTTATCGCCATGAATAAAATCACATTGAACAAACGCATCATCTGGATTATCATACTCTGCTAATAGACAAGCTCTTTCAATAATATTATTTACTACTATTTCCTTAAGCAATGTAGTTTTTCCTGTTCCCGGAGGTCCATTAACAGAAAAAATTTTTCCATTAACATCAAAAAGCTGTGATGTTCCCTTTCCAATAGCCAAATTAATTGCCATTTGCTGCATGAAAGCCGGCATAAATCTAGATGGCCATTTTCCCAAAGGTGCATTTTGAATTCTTAATAATTCAGAAAGATTACTTTTAAATTTTACCAAATTCCCATTATCAGGTCTCACCATATCTAGTCTTCGTGTTTCATTTTTCTTTGAATTCACTAATGTTGTTATGTATTCTTGTATATCTTCTCCCAAATACTTATCTTTTGAAAGCTCATCATTCCTAGCTAAATCCAACACCATCTTTATGTCATTCGAAAAATAGCTTTGTTCTAACCCCAAATAATTATCTGCTTCCCTCTTGTATTTTGTCTCCTCATCTTTAAACAATTGAAAGCTTATTCCATATATTTCCTCATAATTATCATTTTCATCAACAGTATTTTCAATATTGTCTTTGATATATCTTCTTTCAATTTCTTTGAATAATTCTTGTAACGTTTTTAAAGTAACTGCTGTAATATCAAATCTCTGAATCTCTTCTATCTTTCCATCTGATGCTATATTAACTTTATTTGTATCTAATTTTTTCTCACTTTCTACTTCTGCTCTTTTTTCTTTATCAAAAAATCTGTTTTCTAATGTTTCTACTGCTAACGTATATTCTTGATTATCTAAGGCTTCTGAAAGCTTTTCCTTCGAAACTTTTATTTCATCTAATGCCCATAAAATAGTTGAAAGTGATAACGAATGTTCAATATATTTTCCTTCTGGTGAAAGCTGGAGACTTGCCCAAGCAATACGTTCCGAACTCTTTTCCACCCTATTATCAGCTTCTGAAGGAAGTGATAATATATTTGATATGCACTCAATACACTTTTCCCTCTTTACCCTGCCTATATATACCGTAAGATTCCCCCACTTTTTCATTCCACAAGATTTGGCTTCTTCATAAATTTCATCATAAAGTTGCCTTGTTGCAATATCCTTTTTCTCTAACCGTATAAATGTCTCTATGGTTTTGTATTTAGATTTTCCTTTAGCCCAATCTTCTTTATGCCTTTTTATTTTATTTCTTATTTCCACATAATCTGGATATTTGTCTTGCGATAAAAAATCTAATGCAAACCAATAATCTAGTATTTTTGCAGCATTCTCATTGTTTTTCGCCATAATAGCCTTCCTTCTTTCATTTCAGACTTTATATCTTTTCTCCATTGAATTGATTATTGTTCCCCCTACAATATTCTTCTACAAGAATATCATACGCTTCTTCCCAATACATCTCCGATATATTCTGAACATCCCCCTTATGATTATGTTGTCTCTCTAATGCCTTCGCTTTTTCTAACGTACATGGCATATACGGATATCCTGACAACAATTCATCCTTGATTGTTTTTGAATATATCGGTGCCATCTCATCTAAAGAATATCGTTTAGAAAAAATAACGGAAGAAGCTCAGAAACATTCCACTTCTTCCTAGGAATTTATCAAAGGTTCCATTGCTGACAAGCCTTTGATTGCTCAGATCTTTACAGATTATAAACCAACTGTTGTTATAAATCTTGCTGCTCAGGCAGGAGTTCGTTACTCTATCACAAATCCTGATGTCTATATCGAGTCGAATTTGATTGGATTCTATAACATCCCGGAAGCATAAAATTTGATATTTTTTCTATGAAAGCTTCTCTGTATATAAATTGCAGAGAAGCTTTCATTTTCTTTCTTCACAGAACAATTCAACCCATTTGTTTCATAATGCCTTCTACACTATCAGATTAGCTTCTAAATAAGGTAATATTTTTAATATGTATTTGTTCACATAACCTCAATACTTTTTCTTGCTCCATTCCTTTTATCTTTTCTTTGAACAAATCAACAATATAATTAGGATATTCACTATTTTCTCTGTATTTTCCGTCTGCTTCTATAACATCCTCCACAAAATCTGCTAACGCCTTCGTTTTGAATCCCGCGTCGTTTAACTTAAATTGATTGATATGATGTTCAATATAATCTATATCCTCATCTGAATAAGAATATTTTTGACTTGGTACAAATTCGGCATTATATACATCATATTGTATTCTATATTCCTGATTCGAATTTTCTCCTTTTACTCCAAACGGCTGTAAAATAATTCTTGATTTCTTACAGTATTCCTTTTTTAACTTCTTATAACTTTCACACTCAACCTTGCATTCTTTTCCATCACATTGCACTTCTAATACAAATTCTTTTTTTGCCTCTTCCAGTTTTTCTAATCTTTCCTGTTCTCCCACACGCTTTAAAGACAAATTGCAATTAGGACAGGCTATTGCAATATTAGGAGTACATTCTGTCAAATGTTCTTCATCAAGTTTTTTCTCTATACTATGTTCCAAATGTCCAATATTTACTCGGTCATTCTTTAACAACGAATAACAATACATACAATGATTATTGCTAGTTTTTCTTAAAAGTGTTTCTAAATTTTTCCCCGGCTTATTTTTATAGCCATAGTTCATTCCAGCCTCATATTCAGGTAAAAAACTAGGAATATCCAATAACCAGTTTTCTTCTATCACACTTGCCACTCCTCTATCTGCTTAACAATTAACTTTTGTGCTTTTGTTATTTTCTCCGCTTTCATTTTTTCTAATTCAGCTTCATCCTCAGAATTCCAAATTCCTGACATTTTGTTGTTAAAAAGTCTTCTTAATATCTCGTCTCGCTTTTCTTTATCATTTTTTTCTTTTTGTTCAAAAAAGGCACTGAAAATGTCATACACTTGCGATATACTAGAAAAATCCCCTGCATCTAATATCTCAAAATTTTCTCCATACAACAAAATCAAATTCGTTTCTTCTGCATTTGCAATCAAATCTGCCGAATGCGTTGTAACAACAAAATTCAATTCAGGAAATTTATTTTTTAAAAACCCTAATATTTTTCCACTATTTTTTACTGATAGGAACTCGTCTATTTCATCAATAACAATGGTTCCTTTTGATTTTGTATCAGAGAAATACAATATTTCCATAAAAATACGAATCAATGCCTGATAACCACTAGACAATTCAACAATTTCATTATTGATATATACATTCCATCCTACCTCTCCCTGCCGTATTGCAAATGATATCTGAAGGAACTCATTCATCAGCGCTTCTACTTGCCCACAATAATTGCTGTATAAATCTTCTATTGCCCTAGGTCCACCATAGTAAAAAGTATCTTTATGATTAAATACCGCTTCTTCTAAGCGCTGTTTATTAATCTCTTTCGAATAATGCACTTCCGGAATAGTCGAAGGCATAATCTGACTTATGTCAAAATAGCGATTTACTGCATCTATAAAATAGAACTGCTCTTTTTTATCATTTTCTATCAACCGTCTTAATACGTCTGATTTACCACTAGAATTATCTCCAATTATAATAGTATCTTTATATACCAACTCCTCATTCATTATACTATTGCAGACTCTATTCAGCATCATTTGATAAGATTTCATATATCCGCTTCCACCTCTTGTTCATATTTGTTATAGAAACAGTTCCCCCCTGTTGTGTTTCCTTTATCTTCTTATCTTTTTCTATTTTACTACAAATCTCATCTGTAAATTTTATCTGTCCTATGCTAGTCTTAGCCCAAACGACAAACAATCCTTCTAATAAAAATGTCTTTGAAAAATATTTTTTTGAAATTTCCAGCAGGTCAATAAATGTTTTCAAACTCCGCTGATATCCCATAACTTCCTCATATTCAAAATCATAAGCTGCTTCCGCGAAACAATCAATCAATTTATTAATGGAATTTTTATAATTATTTACCCTAAAATTAATTCCATCATATTCTACATATTTCTTCATAGCACAAAAACGATATAAAAATTCTATATCCTTACACTCTTCATCAATTCTGCCATACAATTTTCTCCAATTTTTATTTTGCTTATTCAGAGAATTAATCATTCGGCTGAATTCACATGGATAAATTCCATTCCTCAATTCTTGATTGGATAGTCTTGTCCCGCCATTATTTAAATTGGTAAAAATTTTATGTAAGGTCACATCTCTCTTTTCAATTTCTGCTATTTTAATTTCAATTACCGATATCGATCTATAATCAATCTTTCTTTTAAGCATCACTGGAAGCGTTTCGTAGCTAATATCGTATTTTTCTCCGTTTAGTGTCATAAAAAACTGAGTTGGAACTATATTATCATATTTTTCTTCCAATGCTTCTTCAAACTTACAATCATTTCTTACATTTAAGTCACTGTAATCAAACACCGACTCCTTCGGACTTTTGAAGAACTTTCCAATAAAATAAAAGAAAAGGCTCATCACTCTCTGTTGACCATCCAAAATTTCTAACTGTCCCAATTCATTTCGAAATGTATAAATTGGAGGAATCGGCAAATCACGAATCAAAGAAGTTGCCAATTCCTCAACCTGTTCTTTTGTCCAACGATATTTTCTTTGATATTCTGGAATCACAAAAATATTATCTTGTACTCCTTCTACCAATGACTTAAATCCCATATCTGTTTTATATTGTTGAATACTAATCTGATTATAAATCTCTAACAGTGATTCTGCCATTTTTCTTCTTACCTTTCCCTAAAATATACTTGTATTGTAACACGAATACTCCCCTACAACAATCGCATATTCCATTTGCTAATCCTTGTCTCTAATATGTTCCATATACATCTGTTTTGCTTTTCTTCTTGCTTCGTTCTCTGCCAATTTCACTTGACGTCTTCATTTATCCTCTTCGTCCTCTTTTTCCCTCTTATTCAAGCATTTAAACTTATACTCAAAAAAAAGTGATTTTGCTACTTCATTATTATTAACGACCTCGTTTCTTGCTTCATCGATTTTTCTTTCCATATATTCTATATCAAGATCTTCCTCTTCCAATTCTAGGATTTTCTTTTCACACCATTTAATATCACTTTTTAGTTGCTTACAAGACATTTCATCTGTATTTCTCATTTTCAAAACTTTTAATTGCTCTTTACATTTTTGCAAGTATTTTATGGCATTTTCTTTGTATCTGATTTTTCCGACATATTCTTGAATTCTATCAGTATATCGAAATAATGCTCCAATCAATTCAAAATATTTTCCCTTCTTAATATATGGAGAATACTCATTATACACTTTCTCTACCAATTCTCCAAAATCAATTACTTCCATCGGAATATATTTAATATATCCATCTATTTCCATACCAATTCCATCTATTATTGATAATTCCGTTTCCCATTTATGATATAACTTCAGAATTTCAATTTCTATTCTTCTTTTATCCTGAAAATAATTTATAATTTCACTAAATATCAATAATATTCCACTACTTAAAATTCCAATGAAAATGTTACTAATTGTTTCGCATTTTCCATGAAAACTAAAAATATATGTAGAAAAAGCACTTCGAATCGTTTTACAAATATTACTTTGAAGGAAAAATAAAATTATACTTATCAAAATTATCAGCCTAATAGCTTGTGTTATAATCTCTTTAGATCTTCTCATTTTTACTTACATGACGATAATATTTTATCACATACTCCTTCTTTTTAATTTTTCTTTAAAATATCCCTTGTATAAACCCTCTCATTTGCTATAATTTTTCTACTCCCCTCTACAAATTCAAAGTAATCGTCTTTCCACAAAACACAGCAATTATACCCTGTGCTTCTGTATTTAATACCTTCAATTCCAATTTTTTTACAACATGACGCCACAAAATTAGGAAGCAGATACTTTTTCACAATTTTCTCCTCTTCATTTTCCACTATGAAACGCAAATGTTCTATAAAACGATTATTACCTTTAACTTCACCAGACAAATCAATAATTCTCTCTTTTTTAACAGGCTGAAGTCCGACCACTTGGAGACTAATTTTCTTTTCCCCACAGTGCTTGGTAATTTTAGCTAATGCTCCCTCTCTCGTTTCCGCTATATAATAACAACTTTTCCCAATTGCATTATATCGACCATGTGAAGATATATTAAGTGGAGCTTTCAGCATTTCCTTATCTAAGAGCAGTGCCTGACCTGTTTCAATTCTTCTAGCATGATAATATGTATCTGCATCAAAACTTATAAAATTCTTCCATTCTTTAATAATTTCAAAAATCTTTTTTCCTACCGGATGACAAATTGCAAATATCATATCATCATATAATTGACTTTCAAATGAAATCAACTCATCAAGTGAAATATCAGCAAATAAATCTTGCGAACTTTCCACAACTGTAATCTGATCTGCCGTCAGCTTTCGCTCTGGTGAATTTTTACAAAAAAAGTTAAGCTACTTTTCTACCGAGAACTTAAAATTTTGTAAATATGTTATCAACTCCAGAATATCATTATATGTTTTTTTATTTTTTCCATATACAGATGGTTTTTCGGAATCTAAAATTTCTTCTAGCTCTTTACATTCATTTGCAATATATTCTTTGATTTTTCTTCGCATTTCCTCCAATGCTTTTTCTGGAACATATTCATCTTTACTCTTTTTTTCTTCATTTTGTTCATCTATATTATTACAATTCACTTTTTCTTTCTCTTTTTCTTTTTTTACCACTTTATATTTTCCTTTTTCTCCTGTAGGAAGAATATAATGTTTTTTTATCAAATATGTTATAGCATTACTAAATGCATTTACCTCATAGTCTACATTATATGTACATCCTTGCTCTTTCAACCATTCTTTTAATCCTTTTGTAGTAAATACCTCTATGTCATTACTCAAACATGTTTTCATTTTTTCTCTTAATTCACAAGATCCAATCATTTTATCACCTTTCATTCAAATACAATTATTTCTTCGATACTTTTCACTCCAAACAATTCAGCCATTGCATACAACCTCTCAATTGGCGGAATCGTTCTTCCACTCATATAATTTTTAACCGCACTTTCCGAAATACATAATGCTTTAGCAATATCACAATTTTTCAATCCATTCTTTCTCTTTAATTCAGATATTCTTTTTGCAGTCTTTTTAATATTTATTTTTTCATTCATATTTCTTCTCCTTTTCTTATTAATTATATTTCTTTTTCATTGCATTCTCAAGTTTCTTTTTTACACTTTTTCCAAACCCATCCCACTTCACAACCATAACATATTTCAATTTTTCGCATATTTCTCAGTAACAAAATTTCACCTTACTTTTTTCTCTTCTTTTCCGAATCGTGTTATTTATCATAACATTTTTATTCTTTTCTCATCCCCCTCTTGCACCCTTTCCAATCTTATGTTACTATAAATACGTTAAAATCAATAATCAGCAAATGTAGTTTTGTTACTTAAACTAACATCGTATTGTATAACTATTAAAATACACACATTAAAGAAAGGATTTCACCATGAAAAAATTATCTCAGTCTCTTTTAGCTGACTTGGTTGCTACAAAGAGAAAAGAACAAAACATGACACAGCAGGCACTTGCCGATGCAACAGGAATCAATCGTGCATTAATTTCCCGCTTGGAGAAAGAAGATTTTCTTCCATCTATTCCACAGTTGGAAGCATTGTGCGAAGCCCTTGGATTTGAACCAGATGAAGTTTTCGTAGATAACACAAATACTAAGCTCGCTTCACCGGCACCACTTAATATTGCCGTTGCAGGTACAGGTTATGTAGGACTTTCTATCGCAACTTTGCTTGCACAGCACAATCACGTTACTGCAGTGGATATCATTCCTGAAAAAGTTGATTTGATCAACAACAAGAAATCTCCTATCCAGGATGATTATATTGAGAAATATCTCGCTGAGAAGGATCTTGATCTGACAGCTACTTTAGATGGTGAGGAAGCTTATAAAAATGCTGACTTTGTTGTCATTGCAGCACCTACAAACTATGACAGCAAGAAGAACTATTTTGATACTTCCGCTGTAGAAGCTGTTATCGAACTTGTTTTGAAGGTAAATCCAGATGCAATCATGGTGATTAAATCTACAATCCCTGTTGGATATACTGACTCTGTCCGCAAGAAATATAACACAAGCAATATTATTTTCAGCCCGGAATTTTTGAGAGAATCAAAAGCGCTCTATGATAACCTCTATCCAAGCCGTATCATTGTTTCTACTGATAAAAATGATGAACGTCTTGTAAAAGCATCAAGAGATTTTGCTGCACTTCTGCAGGAAGGTGCACTCAAACAAGATATTGACACATTATTTATGGGATTTACTGAAGCTGAAGCTGTAAAATTATTTGCAAATACATATCTTGCACTTCGTGTTTCTTATTTTAATGAGTTAGATACTTACGCAGAAATGAAAGAACTGAATACACAGGATATTATCAATGGTGTATGTTTAGATCCACGAATCGGAACACATTACAATAATCCTTCTTTCGGATATGGCGGATATTGCTTACCGAAGGATACAAAACAGCTGCTTGCTAACTACAATGATGTTCCTCAAAATATGATGAGTGCAATCGTAGAAAGTAACCGAACAAGAAAAGACTTTATTGCTGACCGTGTGCTTGAACTGGCAGGTGCTTATGAAGCGAATAGTGCATGGGATGCAGCGAAAGAAAAAGAAGTGGTTGTCGGTGTTTATAGACTGACTATGAAGAGTAATTCTGACAATTTCCGTCAGAGCAGTATCCAGGGCGTAATGAAACGAATCAAAGCGAAAGGTGCAACTGTTGTAATCTATGAACCAACACTTGAAAATGGAACAACATTTTTCGGAAGTAAAGTTGTAAATGATCTTGCTGAGTTCAAAAAGCTCAGCCACAGTATCATTGCAAATCGTTATGATTCTTGTCTGGATGATGTCCGTGACAAAGTATATACAAGAGACTTATTCCAGCGTGACTAATATTTTTCAACCATAATTAATAAAGATTCAAGTTTTAAAACGAGGAAAGTGCTATGAAAAATCAAAATGTAACTTTAAAAAATGCAACGATTCTTGTAACAGGTGCGGCCGGTTTTATCGGCTCTAACCTCGTTCTTGAATTGCTTCGTACTACAGAGCCTATTCATATCATCGGCATTGATAATATGAATGATTATTATGATGTTTCAATCAAGGAATATCGTTTAAGAAAAATTGAAGAAGAAGTCCAGAAACATACTGCATCATCTTGGAATTTTATAAAAGGATCTATCGCCGACAAAACTTTGATTGATCAGATTTTTACAGATTATAAACCAACTGTTGTTGTAAATCTGGCTGCTCAGGCAGGTGTGCGCTACTCTATCACAAACCCTGATGTTTATATCGAATCAAACCTGATTGGATTTTACAACATTTTAGAGGCATGTCGTCATTCTTACGATGCCGCTTCCTGCGATGATTCTTATCATGGAGTAGAGCATTTGGTATATGCTTCTTCCTCATCTGTATACGGAAGCAACAAAAAAATCCCTTACTCTACAGATGATAAGGTAGATAATCCGGTTTCACTGTATGCTGCCACTAAAAAGTCAAACGAATTGATGGCTCATGCTTACAGTAAGCTTTATAATATTCCATCCACAGGACTCCGCTTCTTCACCGTATACGGACCTGCCGGAAGACCTGATATGGCATACTTTGGATTTACAAACAAGTTACGTGCCGGAGAAACAATTCAGATCTTTAATTATGGAAACTGCAAACGAGACTTTACCTTTGTCGATGATATTGTAGAAGGAGTCAAACGTGTAATGCAGGCTGCTCCTGAAAAGAAAAACGGCGAAGACGGACTTCCAATTCCGCCATACGCCGTATATAACATCGGTAACAATCAGCCTGAAAATCTGCTTGACTTTGTAGATATTCTTCAACAAGAGCTGACTCGTGCCGAAGTTCTGCCTGCTGATTACGATTTCGAAGCACATAAAAAACTGGTTCCTATGCAGCCAGGTGATGTTCCGATCACTTATGCAGATACTACTGCATTGGAAGAAGATTTCGGATTCAAACCTAGTACAAGTTTGAGAGATGGCCTTCGAAAATTTGCTGAATGGTATAAAGAATTTTATAAAAATTAATCTATTCTTGAAAAACCTTCTTTGTAAGATTACAGAGAAGGTTTTTTTAAGTAGTTTTCTGGAAAATTGACGGCGCCTGACACCAATGGTAGGTAGTTTCTATTAAGTTAAGGGACTCCCTGCCGTTGTTGTCATGCACCTTATACCTCTTTTGCAAAGCTACTGCTCCAGCTCCGCAATAACTTTTTCAATTACAGCAACCTCTTCTTCCAACTCTTCTGCAATCACATCGATATCCTTTCCCTTCAGCAATTTCTTCTGAACTTGCTGTTTGAGAAGATCTTTTTTTCCCAATTCAAGACCGGTCTTTCTTCCTTCTTCAATTCCCGCTTTCCTGCCAGCCTCCATTGCTCTTTCTTCAATTCCCTCACTCAGATTACACATTGTCTTCACTTCCTCCTCTATTGATTCTTCCATTGGTATATCATATTCATTTTCAAGTATATCCAATTTTTCATCTACTTTTAATTTCTCTGACAGTAATGTTCCTAACAATCGATGTAATTCATTGTTTTCATCTTTATCTGATAATTTTCCAGCTACTCCTACCATAATGATATTCAGCAGTTCAAGTTTTCCTTTCCACTTATAATCGCCCATGATTACATCATTTGTCAGATGAATATGATTCATACAATCTTCCTTCATATTCATACATATCCAAATCGAATATACCTTCTTAATGTCGTTGTAATTGCTTCCTTTAAACTCGCGATTCTTCTGCGACGAAATCATCCGACTGATATAAAAGATTGCACGATTTAAAATATCATAATCTGTAGGGTCTGTCTTTTGTGCTTCGATATTTATGATAATCTGCGAAACTCCATCTTTGGTTCGTACGTAAAAGATAATATCGAATCTCACATATCCTGCATAAACTTCCGAATTCTCTGTATTCAATCCTACAATTTCATTTCCTTTTTCATCTACTCCGACAATCTTATTTGTAAGTCCCAGCCCGACCGGAACTTTACTTATAAGTGGCTCTCCTTCAATCAGATGGACCACTTCTTCCGGGCGCATTCCACGAAATTCATCTACTGATTTTGCTAAAATGTGAGCAAGTATAATCTTGTGTCCCAGCAATTTCTTGACACACTCGTCATACTGTGCCTTAATGTCAGTCGATAATACAACATTTTTCAACTCAGTATTCATTTGTTTCCTCCTTCTTGCAGAAGGAACTTACTCTTGTCTAATGTCTTTCAGTCCTCTCCTGCTTTTTACATTTGTTTTGGTATTAAAGCATAGATTTCTGAAATGTGATTAGAATATAGATGGCGCATCGCACCTTAGAATTCATTAAGAAATATGCTTTTCTCTACTCTAGCATATATGGAATGTTGATGCAATACTGTAAATGCAAAAGGATAGTACTTTTAAGTTATGTGCTGTAAAAATTTGATGGCGCCTGACACCTGGTAGTGTGACACCTAGCGGCGGATAAGCCAACATTACGTACGAAGCCCTATAACAAGAGTCTTAAACTCCTGTTCCGTATCCACAAAATGCTCGAAATCCTAAAATATCATTGAATACTTTTCGCGTCTGATTGTCTGGGTAATAACGTTCATACTTTAAAAGTATAGAATCCAAACTTTTCACTCTATAATCCAACGCAATTCCTGAAATGATTTCCTATTCATCCAGCCACTCCGCCATTGCAACCAGTTCTTCAATCAATAATTCCTTATCAAAATAATGCTAATTTTTCTTCAATGGAGTTCCCAGATGCGACTCAAACGACAATGCATTCAAAATTCACAGTGATAAAGCATTAGATAGAATTTAAAACCGGCTATTCTACCAGTTCTAAATTTTATCTATCTTATAAATACGTTAAAGTAAATTTATATGTTTATAGAAATTTACATTTTATTTTTTGTCGGCATCGGAACAAATTCTAGTTTTAATTGCATCCCTAAGCCCTGTGCAAGTTTTTTCACCATACTCAAGCTGGGATTTCTTGTTCCATTCTCAATCCTGCTTATATCTGCCTGCGTAATTCCGGTTTTAGCTGATAAATCTTTCTGTGTCATATTCTGCTGCACTCTTGCATCAATCATTGCCTGGATAATATCATATTCCGGTTGCAGTGCATCATATTCTGCTTTTACCTCTAGATTCTGCAATGCTCTTTTTTTATAATCTTTATAGCTACTCATTGCCATACCTCCGTTCATAATCTGCTTTATATTGCTTTGCCAGTTCCTTTTCTGCTTTTGGTGTCTTTTGCGACTTTTTTATAAATCCATTTGTAAGCACTACTTTCTTGCCTACAATAAAGAAATACAGTACTCTTGTAATATCTGATCCCTGCTTGGTACGAAGCTCAAAGATTCCATTTTCCAAGGGTTTTGAATATGGCTCACGAAGCAATGGGCCATTCATTTCCAGCAAGTCAATTGTCCGCAATGTTTTTGCCAGTAGCTTAGGTTTCAAGGAATCCAATAGTTCCTGCACAGGACATCTTCCATCTTCTGTATCATATAAAATGATTTCGTACATTAGTATGCTCCTTCCTCTTTATAATTATAGTATGTCGTATTCAACATATTGTCAAGACAGTTCTGGATACTTTTCTATGTAATATTACGCATGATTTTTACACTAAAAATTTAATTGTGCCCGTCACCAATGTGGTCTCAATGCCAGACATGACAATCCCTAGGAAGTTAGCATTTATATTCTGTTGCTCTTTCTAATAGTCGGTCAAAACGTTTCAGCTTTTGCTGAACCTCATTCTTATTCATTGTAATTCTTTCTTCCACACTATCATTTTTGTTAAATTTATGTGTTCTCCCCGCAATATCAACAAGCAATTCGTTGTCCTGAATCAGGAAATCCTCTTGCATCCATTGTGGATTAAAATATTCAGAATCTTTATCAATATAAAAAACCTGTATTCCACACTTCACCTGTTCCTTCATGTGCTGTTCTTTTTTCTTCCACTCTTTTTTTTCAAAAATAAAAATTCGCTGGATTGTAACATGTTTCTGATCAATCAGTTCACTTTGCACTTTCAAATATTCTTTCGTAAAATCATCTTCCCAATAGTCCGGTATAGAACTTACCGCTTTAATACTTCCAAATTCTTTTGTATAACTTATTCCTTCTATTCCAAATGTATCATCCGCATGAGGATTTGTAACATGAATACCCGATAAAAGTTCTTGATTATCAGACAGGAACTCTTTCATTTTTTCGTCGATCTCTTTTTTAAAATACGGATGTTCCACAGTAGTAATCTGATTTGTATAACTGATCTGATTGCTTATCTCCTCTAATCTGTGTTCCAGTTTTAAAAATTCATTATTATAAAATGTTTTATCTTTTTCATATTTTATATACCATTCCACTAATGTTGCAAGCAGAGTAGATAAAATGGTTAGTATAATGTCCATTCCCAAATTATCCCTACAAATTATACTAAAAATAATACCAACAACCAAAAAAATTAATGTCCATGGTATTTTTTTCAAACATTTCATATTTAGGTGCCCCTTTCTCCTCTTCTTTGAAATATCGATCCCGATCTGCCAGAATTTTTCTGCCCTTGAACCTTACAATAAAAACTTAACGGTACCTGACACCACCTGGTGCTTTCCTACCTGGTGGTATTTATTTACACTCACTATTGAGCGTTTACTAAGATGAAATTATCAAACTACATTTTATTTTTTCTTCGATACGAATATACCACAGATTTTGCAATGTTATCTAAATCACCATAAACACCACCTAAATTGATTCCTAAAACATCCAATTCAGAAAGTATTTCTTGATAATTATTTATTTCCAGCGTTATATCTGGATTGATATTCTGAACACTTAATATATTATAATCATATACCATATCGCAAGAATAAAAATATGGCTGGTAAATAAAAAGCCCTTTTTGTGCATTGATTCTATCAAATAAATTTGCTGGCTGATATGTAAAATATATTTTTAGATTTAAGATTAACTTTTCAATTCCGTTTCTATCATTATGAAAAATCTGTATTAAATTAGCTAAAAGCATAATATACGTTGCGGCAGATAGCTGATATAGGTTACCTTCTTCTGGAAAGTGTCCAAAAATATCACTTTCATAAGGAATTCTTTCATCTTCCATCTCCTCATAAACATATGTATACAAAGATAAAATAATATCTTGCAAGTTATCTTCTTTTAGACTTTTTTGAAATGTAAATAAATCCTCACTTTCTTCATAATCATTCTTCTCTTCATCATTGTAATATTCCCCCCATAAATTAACATTATTTTCTCTATAGCACTCAATAAGTTGTATAAGGCAATCCGAAATTTCTGTAATATTAATTTCAGGATTTTCAAATAAGTTAATCAGACTATATATAAGTTCAACTCGCACATCTCTATCACTATAAATACTTTCGAGGAAATTGTTATGTCCAACCTTTGGGAGAATATCCGTTATATCTAACAACCATTTTTTATTTAACAAATAAACTTGAGCGTATTGTGACAATGTAGGTTTTTCTAGTTTATTTATAAGATTATGTATTAACATTTGCTGTGTAGACGAATTTTTCTTTAAATCATCAACTGTTGAATCTCCAACCAGTTCTGATAAGCTAAATGCTGGAACATTTTTCCTTGACACGAGAAAAACAATGCAATCAGTGGCGAATATGAAAAATCAATAAGATTTGTTGGTACACCGTAATGTTGACAAAACGCTAAAAAATATTCTTTTTCTTCTGATGTTAGTTTAGAAACAACTTGCTCATAATATTTTTTAGAGATTTCATCAATGTTATATATTTTATCAGAATCCCAACCACCCATATATGGTCGAAACCCATTTGCTTCTATGCCAAAATAGGGTTCATTTTGTCCTCTATAAATATAATTTTCTATTCCTAGAGTTTCTAATTCTTTGATGTATTCTGAAACTGAATTTACTCTAATTGTTTGCACACTTTTATCCTCCGTATATTAGATAATCCATATTGTACCAAGTCGCTGGCGCAACGGCTAGCCCTAGACCACATTGGTACCTGACACCATTGTGACCATGCAAGCGCCAAAACATCCTCTTGCACATGTTTCAATGCAAATTCGAACAAAACCTCGAACACCTAGCTTAATGGCATTGCCTGGTGGTGGTTTACATGAAGCGCTTTCTATTCCATTAGCAGAGATAACCTATCCCTGAAATATTCGGGATATGAATCAAGGCAACTAGAAATCTCTTCCCTATGAAACTTCAACGTATTAAGTATCTTGTCCGCTCCAATATTCGTATCAGATAAAATTTGAGCAATCTCTATAGACAATAAGCGATCGTAAAAAACACTCTCACAAATAGAAATAGCTGTCATATTGGGAACACCATACTTTACTTTCTTCTGTAATAATGTCAAAAGCTTTCTTGGATCAACTTGCGTCTCATCGTCTTCGTCAACTACTATCAAATCACAAATATTACCGATAAGGAAATTCATTTCATATGAAATTCTTTTATTACATAACGACTCTACTTCTGGAATTCCTATAGCTTCCTCGTTACTAATTTCAATTGGTATTTGTCCAGCAATCCATTTTTGACAGACACTTTGAATATGCTCTTGATATTTAAAATCACCATTAATTTGCAAATACAACTCTACAATCATAGACAATAAGTCTTCTTCTGTATATATCCTCTCTGTAAGTTCATTTTTGAAAATCCATTCCTCTATTTGAGAAGACAAAGCTATCCCTGACATCGCATTAGAATATCTACGCAAATCTTCCACATCGTATTCTTGAATATTCTCCTCTATTTTCTGAAAAACCTTAATTAACAATTCTTTTTCCTGCTCTGATGCCAGTGCATACGCCAAGGTATTAGAACAAATATCTACCGAATTATTCTTACAATCGGTAGCTACTGTTTCTGTAGAACACGCTAAACAAAGATAATTCTCTATATGAGATATAATATCCTGTCTCAATAATATCTCCTGCATGATCGTATTTTGTTTTCTATCTGGATTTATTTTTATATACGCTTTTTCCAACTTTTTTGCATAATTAAACAAGAAACTGCTTTCACCAAGGTGTTCTATCACTTTTGAAACAAATTCCTCACCTTTTACAGTTTTATCATAATCCACTTTAAAATCCTGTACTAACGAAAGAATAGAACTCCCACAAGGTTCTGCAGATTTTGTATCAAATAACTTCATACAGTCATTCCAAAAATACATTCCGCCATTTTTCCGCTTCATTCGATTATCATATATATTACAATCCGTAATGATAATACTGCCTTCGGTGTATATACCTGCTCGTGCTGTTCTCCCCATCAAGTTTTGAAAATCTCGTGCTTTTACTAATCGAACTCCATTACGAAAACTGGTAACTAACAAATATTTAATTGGAATATTCACACCTTGTGCAAGTGTCGATGTACATACTACGCAAGAAACATATTTATTTTTCAATGCATGTTCCACTACAAGCTTAACTCCATTTTGAAGATTAGAAGAATGAGGTAAAACACCCAATTCTGCTGCTTGCGTATACCAATGCTCTGAACCATAATAGTTTTCTATGAAGTCCTTTATTTCAGAAAGCTTTTCTTGATTCGCATTATCTTTTAATACTTTTAAGTCATAGTTTCGTTTATTTAAGTCTATAATTCTTTTAAACACTGTTTTCATTGAGCGTTGTTGTCCGAGATAGATAGCGACACCTCCATTATGACATAACTTTATAGCATTATAAATGGCTATATCTGTGGATGATGATAATTCCGGAAAAAATCTATTCTTTTTTTCTCTCGGCAACTTATTCAATTGTTCAACTTGAAGAATTCGAGGAATAAAATAATCCTCCTTTGATTTATCATCAGAAAAGAAATGCAGATTCTTTTGTTTGGATGAAAAACCTATAGATTTAGGCGTTGATACAATACTTTCATCCTCTGCCAAACAACCTCTATCCTCGAACAACCACTGTGCAATATCTTCTGAATTTGGCAATACCGCTGATAACAAAATTAATTGCTGTTCACTTGTTATATTTCGACGTATATGTGTCACTAACAACTCATATGTTGCACCTCTACCACCATCATCAAACATATGACCTTCATCAAACACAAATAAATCTATAACATTCAAAAAAAACGGATCATGATGCAACACATAGCTTAGTTTTTCCGGTGTACATATAAGTATTTGCTTTTTATTAGCCTCTTCAAATATATTCAAAAAGTCATTTTGAAGAACATCTGAGAACTGATTTATTATAGCATCTTTTCTAAATATTTTATACATATCCGTTGTTATTTCATTGCACAACGCTCTTAGTGGTGCCACTATAATAGCCGTATTAGCTCGATCAGATAAAAAGGCAGCTCTTATAATCAGTTCTATGCTTCTAGTCTTCCCCACACCTGTCGGAAGTTGCACAATAGCGTTTTCTCCTCTCAGCAATCCTTTTTCAGCTATTAATCGTTGTGCTGGCCATAACATCTTTATAGACTTTCTACTTTGTAAATATGGTTTCCACTTCTCGTGTGAAAGGCCTGAACTATTCGGCAAAAGCCTCCATGACGAATTATTACACGCTACAATAATAACTGCCACTAATATATCCACATAAAATATACTATCTGAATCTCCATTAGTATATATTTCTTTTCTATATACCCTTAAATTTTCCTTTAATACTTCTATAGACTCACCCTTTCCGAAGTACTCCAAGAAATAATTATTAATTCGTTCATATGTATCTATAACCTTTAAATACAGTAAATACTTTCCACTCAAAAGATAGTTATAGATATTTACCAACAGTTTCTGCGGAGTTCGTTCATTACCAATTAAATTATCTACATTTGCCGCCAATACTTTAGCACTTCCAAAATCTTTTCTCAAAAAATAGGCTGATGCTCCTGATAGCAAAAAATCCCAATCATATTCCGTTCTATCTTTGGATTGAAAAGCCGAATCATAATATTCTGCAGTTGTTTTCAAAAACGGCTCCAGTGCTTCTGCTTCTTCATGATTATTTTCTATAATGCATTCTGAGTATCGTGACAACACATAAGTTGTTGGATAGGATAATTCATTCGAATTCAATCGAAATTGAGGATACTCTTTCTTTGAAACATTGTATTCTACCATTTTAGCTTTAGCTTTTTGATATCTTAGCATTTGCTCGGCATTTTTACCAAAAATCATTTCTTGCACCTCTCATAAATGTTATGAGCCAATTCCATCAGTTTTTTACCATGCACATAAAATATGCGTTCATTTTCTCTGATTTCAAGTTCTTCGCCAGAAAAATTTAATTCTATGACTTCATCTATATTTTCACGGCTACTAACTCCAGCAGCAACATATGTAATTTGAAAATTATTATCTGGTTTAAACAAGAACCTTTTTACTTCTTTTGCATCTTCTATTCTTCCCAATTCCCTTAATCGTTTTCTGCAATAATTTACTGTTCTTGCTAAACGATGCTCATCTTTTCTAGAATCAATAATTGCATTCTTGATGGGTGTATAGTCCTCCTTAGACAGTGTAGCTTTAACCTCTGCTGCGACCAAGCTATCTCTTTCATCTGGCGTCTTGTCTTCGTTTTTATACTTATATGCAATAACGTCCGTTCCTTGTTGTGAATTATTCTTTCCAGATCTATTCTTCAATTTATATCTTGGAACAGAATACTGATATAAAAACTCTAACAAATCCGAAATCAAAATTTCGGTAATATCTGCAGAACGTGCTGTTGATCCCAACGCTTCTTCCTTTTGTGGAATTATATAATCATGTAAATACTTTCCAATAGGCATCTCATTATCTTCAGCATCTTCTTCTAATTCAGTATCATCTATGTAATTTCTACGAATGTGTAACGCCCAATCATCAAGAATACTTTCATCACATTTATAGTCAATTTTATAGCATTTTAACGGAATATTATCTTTAATTACAACCCCAGATTCCTCAACAAGCCAATCAATGTACTGCGGTTTTTCCATGCGATATTCCTCTCTTCACCATAACCATCCCCTTGGACAACATTTCTCTTTATACCACCTCAAAAAACGTATCCGGCTTCGCTGGATCAAACACCTCATTACATGTCATCACCGTCACCAAATCCTCTGTCTCTGATAAATTAATAATATTATGTGTCCATCCTGGAATCATATAGATTGCTTCAATCTTATCTCCTGAAACTTCAAATTCTACCATTTCGCCAGTATTGATGTTACGTTCCTGAATCAGTCCATGTCCGTGTACTACGATAAACTGCTCCCATTTAGAGTTATGCCAATGCTGTCCTTTTGTGATACCCGGCTTGCTGATATTAATACTTACCTGTCCACAATCAACTGTATGTACCAGTTCTGTAAATGATCCTCGGTCATCACAATTCATCTTCATAGCATATTTGAACTTATCAGTCGGTAAATATGTTAAATAAAGACTGAAAAGTTTCTTTGCAAATGATCCATCTGGGCATTTTGGCATCATTAATGAAATCGGCTGTGACTTAAATTCTTCTAATAAATCAACGATTTCACCTAATGTAGCTTTATGAGTAACTGGTACGCAGCAATAACGACCGTTCTCATCTAATACAGTTTCAACGCCATCAAATTCACAATGCTGTTCTTTTCCTTCAAGAAGATCAAACATTCCTTCTACAAGGTCATCGATATAAAGTACTTCCAGTTCTGTGCTTCTATCGTTTACAGTAAACTCTTCATCGTTTGCTACTGCCCAGCAAAATGTTGAAATTGCAGAATTGTATTTTGGACGGCTGTGTCCCATCAGGTTTACAAAACGGTATACATATACCGGTGCGCCTGTTTCTTTTCCATATTCAAAGAATAACTCTTCTCCGGCTTTTTTACTTCTTCCATATTCACTGTTACCAAAACGTCCTGCAAGTGTAGCCTGAACAGAAGAAGAAAGCATGATACCTGCTTTGTTATTATGTTTTTTTAACGTGTCAAGAAGCTGTGATGCAAATCCAAAATTACCTTTCATGAAATCTTCCGGATTCTCCGGGCGATTTACTCCTGCAAGGTTAAATACAAAATCTGCTTTTGCACAGTATTCATCTAATTGTGCTTCTGTACTGTCTAAATCATATTCATAAATCTCGTTGATTTCAATATTTCTAGTTCTGTTTTTTCCATCTCTGATGTTTTTTAAGTTATTAACAAGTGCAGTTCCAACCATTCCTTTTGCACCGGTAACAAGTATATTCATAATATCACTACCTCCAATTGTAAAAAATGACGAGCCCGGTGCAGTTTCAACATGCGCACCTGCCCGTCATTAAGTTTATATTTTACTGATCTTTTCTCCAAACCATCTTGTTGACTACATTTACATATCCCTGAATGATGCGAACAACTTTCATTGATACTGTTTCATCAACATAATCTGGACAAGGTTTGCCAAGCACACCTTTCTGTTTCATTTCAATTGCCATATCTGTAGCATTGAGAAGTTCTTTTGTTGTAATACCAGCTAAGATAAAATCTCCTGCTTCCAATGCTTCCGGTCTCTCTGTTGATGTACGGATACATACAGCAGCGATTGGATGTCCAATTGATAAATAGAATGAACTTTCTTCCGGTAATGTACCTGAATCTGATACGATTGCTAATGCGTTCATCTGAAGTTTGTTATAATCATTAAAACCAAGTGGTTCATTGACTCTTACTCTTGGATCAAGCTTAAATCCGCTCTTTTCTAATCTGTTCTTACTTCTTGGATGGCAAGAATACAGAATCGGCATATCGTACTTTTCAGCTAATGCATTGATTGCTGTAAAGAGGCTTAAGAAATTCTTCTCAGAATCAATGTTCTCTTCACGATGTGCTGAAAGAAGAATGTATTTATCTTTCTCAAGCCCAAGTCTTTCTAACACATCACTCTTCTGAATCTTCTCAAGGTTCATACGAAGAACCTCTGCCATAGGAGAACCTGTCTGATATGTTCTCTCCTTTGGAAGTCCTGTATCTGCTAAATATTTACGTGCAAACTCAGAGTAACATAAGTTTACATCCGAAATAACATCTACGATACGTCTGTTTGTTTCTTCCGGAAGGCACTCGTCTTTACATCTGTTTCCAGCTTCCATATGGAAAAGCGGAATATGTAATCTCTTTGCTGAAATTGCTGAAAGACATGAGTTTGTATCTCCTAATACAAGATATCCGTCTGGCTGTAATTCAGAAAGAAGCTCAAAAGATCTTCCTAAAATATTTCCACATGTTACTCCAAGATTTTCTCCGACAACCGGTACAAGAATATCCGGTCCAAATTCTCCAAAAGTATTTGTTAATTCAAAATCCTCCCAGAAAACAGTAGAAAGATTCTTGTCCCAGTTCTGATTGTAGTATACAACACAACAATCAAAATATTCTCTACATCTTTTGATTACCGCAGCAAGACGGATAATCTCCGGACGTGTTCCACAGCCAATCATTACCTTTGTGCGGCCATCATTTTTCCATTTAAAATTATGTTCAACCATTTTATTATCTCCCATTCATTCAGCTACACTCTTGTAGCTCGTTCCACGATTTCTCCTGCCTCTATCTTTTCACAACACGAAATGCGATTCTCACCTTTCACAATGCATCGTACACACAAATGTACTCCATCTTCTATAATAACATCGTGATCTACGGTAGCTCCTAAGTTTATAATACATCCTCTTCCTACTCGGCTTCCTGTATTGACTATTGCACCCGGTAAAATCACACTTCCTGTAGATACCTGTGCTTTCGGCGACACATATGCTGTCGGATGGATCAGCGTAGCAAGTTTTCCACCTGCCTCTTCTATTTTCTCCATCCACTGTAAACGAAACGCATTATTTCCAAAGGCCGAAATAAATTCCGTTGCATCTTCTAAATATTGAGCAAAAGAAGCAAGTGGATGCTCTTCATCTGCATCATCTAAAACAGTAATTGAATAACCAAGTTGTTCTGCGATATCATAGACAGTTCTTCCATATCCGCCAGAACCTAAAATTATTAACTTCTTATTCATGAAATCACGCTTTCTTTTATTCTTCGGCTAATCTTTTCTGGATGTATGCAAGTTCTTTCATTTTTGCAATAATCTCTTCTTTATTAAGAAGTTTTGTATTATTTGAATTGAACTCTGTCAATTTGTTTCGTTCAACATTGCCCTCTTTGAAATACTTATCGTAATTTAATCCACGATTATCAGCAGGAACACGATAAAATCCACCAAGATCAATTGCCTTTGCGCACTCCTCATTTGTAAGTAATGTTTCGTACATCTTCTCACCATGACGAATACCAATTACCTTAATATCTTCTTTCTTTCCACCAAACATCTCACAAACTGCTTCTGCCTGAAGACCAATTGAGCACGCCGGTGCTTTCATAATAAGCAAATCTCCATTCTCACCGTGCTCAAATGCATAAAGAACGAGATCAACTGCCTCTTCCAGAGACATGATGAAACGAGTCATGTTTGGCTCTGTAACAGTAATCGGATTACCTGCTTTAATCTGATCAATCCAGAGTGGGATTACGGATCCACGAGAGCACATTACATTGCCATAACGTGTACAGCAGATTTTTGTTTTTCCACTATATCTGGATTTTGCAATTGCCACAGATTCTTCCAGTGATTTAGATTTACCCATTGCGTTGATTGGATAGGCAGCCTTATCGGTTGATAAGCAAATTACAGCTTCAACTCCTTCTTCAATTGCAGCTGTAAGGACATTGTCCGTTCCAATAATATTTGTTTTTACAGCTTCCATCGGGAAGAATTCGCAAGATGGAACCTGTTTTAATGCAGCAGCATGGAATATGTAATCAACACCGTGCATCGCATTCTTACATGATTGAAGATCTCTTACATCTCCAATATAAAATTTAATCTTGTCTGCAACTTCCGGCATACGAACCTGAAAGTCATGACGCATATCATCCTGTTTTTTCTCATCACGAGAGAAAACTCGAATTTCTCCAATATCTGTTTTGAGGAAACGATTTAAAACTACGTTTCCAAAAGAACCAGTACCACCAGTAATCATTAATGTTTTTCCTTTGAATAAAGACATTTTCTTTCTCCTTTTATATCATTAATTATATTTTCTAAGCTAAAAATAATGAGCTTTCTATTCTATAAATAAATTCCTTTTGAATCTCCCTCATAATGGTAATACTCCATTAATGCTTTGTCTTTTTCGACACCTTTTAAATGTCCTAAATGAAGAGATTCTTTTTGTATTTTTTCAAAATATTCATCTGCAGTTTTTATTATTCTGGCGGGTACGCCAACTGCAACTGAATTACTTGGAATACTTTTAGAAATTACAGCCCCTGCACCAATAATAACATTATCGCCAATTGTCACTCCAGGTAAAATAATTACATTGTTTCCAATATATACATTGTCTCCAATTACAATAGGCTTTGTTACTTCAAGATCCGGTACTTTATTTCTAAATAGCAACACCCCCCCATCATGTGTTACAAACTTAACCCCATCTGTGATATGTACATTTTTTCCTAATGTAATAATCCATGGTTCTGTACTCCAATTAATATTTCCATACAAATGTAATTCACCCTCAGGAAAGTTTA
Source organism: Mediterraneibacter sp. NSJ-151 (assembly GCF_022487435.1). Classification (NCBI taxonomy): domain Bacteria; kingdom Bacillati; phylum Bacillota; class Clostridia; order Lachnospirales; family Lachnospiraceae; genus Mediterraneibacter; species Mediterraneibacter sp. NSJ-151. The sequence goes on along the minus strand of NZ_JAKVPP010000010.1, from coordinate 112,544 downwards.
CACCTATTTTTTTTGCCCATACTATTGGATTTTTTATTTGAGTAATTTTATTTTTTAACCGTTTAAATAACTTTATAATTTTCATTTTACTTCACAATAACCTTTTCTTATATCTTGATTAATGATATACAATATATTTTCATTACCTAAACTTCTTTTAGATAATACCATCAATATTATAAATCCAATTTGATTAGTTTTCCCATTTCTTTATCTCCATCCAAAAGATCATCGTCTAATCCTCCTGCTGGAGTAAATGTTAATTCACCAAAATAAACTTTATCATCCAATATATATAAATCAGTTCTTACAAAAGGAAACTGTGCAGACAGTTTTTCAGCATACTCAATTGCTTTATCTAATAATTGGGGTTTACAAATTTTAAAATTTTTATCTACTTTAAGTGCATCTTTGGAATATGGAATCAAATTCCAATCTCTGTCGAAAAAATAATATTTAGCATGTCCATCTTTTCTTTCAAGACATACCATTGTATATAGTACTTTTCCGTTAAAACAATAAAATTTATAATCTTCAATTTGCTTTCCATTATTATCAATGAATTTTTCAATTGTGATTTTTTTAGGAATATATTTATAATTAATTTCTGCTCTATGTTTCCAATAATCATCTTTCATCCACTGACTTACTGTTTTTTTTGCCTTTTCTATATTTAATTTTTCTTTATCAGAGCAAATCAAATTATATCCGCATCCATGATTACATTTTAACACGAATTTTTCCGGTAAGCTATTCCAATCAATTTCACTCACATTGCTATACACTCCTATTAATGGAATAAGAAGTTCTTCACATCCCATCTTCTTCACAAATTCTCTAACGGCATACTTATCAGCGCATTGTGTAATCGTAGGGTTATTATTATATGTATTCAATTTTAACCATTGAATTTTTTCGTTAAAGCTTTCCGGATTTTTAAGATTTAATGGTTTTTGAAATCTTTTTTTATATAAATACTTAGTTGAACTGGTAGGTGATATTATAGTTCTAATAGAACACTCCCCCTCATATATTTTCCAATATATATCATGTAAAACCTTAATTTTCATTTTAAAATTCCTTTCCCTATAAATGATTCAATTAAATATCTAACGTATATACGTGTTTCTTTATAGAATGTTGGCGCAATTAAACACGTCACCATTTCTGTAAATAGTGTCGCAACTGCCGCACCTATAATTCCATAATACTTAATTCCATAATAGTTTAATATTAAATTTATAATTACTCCCCATATTAATATATGTTTAGTGTAATTTTGTTTGTTCTCACATATCATCCATATAGATCTTGGATATGATAATGATGAGAATACTGTCGACCATATCAATATTACCAAAGGTCCTTTAGCCATCATATATGCGTTACCATATAAAACTAAAATAATAAAATCTGCCAAGACAGTAAATGCTATTGAAAATAATACTCCAATCCAAAAAATGAATCCAGACAACTGTTTTAGCCTCTTTATATATAAACTTTTATTATGTTCTTGCACTTCCATAATTACAGGCCTTGCAGAATTTGCAAATGCTTGTGGTATAAAAACCCACATATTACATATCGTAGCTGCAGCAGTATAATATCCTACATCTGTTTGAGTCATCATTTTTCCTATCATTACTCTATCCATTTGGCTATATAAAACAGCCATCATTGTTGAAATAATTAAATGATAACTTTTTCTCAATAGTTGCTTTGAGGTTTGTAAATCAAACTCTAGTTTTCGTTTTCCTTGTTTACGATACATTATCATAAACATAATGGCTATTAACAGTGAATCTAATGCTGTTGAAAAAGCAAACCATTCCACACTTTTTCCCGTAATTAATAAAAACACCTTATATAAGGACATGACCGTATAAGATATACATCTAATTATAGTAGACACCTTAGAATTCAAATTAGATTGATACCACATATCAATTAAATTGAATGCATTAAAAGGTAATATGATAGATTGCAAAAAGGTAACTACCAAAAGAATATGATCATCCGGATTCAAAAAATAGACTATTATGCACACAGCAACCATAGATAATACGCCTGCTATCAAACGCATTATTATGCCACTCCCCAATATTATTCCTTCTTGCTCCCGTTTAGAAATAATTTCCCTAACTACGATACCCTCTAAGCCCAACGCACAGAAAATTGTAAAAAATGATATATACGATGCAGCATAGTTTATAGTTCCATAATTAGACGGACCTAAATATCTTGCACTAATTACACCAATAAACAGTGAAATAACCATTTGATATATTTGCGCAAAAACCATCCAACTTGTATTTTGAAAAAATTTATTAGTCAAAAATCTTTTAATCTGTTCTAACATTATTATTTTCTTTTCACCCTATCCATTATTGCATCAACCAATCCTACAATCCCAAGATGAAGCATTTTTTTCCAATGAACGGCTCTAACATCATAACGTGTAATTATGTCTTCAGTCCCACTCGGTTTCCTTTTTACCGAATGCAAATCATATATATATATTCCATTACCTTCAACAGGAACAACGCAATTCATCTCGATCGGTCGATACTTTAATTGAAGTGTTTTTACAACTTTAAACGGATGTCGCGCTGTCGAAATAGCATAATCTGCATTTCCAAAATTTTCTCGATTTCCATACAAATCTAAAACAATTTTTCCGTTCAATTCATCAAAGACTTCTAAACCAACTCTTTCAAAAAAAACATCATATTTTATTGCTCTTTCATATGTTGGTAAACGATACTCTACTTCACCTTGCAACATAGATACTTGAAAATCATTATTGGGAATTCGACAATGTTCACCTGCATCCGAGGCATTTGTACTGAGCGAGAAATATGGATATACAAAGTATTTATCATTTTCTACAATATAACGCATGAAGTATTTTAACCATGATTGTTTATTCCAATTTGAAATATATTGCGGTAAAATACAACCTTCTGCCAAATCCTTCTGTTCATTCTTTGTGTACCAGTTTTTAAACCCTTGCCACATTTTTTTTGACCAACATTGTCCCCATGACATGGCAAACTGCTGCATATACACATCATATCCATTATTAACCGGCTCAAACGGTCTATATACACCTGGATGAGTCTGATGCTTATACAAAGAAATACCTGCGATTTTTGAGTCTTCTTCATAAAAAGACAATGTCTGTTTTACATATGTATAGAAATACTCTGATACATTCAAATCATCTTCTAATACAACTACTGCATCATATTTTTCTGTCAAATCACCACATTGAATAATATGCTTTCTAAGCCCTTGTCGTTCCGGAAATGCACGGATAATCTTATTTCCAAATAACCATTCAACTTTTTCTGCAACTTTTACAATCTCATTTTGCTTTTCTCCTTTATCTATACTCACAATAAGATCAACTTTATCACTAGCATAATCTGCTTTTACAACTGTATTCAACAATTGTTCCATAGAATCGGGGCGATTATACCCCACTGCTACTATTGCTATATTCATATTTTACTCTTCCTCTACAAATTTCTCTCTATCAAAAACTAATCTCATATATATATAAGCTAGGCAGTATCCGGTAGAATACAAAAACCATCTGGTGCTTGCATTACATATTTGTAAAAACATCAATATATATACCGCTGTAAATAACAAATTTCCATTTCCTGCTCTTGTATAAAGGCGCTTACAAATATACCCCCATATCCAAGCTTCTATAAATGTAAGTACTAGACCACCATCAATGTAAAAATATCCAAAAACAGTTGGCATAGCATTATAGTATAAATTTTCACCAATTTTTAAAACTTTACATGCTTCGGTTCCTATAACACTGAACACTTGTGGGTATGAAAGAATACCAATATAATTAAGTATAACAAATAACGGAGATATCCAGCCTGCTACAAAATTCACACCATACGTTGCTCCTTTTATATTAGGTGTATTTTTAATAACTTCTCCTAAATAAGTAATACTTCCTGCGAAATATTGATACACAGTTGAAAACATCTTTTCTCCAATAGTCATATTCTGCATTAAATAAGTTGCTCTACTATTTGTCAGAAAAATCAGCCCATACGCTAATATGCCACCAAAGAACACAATTTCCATCTTTTGCTTTAAGGATAATTTAACATCACGGTTAAGTATCAAAGCTCCACAAATTATCATAAAAAAAGTATTCATTAAAATATAGCGTCCTCCATTGCTCACGGCTTGCAATAAAACACAAAGTGATGCGTTAAGTATCAATAATTTTGAACGATACTCTTTTTTGAAAATAGCAAATATAGCTGAAACAATTACAACATATCTCAAGGGATCAATTATATACTCACGAAAATAATATAAGAGCACACTTCCTCCACCATCATATGTATAATAATCATTTCTAATATCGGAATATGAAACTCCAACTAATAGAGAACGAATAGCATCTATTGATAAAAAGAAACTTACTATTAAAACAATGGTTGAAATAATGGCAGCTCTTCGCGGATTAAACATATATTTCACATTCAAAACGCTCCGATTTCCCAAAGTAATTCTTCTTGACAATGCAGATAAATTAAAACCTATAATCCCTGTTATTACACACAACATAGCCGTTATTGATGGTGTATATACACTTTTATTTCCGCATAATATCAAAATGCCAACTACGCTCCAAAGTATATTGAATATTACATATGGATTATTCCACGCTTTATATTTATGCATTGATATAAGAAAACAGATGATAGGAAGTATACAAATAACAACTTTCAATATTAACTCTCCCCTCTACTTATATTCCTTTCAAATTTACTAATATCTTCAAAATCATCAGCATGAGACTTTATCCATGCCTCTGGTTTATCCCACCATTTAATTTTCATTAAGAATGCTATTTTTTCATCTTCAAATCGCTTTCCAATCACTTTAGCTGGTTGCCCTGCAACAATTGTATATGGTTCCACATTTTCTTTAACAAGTGCTCCAGCTGCCACAATCGCACCATCGCCTATAGTACAACCACCCATAATTGTTGCATTATAACCAATCCACACATCATTCCCAATAATACATCCGTATTTATTGTTTTCATCAGCGTATATTTTTTCTTTAAATTTTTGTGTTGAAACATATGTTGTTCCATTTTGTAATCCTAATGAAAAGAATGTCGGATGTGTTGAAACAAATCTATGACTTGGATGTGTTCCTGTGAGGACAGTAACCTTATGTCCAATACTGCAGTATCGTCCAATTTTACCCATTATAGTACACTGATCACCTATATATGTTCCAAACCCCATATAACCTTCAAACCAAGATTCTGCTCCAATTTTATTTTGACCTTCTAGCACTGCATTTTTGTCTATATTAGCTTTCCTTAAAAAAATAATATTCTTTTTCTGCATTTTAATTTTATATATTTTAATAAGACGTTTAATTTCTAAAAACATATTTTTCTATCCTTCAATAAATTCTTTTACAGCGGAAACCCAAATTCGATAATCAAAATATTCCTTTGCAGTTTTGTGTGCATTTTCTTTCACTTCGTTAATTTCCTGTCTATTTAACTTTATAACTTTTCGTAATGCTTGTGTCATTGCTTCACTACTACAATTTTCAACTATAATACTGTTCTTTTCATCTTTAAGATACATTCCCAAATCTGAAGTTAAATTACATATCATAGCACATCCATTCATCATTGCTTCTACTGATTTTGTCGGAAAACCAGCTTTGGTATAACGCTCATTTGCCGGTCTAAGAAGTATAGAAAAATCACTCATTGCTAATGCTCTTGTGACGTCCTCTCGCGCTACTCTACCATGAGCTACAATTTCTGGAATTTGTTTTTCAGACAAACAATCCTCTACATAATTTTCATCTGCACCATATATATGAAATTCCATTCTTTCTCGTTCTTTATTTGTTAAATTTCCAAAAGCTATAATACATTCTTTAAGATAATCTTTTTTTGCTGGAGACCCTGCATAAACAACTTTTATCACATTACCTTGAACTATCTTAGGACAATACTCCTTACTATCCATTATTACCGGTACTCTAAGTGTTTTTAATCCTTTTTCTGAATAATACTCCTGTAAATATCTGCTTATAGCATAGACATACATTGGTTTTCTTATCAGCTTTGTATTTGTTCTATTCTTTAATAGGTATGGATATGCGAAACATCCCATTTTAAATTCACACGGCGAATACCATTCAACACTATCATGTACAATACGAATATTGTTTTTAATTGAATATTTCCGCAACAGTTCTATCCCACTTTTCGGAATATCATACATATGTATTACAGATGGTTTCCCACTGTTTTTGATTATTTTTTTCATTACCTGTGATAACCGCTCACCATATGAAAAACTATTGCTTATTTTTCTAGCAATACCGCAATTATCCTGATATATACTATAATATCTAACTCCTTTGAAACTTCCCTTTTCTGAGTCAGGATTCATTCCTATGTGAACCACATCATAACCTAACTCTTGATATATTTTCGCAAAGCATCCATCACGTACTGCTCCCGCATCATTTTCCGGGAAATTGTTTGGTGACACGATTAAAACATACATATTTTTTCCTCATTCTTAAATCAACTTACAAAGTTTTATATAAAATTCATTTCTCTTTTTCTGTAATACAGTGTTAGCAAAGCTTTTAGATTTTTCAAAATTTTTCTTACTCATAATATTTAATTCATCAGGATTTTCCATTAAATAACATATTTTATTTGCAAATGCTTCTGCATCAAATGGAGAAAACAGATAGTCTTTTTCAATTATTTCTGGTATTCCGCCTACAGGTGTCGATAATACAGGCATTCCAACAGCCATAGCTTCAAGAATTCCTCTTGGTAAACCTTCTGCCTGTGTTGGAAACATATAAATATCCGATTTTAATAATTGCTCTCGTACCTCATCTGAAGATGGCAACAAACCAGTAAAAGTAATGAATTCATCTACCCCTTCATCTTTTGCAAATTTTTCAAATTCTCCTCGCTTTGATCCATCGCCTATGATAACTGCCGTTATATCAAATCCTTTTTGTCTTGCAATTTTAACAGCACGTATCAATATTTTTTCGCCCTTTCTATCACTTTCCATTGCCACACTTGAAAGTGCTATTTTCATATGGCTCATATTATTGTAAATCCTTGAAGATGTAAAGGCGTCATCTGATAAAGTTATCGTCGAATAATTTGATTCAAAATATTCTTTACTCTCACCTTTTAATGCTGCAACTGAAGGATAATTTTTTTGTATAGAATATTCTGTTACATATGAAACCCCATTAACAGTTCTGCAAAACTGTTTTAATTGATTTGAAATCCTATGGTTTAATATACTCATTATAAAAGATTGGTCTTTTCGCTTCACATCATCTGATGGATCATATACTATTTCTCCCGCTTTAGGAATCTTTTTCGACAAATGTTTAAATACCATATACGCGGTTTGACTTGGCATTCTCATTAATGCAGCATCGCATCCTTCATCAACGTTTTTTAAACATTTTTGTATTTGCATATATTTAAAGAGTAATTGCTTAGGTCCCTGATAAAAAGGAATTTCAAATATTTCAACTCTAGGTCCATCCACTCTATGCCATTTTGGATCTATTGTCTTAACTTCTTTACATCTTCCAGCTACTCTTATACTTTGAAAAACATCCATATATCTTTTCCAAAAAGTGTATTTATAAATTGCATCACACCAATAGCTTCCATCTGGAGCTTTTAATAAATGCACATCACATGCAACTAATAATTTATTTCCCATTTTCGCCCACTCTTTTCATTATTATTTCATAGGATTTCTCAACTGTATAATTGCTATTTAAATATGAATTAGCATTTTTACCCATTATACTTCTCATATTTTCATCACAAAATTCACTTACTTTTTCTACAAATGATTCCTCATTATTACTTTCACATGACAGACCATATCCATTCTTTTCTGCTATTTTGCCTACATCTGTATATGTATCTGTAGCACATAAAATCGGAATACCTGCTTGCATATATGTTAAAATTCTTGACGGATAATTTGGTGATAAACACTCATGATGTAAAAATATGAGTCCTACATCACTAGCAGATACTAACTTTTCATACTCTGTTTTTGCCAACATATCTATTAATTTAACATTTTTCAACTTCTCTGTTTCAATATAATTAGCAATTTTATTTTTTTCAGTTCCACCACCAACAAAAACAAAATATGCATTTTTTACAGATGCTGAGGAAGCTATCGCTCTTAATGCGAAATCAATTCCTTGTGGTACTCCTAAACTCCCACCATATATGAAGACCACTTTATTTTCTGGAATGTCATATTTTCTTCTTATAGTTGTTTTTTCAAACTCACTTAAGTAAACTTCTTTAGGCGAAATACTATTAGGACAAATTTCTATTTTATCCTGTAATTCTAAATATGGCTCATTTTCTAGTAAAAACTTTACATTTGCTGGTGACATACATCCTATTGTATCAGATGTATCATACAAACGTCTTGCTAACAACGCCAAATAATCAAACGCTATTTTTTTTGGTCCTTTCATAGATAAGGCTCCCCCAAACAAGCAATCGTATGGCCAAATATCTTTCAGCAATAAATACGAGTACGCATTCTGTCTTTTTTTTACAGCTTTTACTGCTCCATATACTGTAATAGGTGGAGAGCCATACAACACAAGAGAATATGTTCTTTCTTTCATAGCCTTCTTTGCGGCAATTCTATACTTGGGCAATAATTTCATAAGATTTATTCCTTTAAGTATAAAATTTGACATTTTTGTCACATTTGCAACATAAACTTTTCTTATTTCACCACTTCTATCACTTGCTATTATTTGGGGCTTCTCACTTTTTGTATCTCTTTGTTCACAAGCAGAAATCACAGTAACATAATGACCTTGCTTACGAAACTCATTTATCAAATCCATATATATTGATCTGGCATTAAAATCTGAATAATTTTCTATTGATAAAAACATTATATTCATTGAAAACACCTCACTAATCATTATCAATACTATTTCGTTTGCATACCAATCTCGATTTTATTGCCATTTATGTCCGTATAAATTTCACTATACCGACGCTTTAATCTCGTACCATATTTTATTTCCACTTTAGGTAACATTTCTTTTAGCAATTGCTTAACCCTTAAATAAGGTAAATTAAGCCCTGCTGCCGCTATTACAGAAACCGTAGCCGTGATACGTGGATTTAAATCCATAAGAATTGCATTGCCATTCTTGTCTCTCATAAAATCAAAACCAATATTTCCGTCTAGTTTTAAAGCAGCTACTATATCACTACTCATCTTATAAGCTTTCTCGTCTTTCTCAACGATACTTTCTTGAGCAATGCTCATTAAGCTAACTATATTCTCTCGACCTGCAATATATTGTACCTTTCCATGATCTGCTAATAAATCGACAGTATATTCATTTCCAGGAAGATACTCAACCAAAAGCATTTCATGTAATTCTTCGTTTGCTTCTTTCAAAATGCTAATCATGTCTTCATAAGCGACAAAAAAACTATTTGGTTTTTCGTTCACAAAAATCTGATATCTATTTCGTTTGGAGTCGATTATTCTAACTCCCCTACTCCCACTTCCATCAACAATTTTCAAGCAAACAGGCACATCAGGATATCCAAGATATTTGCAACCTTCTTCAAAATCTTCAATTGAATTAACCCCATAAAATCGAGGAACTTTTATTCCCTTGCTCTTCAAAAAGTTATACAATGATAATTTATTATTAGCTACTTCAACAGCTTTTTGTTCTGATGCCGATATTATTGTTCCTATCTTTTGAAATTCTTCTTTTCTTTTGGAAACAGCAGTGACTTCAGCTGAAATATTAGGAAAATAAATATCAACACATTCTTTTTTGCAAATGTCTAAGACGATATCTATATATTCTTCGCATGTAGCTGCCGGAACTTTATAAAATTTATCTACCAAATACTGAGCACTTGGCTCTTCACTCATATCTATTCCTATAACTCGAATATTTCTTTCTCCATTTTTTTTCAAACAATCAATCATCCCCGGCATCGAAGGAGATCCCGACGCCGACATTAAAATTGTAATATCTTTCATGCCAATCTATTCCTCGAACTCAAACACATTAAATATATCTTCAAAGGTCTCTCTACGTTTTATTAATTTAATATTTTCACTTTTTATTGCAATCATAGGACAATCCGGCATAATAAAAGGTGGTTTATCTACCAATGAATAGCCGCCAATATTCCCAAACAAAATATAATCTCCAATAGAAATATCTCCACTATATCCCTTATACAATACATCTTGTTCTAAACATGTATACCCAACAAACCTAGCATTTAAAACAGTAGTTTTCTTGATCCCATATTCATATCTTTTGATTGGAAGATTTTTCATTTGACATGTTTCACCTAAATTTTGAAAACTACAATTTAATAATACAAACTCATTTCCACGAATATTTTTTATTCCGATAACTTTTCCCAAAAAATCTACATACTTAGATATTAAAGTTGTACCTGGCTCTGTAAATAGTAAAGGTTGCTTTTCTTTATCTTTATAATAATCTGCAAACGGTTTAATGACCTCGTTAGCATATTCCTCATATGTAGGTGCATCTGCCGGAAATTGTTTTTTTAACTCCGGATCCATTTTCCCAAACATTCCACTTCCTAAACTAATATAGTCAATGTTATCCAAATGGAATTTATTTACAAGTGAAAGCATTGTTTTTGCGCGTAATTTCCATGGTTCAATTCCCCTTGCACGACTCATGTGACAATGAATTCCATTAATAATAACATTAGCATCTGTTAGAGTTTTGATGATTTCATCTATTTCGTGAATATCTATTCCAAATCTAGACGTATAACCTGCATCAATATCAAAATTCACTCTAATACCCGTTTTTATTATATGATTAGGATTGCGATTAGCAATTTCACATATTAAATTTGCTTCCTCCATCCTATCAATATTATTAATTCCACCTTCTAATAAATGTTTTTCTAAATATTCTCCCTTAACAGGCCCATTAAAAATAATTCTTTGAGGAATATATCCAATCTTTAAAGCCAATCTATATTCCATATCAGAAACAACTTCTGCATATCCATTCAAATCCTTAACACATTTACAAATTGCTGGAGTATAATTTGTTTTATATGAATAACAAATATGATAATTGGGATATACTTTTTGAAAAGTGCTTTCTAATTCTTTATAATTTTCTTCAAATTCATCTTGATTAAAAATATACACAGCATTTCCATACTGCTCAATTATTTTTTTTACCTGTTTATCGTCTAGTTCTATCATTATTCTCCTCTATTATCTCTGTTTTTCTCTTTCTTCATATAGTGGTTTTCTTACAAAATTACCATAATCTGTTTCTTTTCTTTGAAAGATAATTTTAAATACATTAAAAAATATCTTCATATCATTTATTAAAGACAAATTCGCTGCATAATTTGCTTCATACTCAAACTGCTCATTCCAAGATATTACTGCGTTATCGTCAATAGAATCCGGTGGTATTAGACCACCTTTCACACAAAACCTTTTTAACTCTTTATCAGTATAATAGTCATCATATATCGGAGGTAGAGGTCTAGGTCCAATTACAGACATATCTCCTTTAATTATACATAACAACTCTGGAAGTTCATCTAAGGATGATGATCTAAGAAATCCACCAAACTTTGTTTGCCTCATTTCATCAGGCAATAGTTTACCATTTTTATCTTTCTCATTTGTCATAGTTCTAAATTTGATTAGCTTAAATTTTTTCATATCTTTTCCGGTTCTTTCTTGAGTAAAAAACACAGGGGATCCGAGTTTTACACGAACCATTAAAACCAACAAAAAAAACACTGGGCTGATTGCTATAAGTAAAAGCAAAGCAGACACAAAATCAAACATTCTCTTAAACACACGAAAAATCATATATTATACATTATACTCCTTACTTTACTTCTCTAATTAAGCTGAATGCCTCAGCTGCTTTGACACTCACTGTTGCACCTCGATACTTTGCCAATGCTTCAATAGCCCCTATAGACCTTGCTTCAGGAAAAACAGAAAGCTGAGACTCAAAAATAGCCATAGCCTCTAGCTTCACCTCGTATGTATCTGTAATATCTTCATATACTGTCGGAATAAATTCATTTACAACGTTAGGAATGTTCCACCCTGTTTCCGAAAGTGTTTCATACGCATAAACTCTCTTTGGATAGTTAATCCCACGAGGTCTAGCTGCTACCATTGCGGCATCAACAACCATTTGATGATCTATCTGCATATCTCCTCTATGTGGAATATATACTTCATCTGGTTTTATTGAATTAACAACTTCTGAAATTTTCCCATTAAATTCATAACGTGGAACTGTTTCCAGCATCACTGCCGGAAAATCTAAAAAAATAGTTTCTTTAACTCCAAGCTTTTTATCTGCCTTTCGACATTCTTTTCTTCCTTGTTCTATAAACTCATCATTAAAAAGCGGTGACTTTCCCTTTGTCACAACACAAACATAAACTTCATCACCATCTTTCGCTCTTTTCGCAATAGTTCCTCCGACACCAATAATCTCATCGTCTGGATGAGGTGCAATTACCAATACTCTCATTTTTCTATCCTCTTAGCAGGAACCCCTATATACGTTCCTGATTCTTCTATATTATTTATCACTACCGTACCTGCTCCAATCATACATTCACCACAAATATTAACGTTGTTAATTACAGTCGCTCCTGCTCCAATCCACGAACTATTTCCAATAGATACTGTTCCCGCTACGTGTGCTCCAACAGATATGTGGCTAAAATCTCCCATACAACAATCATGATCAATAGATGATCCTGTATTAACAATAACTCCTTTTCCAATAATAGTATCTGAATTAATTACTGCACCTGCCATAACGACAGACCCCATTCCTATCTCAACTCTCCTACTAATTATTGCTTGAGGATGTATTAATGTAACCACATTGGATAATTTACTTTGAATTTCTTTTCTAATTCTTGCATCTCCGATAGCTACTATTTTATCTCCATATAAACTAATAGCATCTGAAGTTTTTCCTACTACTGGATATCCTGCACATGTTTTTATTGTTTCATTATCGTCCAAAAATACTATATCGTGATATCCATTCTTAACTGCAATATCTGCAATTACTTTTCCGTGACCACTTGCACCAATGATTATCAACTTATCATTCATCTATATTACCTATCTATGATATATTTTTACTCTCTACTCAAAACAAGCTCTGATTACTTCTATAATTTTGTCCTGCTGTTCTTCAGTCATCTTGTTATCAGACGGTAAACATACACCTCTCTGGAAAATATCTGCTCCAACATCTTTAATTCCACCTGCAATATAGGCATTTGTTTTTGCTCTGCCGGAACCATTCACAGTTATAAACTCATGCATTCGATACATTGGCTGCATATGCATTGGTTTCCAAATCGGTCTGCCTTCGGCATTTATGCTACTAATTGCATCTAAAATTTCTGTCGGGCAACTCTTTCCTGCTTCTGAAATGTAAAGTGCTTCCGTTTCGCTTCTTACCTGCTTGCACATTGCATCTTCATCAATCAATAAACTACTCAACCAGTAGTTCGGCTCTGCTTTTGTTTCATCAAATGGATTCATCTGTACTGGAAGATCCTTTAATCCCTCTTTATATCTTTCATAGATTGCTTTCTTCTGAGCAATATGCTCATACAAATGATTATACTGATCTCGAATCACACCAGCGATCACATTGCTCATTCGATAGTTGTAACCAACTTCTTCGTTCTGATACCATGCTGCATTTTCTCTTGCCTGTGTAGACCATTTACGTGCCTGGTTTGCATCTTCAAGCGAATCTGTCAGTAAGCATCCGCCAGCTGACCCTGTAATGATTTTGTTTCCATTATAGGATATTGCTGCATAATCACCATATGAACCACACTGTTTTCCTTCCCAGGACGCTCCCATTGCCTCTGCAGCATCTTCTACCAATAAAGCACCATGCTTTTCACAAATTTCTTTAATCTCTTTTACATTTCCTGGAAAGCCATATAATTCTGCGTAAACAACCAGCTTTACATCTGGATACATTTCAAATGCTTTCTCCAAAGCAACCGGGTCCATTCCCCATGAATTGTATTCTGTATCGATAAATACTGGAATACCCCCTTCATAAACAACTGGATTTAAAGTTGCATTGAATGTCATATCTGTACAGAATACTCGTTTTCCATTCAATGCTCCAACACCAACCTGTGGCTTTCCATACAATCTTTCACCTGCAAGCTTCATACAAAGATGAAGTGCTGCAGTTCCACAAGATAGTGCAACTGCATATTTTGTTTCAGATATGTTTGCTGCCACTTTCTCTACTTCATTTATATTAGCTCCAACAGTAGACATCCAGTTTGTTTTATACGCTTCCATAACATAGCGCATTGATTCTGGATACATTGTTGGAGATGAAAGCCATACTTTCTTTTCAAACTTTTCAAATCTTTCATTATTTACGAAAGCCATATTTTTGCTCCTTACATTTTAAATCATTTTGCATATTACTACTTCCCACTCGGATGTTCTCCCGCCGGCTTAAATGTCGTCACAACACCTTCTACCATCTCTACAATCTCCTCACTGTTCTCGTAACTAGCCATGGCCAGTTCTTCCAACTGTCCGAGGAATTCTTTTGTATCAAACGGGATTGGCTTACCGATATGGATTAACTCATTTTCTGTTCTCTCCAGACCTTCTTCTGCCATCAGCTTCTCTTCAAACAGTTTTTCTCCCGGGCGTAATCCGCTATATACAACTTGGATATCTTCATCTGGTTTATATCCTGACAATTTGATGAGGTTTCTTGCCAATGTATCAATCTTCATCGGCTCTCCCATATCCAGCACGAAGATTTCTCCGCCTTTTGCATAAGTTCCTGCCTGAAGTACCAGACTGACTGCCTCTGGAATTGTCATGAAGTAACGAATGATATCTGGATGTGTAACTGTTACCGGACCGCCATTTTCAATCTGTTTTTTGAATAACGGAATGACAGAACCATTACTTCCAAGTACATTTCCAAAACGAACGGCAACAAAATCTGTTTTCCCTTTACCTTGTGCAGCCGCATTTTCTTCTACATTTACAGCCATGTGGTCTTCCGGGTCCGGAACCATCTGCCCATTCACATGTTTATCTTCATGTTCGTGTAAGAATGGAAGCCATTCTGTATGACCGGATTTACTGATTTTATCCATACTCTGGATGACCATTTCACAGAGACGCTTGCTCGCTCCCATAATATTTGTCGGGTTTACTGCTTTGTCTGTACTGATCAGTACGAATCGCTCCGTTCCATTCTTCAGTGCTGCGTAGGCTGTCTTGTAAGTTCCTACTACATTATTTTTAATTGCTTCATTCGGGCTTGTCTCCATAAGCGGTACATGCTTATGTGCTGCCGCATGATATACAATCTGTGGTTTATATGTTTCGAACACCTGATTGATTCTCTTACTGTCACGTACTGAACCGATCAGAACCTTCAAGTTCAATTCTGGATATTTTCTTCTTAATTCCTGCTCAATGTCATATGCATTATTCTCGTAAATGTCGAAGATAATCAACTGCTTCGGTCCGTGTGCTGCTATCTGACGGCACAACTCGCTTCCGATTGAACCACCGCCACCTGTTACGAGAATTACTTTTCCTTTAAGGTACTGGAAAATTTCTTGCATATTTACTTTGATTGTGTCTCTTCCTAGCAAATCTTCAATCGCAACCGGTCTCATTTTGCTCATGGACACTTCGCCATTTGCCAGCTGAAAGATTCCCGGAAGCTGTTTTAATTCACAATCTGTTTCTTTACATATATTTAAGATTTCTCTTCTTGCCTGTGCACTTGCAGTCGGTATCGCAAATAAAATCTGGTCAATCTTATATTTCTTTACATTGATAAGAATATCTTCACGACCGCCAACAATCGGCACACCTTCCATAACACGTCCCCATTTATTTGGGTTATCATCAATCACGCAGCAAGCCTTTGATTTTACCTCTCCTGAACTTTTCAGTTCTTTGATTAAAGTCTGTCCTGCCGCACCGGCACCGATGATCATTGCGTTATGTAATGGTTTCGCATCCTTCTCACGTCTGCCACGCTCTAAATTCATATATCGATATGAAAAACGAATCATCAATGTAAGTCCAAACTGTAAAACCGAACCGATTATATAGTAAGATAGTGGCATTTGCTGAATGAATGCTGTCATTCCTACTATATTAAAGATAGTTGTAATCACAGATGCAACTATCACTCTGTTCAGTTCGCTAAAGCTTGCGAATCTCCACAAGCTATTATAGAGACGTAATTGTGCAAATACAAAAATCGTAAATACTGTATATATCGGTGCGAACTTTAAGAATGCACTCATATACTCTGCCGGAATACTTGTGAAGTGCAAATCAAAACGCAGCCACAGTCCAAAAAAGTAGGCAAAATTAATTGCAATTACATCATATACTATCAAATATAATGCGATGATCTGCCAGTGTTCAATTTTCTTTTTTTTCATCTTTCTTTCTTTATCTTGATTTGATACTCCACTCATATTTTTACTTCTCTTCCTTTAAACCTTATTACCTTTATCCTTTAATTCCCATTTAATATCTCATTCATCTTTGCACTGATGCTCTGTACAACTGCCTCATCCGGCCACATCACATACAGTGGCTGGTCTCCTGACGAATAACATGCCTGTGTATCTCCAGTTCCTGATGCTGCCTGTGATTCAATAGTCCAGCTTGCACCATCATTCAACTGCATCTTGATAAACTTTGCCATCTCTTCCTGTGTCATATTAGTCTGTACACTGTCGCTGACATCTGCAATCAATGCACTTGCATTTGACAGAATTGCAGGTGACATTGCTTTATTCAAGATGGCCGTCAGAACCTTCTGTTGGTCTTTACCTCTCTGATTGTCTCCATCTTCAAAGCTATAACGCTCTCTTGAGAATGCTAATGCTTGTTCACCATTCAAGTGATTTTTCCCTTCTGTAAAATGGAATCCCTCGCTCACTGTAAAGTCAAAATCCGAATCCACATCCACGCCGCCTAATGTATCTACGATTTTAACCAGTGACGAAAAGTTTACTCTTGCATAATACGAAATATCGATGCCATACAACTGCTCTAATGTTCGCATAGATGCATCCACACCATAAATACCGGCATGTGTCAGCTTATCTCTCTGCTCTCCTGAGATATCCGGTATCTGTACATAATAATCACGTGGTGTTGTTGTCAGTAGAATCTTCTTTGTATTCGGATTCACTGTCATAATAATATTGACATCACTTCGGCTGTTTGTTGCGATTGGGCCATCTACATCGATACCGCTAATGTAGACATTGAATGGCTCTTCGACATCTACATTTTCTTGTTCTATCTCTGTCTCGATTCCATACTGATACAACACACGTACCTGTTCTGAATAGTCTTCAATTGCATCTGTAATCAGCCCGTCCAATGCCTGATTATAAATTGCTGCATCTACTCTACCTTCTAATAAAGCATTTGCAAGTTCCTGAACAGTTCCGTATTGTTCTATTTTTACTTCTCTGCCAAGAGATGTATTAATGTTGTCGACCATAATCTGTGTATTTTCCTGGTCTACAGCAGTCTGTGTACCAAAGCGATACATCGAAGCATCCATAAGATTCGACGCCGGATTTTCTTTTTTAACAACTACGATCATATTATCTGTCTTATAATTTGCTCCGCCGACATCTGCCATCAGCTTGTCTGCCTTCAACATATAGACAATCCCAATTACCTGTAAGATACTCAGTATAATACTAAGTACAATTCCTACGATGTAGACTTTATTTTTTACATATTGTAATCCGAATGTTACTCCAAATAATATTAATAATACAATGATAATTGCCACCAGATATTTCGTTGGTACCAATCCACTGTTCCAGATAACTGCAATCAAACCGACCGCAAGAATCAACTGTATTAATGTAATCAACTTTCCTGCCATATGCAGTGTCTTCTTCTGTTCTTTCATCTGATTGATATACTCCTTCTATCCTGCTGTTTGTATCCCCTTAATTTACATATCTTACTGCACATTCAGTGTCAATGTCTTTACCTCAGATGTGTTGCCGTCGGCATCTATTACATAATAATGTAGTAAATAACTTCCCGGTGTATTTACATCATACTGACCATCTACACTGATACGAGTTGATAGTGAATCTGCATCATCACTGCCATCTGCAACACCTTTGACTACGCTCATAAGGTCAAATTCTGTTCCGGCTGCAATTGTTACCTGGTCTGTTGTAAGTGCGATTACCGGTGCTTCTCCGACCGGTGTCAGATCGTTGTTTTCATTTGCTTTGGCAGGGTCGTTCTGTGCTGCCGATGCATTTTGGGACTGTTCTGTATTTTCTGCCGCTGTATCTTCTGTTTTAGGATGTGCATTTCCATCTTCTACATAATTAACTGTTCGCTTGGCAGTCCCTACATTCTTTGCCTTGTCCATCACACCGTAATATACGATTGCTTTACCATCTTTAATCTGCACAACGCGGTCTACAAACACTTCATCGGTAAGGTCACCGTCTCGGTTATCTTCTGCACTGACACCTTTTAAAAGCTCTCCATATCCTTTCCCCTCTTGATATGTGAGGTCGGCTTTCTTCACTTTAATAACCGGAGCCTGTCGATCCTGACTGCCACGAACAACCAGTGCTGCACCTCCAAGTATCAGACAGCCTGCTATCAGCACAGCTACTAACTTTTCTTGTTTCATACCTTTTCCTCTTCCACACGTCCATAATCACCATATGTACCGTAATATTTTCCATAATATTTGTTCTGTGCCATATCTACTTTGTTCAATACTACGCCGAGAATCGGGCAGCCTGATTTTTCCAGTTGCTCTTTTACAACTTTTGCAAATTTATGACTGACTGTGTTTGCTGAAATCACAAGCACTGATGCATCGCTTTGTTTTGCAATAATAGCGGCGTCGATAACACTTCCAAGCGGTGGTGCGTCGATAATTACATAATCATATGCTTTTCTTGCACTTGTAAGGAGACTTTCAAATCGTTTGCCTCCTAACAGCTCGGCAGGGTTTGGCGGTACTACACCTGCGAATATCATAACCATGTTTGTATCTTTTACACGATACATAACTTCTCCAAGCTCTGTCTGTCCTGATAAGAAGTGTGACAGTCCTTTCAGTTGTCCGTGTACTTTATGTCGTCCTGCTAATACTGATTTTCTTAAATCGGCATCAATAAACAGTACTTTCTTTCCGGCCTCGGCAAGTGACTGTGCCAATGCAAGTGTGACTGTACTCTTTCCTTCATTTGGTGTACAGCTTGTGAACACTAGTACTTTGTTGTCTTCTCCTGAAAACTCGATGTTGGTACGGAGAGACTTGTATGCTTCATTACTTCGATAATCTTTTTTTATTTCTTTTAATTCTATTTCCTGCATCTTTATCCCCTCTTTGTTATCTGTTCATCGTCTTTGTGAACTGACGTGCTGACAATCCTTTCGCTTTTTTATTCTTCTTTGCTCCTTCTGCGATTGGAATAGAAGTTAATGTATTCAGTCCGAGATAACGCTCTACGTCATCCGGTGTCTTAATTGTGTCATCCAAGATGGAGATTAATACGACTACTCCCATTGCCAGAATAATACCAAGAATTCCACCAAGCATTGTATTCTTCATTGTATTTGGTGAAGATGGTTCACTTGGAAGGTCTGCCTTCTCAACTGTATTAACTGCATCTGCATCCATAATCTCTGTAATCTGTACACTGACAGCTTCGCGGACTGCATCAGCAATCTCTTTCGCCTGTTTTGGATCATCGCTTTCTACTTTAATAGTAAGGATTCGTGAGTCTGTTGCAGCCTCAACTGATATCATCTCCATTAACTCTTCAGGTTTCACATCCAGGTTTAATACTGCGATAACCTGTTCCATCACTGTACGGCTCTTTACCAGCTCTGTGTAGTCCTTTATTAAATATGAACCAGCCTGCAAATCTGTTGCTGAAATCCCAGTGCTTCCTTCACTTTTGGACAGTACGTATACTTTTGTCTCTGCCGTATACATAGGCGTAATAAAAAGCTTTGTTCCAATAAATGCCAACAAAGCTACGATAATTCCTGTCAAAATAATGATGTGTGCTTTTTTTAACAAAGCACCGATAACTTCTGTCAGGTCAATTGTCAATTCGTCATTATCTGACTCTGGATTCATTCTTGTGTTTTTTGTGTATTGATTCATAACTACTTTCTCTTTCTCAATAACGTAGCTGCGTTATCGAAGAAAATCCTCCTCATGTATTCTTCTCCATATTTTTTCTTGACGTAATCTGCCGCCTTTTTCATCTTCGGAGCACGTGTCTGTACTCCATGTGCGTCGGTTCCTACTCCGAACACCATATCTTCATCCATCAGTTCTTTCACAAACTTCTTGGCTCTGCGACCGCCATCGCCAATGATGCTTCCTGCATTCACCTGAATGCTTGCGCCCATATCACACAATTCTTCTGCGTATCCAATATCATCCAGCAGACATTGATAACGCTCTGCATGGGCAATAATCACTTGATTCCCGGTCATCTGAACCTGCTGCACTCCCTGACGTATGTAGTCGTAACTATCGGATGGAGAAAATTCCAGCAATACAGTGTTTCTTTTATTCATTGTAAGAATCTCTCCCCTGTTTATCTTCTCTGGAACATCCTGTCCAAAGAAAACCTCGGTTCCCAGATAAATTCGGAATTTATCACTAATCTTCGCTGCTTCTGCCCGTACCAGCCTTAACTGTTCGTTAAGTATCTCCGGCCTTTTATGTCCTCTGCGCGGATGATGATGTGGAGTTGCAATGATTAAACGGGTTCCTTCATTAAAGGCAATCTGCAGCATCTGTCTTGTCTCTTCCAGATTCTGAGCTCCGTCATCCACACCAGGCAAAATGTGACAGTGCATATCTATGTATCTGTCCATTCAAAAATGACCTCCATCTTTCTCAATTATTTGCTAAAAAAGGTCGCAAAAAGACCTATTATGCTAATACTAGTCTATAGATATTCATGAAATTTGTCAATAAATTCCACTCTAATTCTATTTTGCCTTTTAGTATCTGTCGTATCAAATCGGGTAGTGTTATCCAGACAAAACATTTTGATATTAAAATGTCTCTAGAAATAAGACAAGCGAAAAGTTTTCCTTACGCTTTTAGGTTATGTTTTTTGCATCTTTTCATTTTTTATTTTTCCATCTTACGTATAACTATAAATTGCAATTATTTGTTTACAAAACATTATAAGTATAAAACTTTGATATACCTATGTCAACGCCCCCCCCCCCCGAAAAATTTGTTGTTTTTTATTTGTACAAGAGGTGGGTGGGAGGGGGAAAGGTTATTCGCTGTTGCAGATATTTTTTGGGATGCGGTGGTATCTGCATGGTTGGGATATTCGATATCGCAGATGCTTTTTTTGATGCGGCGGTATCTGCAAGAGTGGGATATTCGATATCGCAGATGCTTTTTTTGATGCGGCGGTATCTGCAAGAGTGGGTTATTCGCTGTTGCAGATGCTTTTTTCCTGCCACTCATGTATAATTGCATCTGCAATTTAATTATTTCATGACTTGCAGATACTCACTTCTACAAAATTGCATCTGCAACCTGCTTATTCTATAACTTGAAGATGCTTCCCACTCAAAAAATTTCATCCTCAATTTACTTATTTCAAGACTTGTAGATGCTTCTGCTCCAAAAACAGCATCCTCAACTTGCTTATTCCAAGACTTGTAGATGCTTCCCCTCGCTTTCTGCTAAACTGTGTATTGTGAAACATAAAACTTCTTACTTTACATAACTTAATTTTCATGATATGGTATCACTACATCTTCAGGGAATTTCTTTTCTCTGAATTTTCTAAGCCGCAAGGCTCTCATCTCGGGTTTCGATTTCTGAAACATAATCCGATATGAAAAGAGATGTTTTTGACAAGTTGATAATCGAGGATTTCTATATTATTTCACTTCAGTGGTTATTTTTTGTTGTCTCTTTGTCATTGCATTAAGTAACTGGAAACTTTATAATGAAAGGAGACTTTAATTGAAGAAAGGTACAAAAGATACGATTCAATGGCATCCGGCTTTTCAGGCATCAATCCAGATCGAATTTGAAGCCGAAGCTGAAAAACTTACCTTTGAGCCGGAGCATTTGCTTTCTAAAAAGCCTATGCAAATGGATGAATTGATCATCAAGGTTGCTGAAAACGAAGCGATTCACAAAAATATTGGCAGGATTTTTAGACGATACAATATCATCGAATACAAAAGTCCTGATGATAACCTAACAATCAATGACTTTTACAAAGTGTACGGATACTGCTGTTTTTATCAGTCAGACACAGATAAAATTTGCGAGATTCCACCCGATGAATTGACTATCACTTTCATTTGTAATCATTTTCCGAGAACAATGGTTCAACATTTGAAAGAATTTCGTGGACTGGATATTAGTCATGTGGAGGCTGGAATCTATTATATTACCGGGGATGCTTTTCCGATACAGCTTTTGGTGACAAGGGAATTAGATCCGAAAGAAAATCTCTGGTTGCAGAGTTTGCGCAATAACATGTCTGAGCCTGAGGAAATCGAAACACTTCTCCGGGAATATGAGACAAAAAAATCATCGAAATTATATCAAGCTGCAATGGAAGTTATTACCCGGGCGAACTGGGATGCAGTAAAGGAGGTTAAAGAAACTATGTGCGAAGCATTGAAAGAATTAATGGCGGAGGAATTCCAAGAACAGGAAGAGCTGGTGACGAAGCGAGTGACAGAGGAGGTGACCGGAGAATTTATCAGAACTTTATCTAAGTCGATCACTGATGTTGATAAGCTTGCTGAACTTTTGAATTTACCTGTGGAACAGATTAATAAAGTATTGGATAAGTGATGTGGTTTAGCCAAAGCTCGACGAAACTGCACTAAATACCAAGCGACTATGCTCTCTTGCTCAGCTTCGTCGGGCAAGCCCGATTTCAATTCGCCAGATTGCATAGTCGCTTGGTATTTTTGTGGTGTGTCGTCGTAAATGGAAGGGAAGAGAGGTTTACTTCTTTCCTAACGATTTTAGGATTTCTTCATTTTGCCGTTTCAATTCTTCCATCATGGCTCTTATTTCTTTGTTTTCATTTTTTATTCTTTCGTTTTCGCTTTTTATGCTTTCGTTCTCGCTTTTTATACTTTCATTCTCGCTTTTTATGCTTTCGTTCTCAAACACCAAATTTTCATTCGCAAGTCCCAATTTTTCGTTCTCACGTGTCATATTTTCATTCTGAGTTCTTAAATTATCAGCTTGCTTCTGCATCTCATCAATCATCAATTCTACTGTATTGCGATCTAGTTCTAATAATTCTTTTGAAAACATTCCCATCACCTCTTCTATGTTGAGGCAAATGTCATACACTTGATTGTAAAGTGCTTTGAAATCGGGATATTGCTCTAATATCTGCACAATATCTTCCGGAGCATCCATACTCAGAAATGCTAGCCATGCCTCAAGACGATTGTCTAGTTTTATTATCTTGTCATTATTGTGCTTAATTTTATTGAAGTTGTCAAGCGTTACGAAGAGATATTTTTGTAGAAGATTCATCTTTGCCCCTGTATCGGATTCTTGCTTAAAGCGATGCATATATACGTCTTTGAATTTTTTTAATTCTTGTGGGCTTTGCTGAAATAGAACAATGGTGTAGACATCTTTTATATCTTTATATGACATTTTTGTATGAGAATCAAGTTTCTTTTCTGCCTTCTGTTTTACACGCTTATATTGTCGTAACAACAAATCGGCTGAATAGCAGGCACTTCGTTCTCCTGGAAACATATATCCTATTTTTTGAATTTCTAAGTTTACAATACTTCCATCTTCTAATTCAACGACAATGTCCATGATTAATAAAGTTGACTCATCCGCAAGTCTTGTCCCATCATTTGGTAACACTTCCAATATTTTTACTTTTTGATTTAAAAGTAATGATAAAAATTCATTTACCCGCTCACGATATATTTCCGGATTTAGAATTTCTTTACTTATAAAATCATACATCATCTTCACCCCACGTGCACCGGTACAGAAATTGATAAAATCTTGTCTTGCTTCTTCTTTCCAACTATAGAAAATTGATTTTAGTTTTGGTTTTTCCTCTATCTCGGCCATTAGTTGTTCTTTCGTCCGAATCATAGGGAAATACTGTTGCAGTTTGTTTGTCATAGGCATTTTCCTCCATTTTGAATATTTTGTTGTTTTTCATATCGGATTATGTTTCAGAAATTGAAACATAATCCGATATGAAAAGAAATGCTTTTGACAAGTTGATAATTAGGGATTTCTATACTATTTTCACTTCTATGATGATTTCTTGTTGTCTCTTTGTCATTGCATTAAGTAACTAGAAACTTTATAATGAAAGGAGACTTTAATTGAAGAAAGGTACTAAAGATACGATTCAATGGCATCCGGCTTTTCAGGCATCGATCCAGATTGAATTTGAAGCCGAAGCTGAAAAACTCACCTTTGAGCCGGAGCATTTGCTTTCCAAAAAGCCTATGCAAATGGATGAATTGATCATCAAGGTTGCTGAAAACGAAGCGATTCACAAAAATATTGGCAGGATTTTTAGGCGATACAATATCATCGAATACAAAAGTCCTGATGATAACCTAACAATCAATGATTTTTACAAAGTATATGGATACTGTTGTTTTTATCAGTCCGACACAGATAAAATTTGCGAGATTCCACCCGATGAATTGACTATCACTTTCATTTGTAATCATTTTCCAAGAAAAATGGTTCAACATTTGAAGGAATTTCGTGGACTGAACATTATTCATGTGGAGGCTGGAATTTATTATATTACCGGGGATGCTTTTCCGATACAGCTTTTGGTGACAAGGGAATTAGATCCGAAAGAAAATCTCTGGTTGCAGAGTTTGCGCAATAACATGTCTAAGCCTGAGGAAATCGAAACACTTCTCAAGGAATATGAGACAAAAAAATCATCGAAATTATATCAAGCTGCAATGGAAGTTATTACCCGAGCGAACTGGGATGCAGTAAAGGAGGTTAAAGAAACTATGTGCGAAGCGTTGAAAGAATTAATGGCGGAGGAATTTCAAGAACAGGAAGAACTGGTAACAAAGCGAGTGACCGAAGAATTTATCCGAACGCTCTCTAAAAATATCACTGATGTTGATAAGCTTGCTGAACTTTTGAATTTACCTGTGGAACAGATTAATAAAGTATTGGATAAGTGATGGGATTCCTCGTTGCGCCATACAAAATACCAAGCGACTATGCAATCTGGCGAATTGGAGTCGGGCTTGCCCGACGAAGCTGAGCAAGAGAGCATAGTCGCTTGGTATTTTTGTGGTGTATTATGCTATCTGAGACTAAAGCAATGGCAGACTGCTCGCACAGTCTGCCACTTAATATCATTTATTCTCTTTATTAAATATCACTTCGTCCTTTTATCTTTGCTACAAGTTTGCCATCTTCAACTTGTAATAAGATTACATCGCCTGTTCCGACATTTCCTTCAAGGATCAGTTTTGCAGCTAATGTATCAACGTGTTTCTGCAGATATCGTTTGAGTGGTCTTGCACCGTAAGTTGGATCGTAACCACCATCTATAACGAAGCTTTTTGCTTCTGGTGTTAATTCGATGGAGATTTCTTTATCTTCCAGTCTCTTGTTTACATCTGCGATCATTAAATCTACAATTGAGCCGATGTTTTCTTTTGTCAATGGTTTGAACATGATAATCTCATCGAGACGGTTCAGGAATTCTGGTCTGAAATGTGCTCTTAAATCTTGCATTACCATTTCTTGATTCTCTGGCTTGATTTCGCCGTTGTCCTGAATTCCATCCAGCAGGTAGGATGATCCGATGTTGGATGTCATGATCAATATTGTATTTTTAAAGTCTACTGTACGGCCTTGTGAGTCTGTGATACGACCATCATCCAGTACTTGCAAAAGTACATTGAATACGTCCGGATGTGCTTTTTCAATCTCATCGAACAGTACAACGGAGTATGGTTTTCTACGAACTGCTTCTGTCAGCTGACCGCCTTCATCGTATCCGACATATCCCGGAGGTGCTCCGATCAGACGGCTCACGGAATATTTCTCCATGTATTCACTCATATCGATACGAACCATGTTATTTTCATCATCAAACAGACTTTCTGCCAGTGCTTTCGCAAGTTCTGTCTTACCTACACCGGTTGGTCCTAAGAATAGGAATGAACCGATTGGTTTGGATGGATCTTTGATTCCTGCTTTGGAACGGATGATAGCTTCTGTAACTTTTGTTACACCTTCATCTTGTCCAATGACACGTTTATGCAGTTCTTCGTCGAGATGAAGAGTCTTGCTTCGCTCGCTCTCGTTTAGTTTTGCTACCGGAATTCCTGTCCATCTGGAAATGATTCTGGCGATTTCATTATCTGTAACGCTTTCGTGTACCAGACGTAAGTCTTTCTCTTTGATATGTGCTTCCTCTTCTTCTAATTGTTTTTGAAGCTGTGGAAGTTTTCCATACTGCAGCTCGGCTGCTTTTTCCAGATCGTATGAGCGCTGTGCTTTTTGGATATCGTTATTGATCTGCTCGATCTCTTCACGGATTTTCTGAACACGTTCTACGGAATGTTTTTCATTATCCCACTGTGCTTTCTGTTTTGAAAATTGTTCTCTGAGTTCTGCAAGCTCTTGCTGTAAATGTTCCAGTCTTTCTTTGCTTAACCGGTCTTCTTCTTTTTTAAGTGCCGCTTCTTCGATCTCAAGCTGCATAATCTTTCTTCGCAGTTCATCCATCTCGGCCGGCATGGAATCTAGTTCTGTCTTAATCAATGCACATGCTTCATCGACAAGGTCGATTGCTTTATCCGGTAGGAAACGGTCTGATATATATCGGTTGGACAATGTTGCCGCTGCCACAAGTGCTCCGTCTGTGATTTTAACGCCATGGTATACTTCATAACGTTCTTTCAGTCCACGAAGGATAGAAATGGCATCTTCTACGCTTGGTTCATCTACTAAAACCGGCTGGAAACGTCTCTCAAGTGCTGCGTCTTTCTCGATATATTTTCTATATTCGTCCAGAGTTGTAGCACCGATACAATGTAACTCGCCTCGTGCAAGCATTGGCTTGAGCATATTTCCGGCGTCCATAGAGCCTTCTGTCTTGCCTGCTCCGACAATCGTATGCAGCTCATCGATGAAGAGAATAATCTTTCCTTCGCTGTTCTTTACTTCTTCCAATACGGCTTTCAGACGTTCTTCGAATTCACCACGATACTTTGCTCCTGCTACGAGCGCACCCATATCCAGTGCGAAAATGATCTTATCTTTCAGACCTTCCGGCACATCTCCTCTTACAATTCGCTGTGCAAGCCCTTCTACTGCTGCCGTTTTACCGACACCTGGTTCACCGATCAGAACCGGATTGTTCTTAGTCTTACGTGAAAGGATTCGGATTACATTACGAATCTCAGCATCTCGTCCGATAACCGGGTCTAGCTTCTGTTCTCTTGCACGCTCAACCAAATCGGTACCATATTTTGCAAGTGCATCGTAGGTTGCCTCTGGATTATCGCTTGTCACTTTCTGATTGCCTCTGACGCCGGACAATGCCTGAAGAAATGAATTGCGGTCGATTCCGAATTCTCGAAACAGTGCTTTCATCTCTCTACTTGCGTGTTTTAACAATGCGAGGAACAAATGCTCAACTGAAACGTATTCGTCTCCCATCTGTTTGGCTTCGTCTTCTGCATGGATCAATACATTATTCAAATCCTGTCCGACAAACACCTGTCCTCCTTGCACCTTTGGTCTTTTATTGATTGCTTCTTCTACACGATTGATAAACAATGTCCCTTGAATGTTCATCTTCTCTAATAATTTTAAAATCAGGCTGTCATCCTGTGTGATCAGTGCATAGAGTAAATGTTCCTGTGCGATCTCCTGATTGCCATAATCATAGGCAACCTTCTCACAAGACTGAACTGCCTGCAATGAATTCTGTGTGAATTTATTAATGTTCATAATACAAACCCCCTTTTTTATAAAAAATGGTTGCTAAATGGCAGTTTTTAAAAGCGTTCTAAAAGCTACCATGAATCTTTATTGTTCTATTTACTCTATAACAATACCACTGCTTTTTTGGTTTGTCAACACTTTTGTTAGCACTTTTTAAAGGTGAGTGCTAATTTTGTTTTCATGTCTCTTTTCAGATACCAATCTGCTTTCGTAAGCCCTCATATCCACTTTCATATAATAAAAAATACTTGCGTTCGCCACATAATAAACTCTTACGTTCGCCACATAGAAAAAGGAGTGCTTTCGCACCCCTCTTATTACTTCGCATTACTTGCTGCAATTTTTACTCTGCTCCACAGATCACTGATGATCTTCTTTGTATCTTCATTATATTCAAATATTTCATCATTTTGATTATCGCTTCTTGGAATGTACGCATTGATTCCTTCGAAATCGCCGCCCACTCCAGAGAGATCATCCATAACTTCTTTATTTGCAGAAGTATAGCCTATATAACTTGAGTTATCATAAGCCCCGTCATAGTCGCTTGCATAGTTGATAAATGCGTATGCAAGCTCTGGATTTTTTGCATTTTTCGGAATGACCATCGCATCAGACCAGAGGTTTGTTCCGCTTCCCGGTAAATAGTAACCCATGTTTTCATTTTCTGCCATGACATAGGTTGCATCTCCTGAATAGATTAAGCCTAATGCTTTTCGGCCCTGTGCCATGTTGTCAATGATCTCATCCATAACAATTTCCGGATTCATCGTCTGCACACACTGAAGTAGCCAGTCATAAGCCTCCTGGATTTCTTTTTCATTCGTTGTGTTCATTGAATATCCCAATGCTTTTAACGCCATCATAAAGGAATCTCTCTCTGAATCGTAGAGATAGATATCTCCTTTATATTTTTCATCGAGGAAAATGTTGTAGCCTTCTTTTTTCAAATCTTCGATATCTACCTTTGTTTTGTCGTAAATGATTCCGACTGTTCCCCAGAAATATGGTATTGAGTATTCATTTCCCGGATCGTATGCCAGATTTTTTACGCCATCATCAAGCTTATCAAGGCAATCTAGTTTTGAGTGATCTAATTTTTGCAGATATCCTTCGCCTATCAATCTCTGAATCATGTAATCACTTGGAACAAGAATATCGTAGGATTCTCCATTTGCGACTTTGATATACATTTGTTCATTGGAATCAAAGTTTTCCATAACAACTGTTGCCCCGGTCTCTTTCTGGAAATCGTTGATGATATTTTCACCAGTATACTCGCCCCAGTTGTAAATGTGCAAGGTCTGGCCTTCAAATGGCTTGGATGCCGCTTTGTTTCCGGATATATTTACAAAAATCACAATTGCTAACAGTGCACATACTGCTGCAGTTGCCGGATAAACGAATTTTCTTCGGCCTACATTTTCTTTTTTTGCACGTTTTGAAGCTACGACCGGTGCAATGTTAATAATTACCAGGGCTATTGTAATAATGACAACAACAAGTGTTGACACTGCATTGATACTTGGATTTACACGTTTACTCATTGTATAAACTACAATACTTAAGTTTTTTACGCCGCGTCCTGTCACGAAGTATGAAATAATAAAATCATCTATTGACATGGTAAATGCAATTAGTGCACCTGAGATAATTCCCGGTGTGATCTGCGGTACAATGGCTTTTGTCAATGCCTGCCATGGTGTCGCCCCTAAATCCATTGCCGCATCTGCGATGTTTGGGTCAAGTGAACGGATTTTTGGCATGACTGACAAGATTACATATGGTATACAAAATGCGATATGTGCCAGAAGCATTGTCACATAGCCTTTTTCTATTTTAAATGTAATGAACAGCAGCATAAATCCAATCGCTGTTACAATTTCCGGATTCATCATCGGCAGATTGTTTACCTGCTCCATCAGATCTCTGATAATCTTTTTGGATTTGCTTAATCCGATTGCCGTGATTGTTCCGATAATTGTTGAAATGATTGTTGCGATGATTGCCACGCTAAATGTTGTGGATAATGCACTCATCATATCTCCGGAATCCATCATATGCTGATACCAGCGCAATGAAAATCCGGTAAATTTTGTCAATGATTTTCCATCGTTAAATGAAAAAATAATCATATATATAATTGGAAGATAGAAGAACACAATCGTCAGAATCAGAAGTATCTTACCAAATGGATGCTTATTTTTTTTCATTAGATTATGCCTCCTTTCCGCCTGCATTTCGTTTTTCAGTTTTACGCACTGCCATCATAAGCAGCATCATAATAACTGCCATGATCATAGAGATGGCACTTCCGAAGTTCCACTCTCCTACTGTAATAAACTGGTTTTCAATCATATTTCCAATAAGGAAATACTGACCTCCTCCTAACAGTTTTGGAATGAAGAAGGAGCTTACTGCCGGCAAAAATACTAATGTGATTCCGTTGATCACGCCCGGCAATGATAATGGCAGGGTGATGCGTCGAAATGTCTGCGCCGGACTTGCCCCTAAATCTGCGCTTGCTTCTAATAAGGAAGTATCCATTTTACACAGGGATGTCTGAATCTGCAAAATCATAAATGGCAGGAAGTTGTATACCATACCAAGCAATACTGCACCTTCTGTGTAAAGGAGCTTTATGTGTCCAAGACCTACGAGACTTAATATTTTCTGGATCAATCCGCCATCACTTAAGAGACCGATCCACGCATAAGTACGCACAAGCATGTTGATCCACATTGGAATTGTAATGCATAAAATTAACAGGTTCTGTGTTTTTTCTTTTGTTCTTGCAATGTAATATGCAATCGGATAACCAAGCAGCAGACAGATGATGGTTGTCTTAACCGCAATTGCAAGTGAGCGCCACAGAATCAATAAGAAATCTTTGTCGGTAAAGAATTTGATGTACTGATCCAGTGTTATTGAGAAGGATATGATGCTGTTTCCAGGCTCTGTAATCGAGTAAAGGAAAATCAGTGCCATTGGAAGCACGAGCATCAACACCGCCCACACGATATATGGGATTGCTAACTGTGAGAATTTCTTCATATTAAAATACCACCTTCGACATAACATGGATATCTTCCGGGAAGAATGTCAGCCCGACTTCCTGACCTTCCTCGGAATAGTCTGTTGTATGGATCTTAAACTCACGACCTGTCGTTGAGAATGTGATCTTATATACACCTTCTTTTACATCTTCCGGCTCAAAATCGTAATCTACACTTAAATCTACACTCTGGTCTTCGTCTGTCAACTTCCAACCTTGTGCATTTGCCCATGTTTTCAAATCTGTATCCAGTGCCTGGGATTCTATGATTTCATCTACTGTTTTTGAGAAGTTAAATGCCATAACACCTTCATTTGCTCTCTCATTTTTAACGAAAGGCTGGTTGACAACAAAAATATTTCTTTGTACACTTGTTCCTTTCGATGTCGAGAATGTAACTGGATATTCTCCTTCTTCCGGCTTCAAATCATATTCAATTCTTGCGATGGAAATGTACTCGTCTGTCTTTGGATCCCATGCCTGTGCATTTGAGAAAGCGATAATGTCTTTATCATCAAGTGCTTCTACATCTTCCACATCCACGTAAAAATCGCTGGCACTGATTTTTTCTGTTCCGTCTTCGCTTGTCACATCACGGTTATGTACTACTCGCATGTTTACGGTTACACTTGTTCCCGGCACTGTCTCAACAATAATCTCGTAGTGGACTCCTTTAAAGAGTACGCTCTGTACTTCTCCGGTAAGTTTTCCGTCTTTGACATCAACGATATCGATATCTTCCGGACGCAATACTACATCTACCGGTTCGTCTTTTCTGAATCCGAAATCTACACAGTCAAATGTTACATCATCAAATCGTACTTTGTAATCTTCGAGCATTCTTCCGGAAATGATGTTGCTCTCGCCGATGAAATTGGCTACATATACGTTTGCAGGCTCGTTGTAGATTTCTTCCGGTGTTCCTACCTGCTGGATTTCTCCGCCTTTCATAACAACGATCTTGTCTGACATTGTCAGTGCTTCTTCCTGATCATGTGTTACAAAAATAAATGTGATTCCTACTTCCTGTTGGATACGTTTTAACTCATACTGCATCTCTTTACGCAGCTTCAAATCCAGCGCCGCCAATGGTTCGTCTAATAATAAGACCTTCGGCTCATTTACAAGGGCACGGGCAATCGCTACTCTCTGCTGCTGTCCTCCGGAAAGCAGGGTTGTATTTTTATCTTCATACCCTTCCAGACCGATGAGTTTAAGCATCTTCATAACCTTCTGATCAATGATATCCTTGCTCATCTTTTTTATCTTAAGACCAAACGCAATATTTTCATAAACACTTAAATGTGGAAATAATGCGTATTTCTGAAATACAGTATTCAACTCACGTTCATATGGAGGTTTTTGACTGATTTCTTCTCCATCAAACATTACGCTTCCCTCGTCCGCATCCAGGAACCCTCCCAGAATTCGAAGCAATGTGGTTTTACCGCATCCACTTGGCCCCAACAGGGTCACAAATTCATTTTCATAAATATCCAGATTGATACCTTTTAATACAATCTGTCCATCAAAATTTTTTACAATGTTACGGAATTCAATAATTTTTTTCTTCTCCATTGTCCTCTCCCTTCTTTTGTAATCTATCGACTACGATTTTTCTTTTTTATAACTCTATTCCTTATGAAATATCTCACTTGTTTCTATCTCATAAACACGTAAAGGAAAAATGCAAAATAGCAAACTAAAAAGAGAATTCCTTCTTTTCTTTGAATTTCGCGTTTGCTGATTGCTGATACATACACGACGATACTTGCTATAATTAAAATAATTGTATCATACACCGCTGTCACATCGAGTGTGATTGGTGTGATAAAGGAAGACACTCCCAGTATCAATAAAATGTTGAAAATGTTTGAACCGACAACATTCCCTACTGCAAGGTCATTTTCTCCTTTTCTTGCTGCTACAACGGATGTAACCAGCTCTGGAAGTGATGTTCCTAGTGCTACGATTGTAAGCCCGATAAATGTCTGGCTCCATCCAAATGTCAATGCGATATTCGATGCGCTGTCTACGACCAGATTACCACCCCACACGATTCCGATTAATCCGATTACGATATAAATGCCGCTTTTTAGTGGGCTCATTGTCTTATACTCTTCCTCTTCCATATCTTTTGCTTCTGCTCTGGAGCGAAGTGCGGATTTTACGGTTGCATATATATAAAGAACAAACAAAATCAAAAACAGTAATCCTGCCCATCTTCCCAGGACAAACCCTTTATTTCCATCTATTACTTTCATAATCGAAAAATCAGAATCTACAAGCAGTAAAATAATTGTGATCAATATTGAAAATGGAAACTCTTTTTTGAGCAAGGACCATTTTGCCGCCACGGGTTTTACCAATGCACAACATCCAAGGACAACCAACAGGTTAAAAATATTGGAACCTAACACGTTGCTGACTGCCAGGTCGTTACTTCCCCGAAGTGCTGCCGTCACACTGACTGAGAGCTCCGGCATACTTGTTCCAAATGCTACGACTGTAAGACCGATGATGATTGTCGGCACCTTTAATATTTTTGCCACGCTGGAGCTTCCGTCCACGAAAAAGTCTGCCCCTTTAATCAACAATACAAATCCAATAATCAATAATATATAATCCATATTTTTTCTCCTTCATCCTGCGTAATTCACGTATCTTTCATGATAAAATCCAATGCATTTTCTGTCAAGGAACTTCTATTTATTTTTACGTTATTTTTACATAATTTTTCGCATAATTTTTCTTATGTGCTTTGTTTTTCGCTATAGCTTTTATATTAAATCTAGGTTATAATAAATTAATAGTTCTATTATTCAGATAAATTTTACAGCTACTCTGTAAATCGTAACTCATTTTTATTCTCAAAATCAGAGTATAGGGGGAATGTACATCATGAAAACACTCAGTCCTAACTGGAACGATTTGAAAAAAATTGCCGCTACGCGTGTTCCTGAACTTTTGTATCAAACCGAATATTCTTTTGTCGGTTTAATTGACCTTAATCATCATACGATCAGCAGATGTCGTCTTGATGCTAAGTCCGGTGAAGATTTTCTTACTTCCACTGATTCTTACGAACGGATTTGTGAATTGATGAAGCGTCTTCATATTTCCCCGGCAGATTATGATTATTTTGATTCTCATAATCCTCTGACAAAAGTCAAACATGCTTTGGATACACAAGGCGACTATAGTTATACCCTGCATCATGTTAAAAATAATAAAGAGCTGATTGTACGCTACAATTTTGTTTATTTTAATAAAGAACAACAGCTTGTTTTAAGCACAATCCAGGATATCAGCTATCTTGCTTATCAGGATTTTGTAACCGGCGATTTGAATCGTATTGGATTTTAACCACATCGTTTCGAATATTATTAAAAATGATCCTTGCAATGACAAATTTTCTCTTCTTTTCATGTTACCTATCCATTCTACACAAAAAGTTCTCTTTCGGAAAATGGTTTTCACCTTTTCCAAAAGAGAACTTTTCATTTGTTTTTGTATTAAAAACGTTATTTTAGAAACATTAATCTTTCTTCCGCAATCTGGAGATACTCTGGCAAACCGTTTGTCTCAACTACATTTTCCTTCTCTCTCTGTACAAACCAGCAGATAGAAGGTGTCTTCGGATTTGCAGGATTTAAATAATATTGATTTTCAAACGGAAGCTCTGACATGCTTTTTAATCGTACCTCTATACAATTTTCTTTTTTTTCTCCCCATACCGGCACAAAATCATGTGCACGGTACCCGATGCAGGTGCACCCTTTTGGCACTTCCTTTTTCAGCTGTAATGTAACTCCCCAATCCGGCAAAATAATTTTATTCGGAGATTCTGTATATTGCATTTCAGCAAAGTTTTTACATCCGGTCAATTTTGCTGCTGCGCGATATTGAGGGTTACTAAAGATTTCTTTTGTCTTTCCGGCTGTGATTACACTTCCCTGATCCAAAATCAGCAGCTCTTCACAAAAGCGATATACTTCGTCACGGCTATGAGAAACCATAATTACTGTTCCTTCGTAATCCTTCAGCATCTCTTCAAGTTCCTGTTGCAAATGGTCTTTCAAAAATACGTCCAATGCAGAAAATGGTTCGTCTAACAATATCACATCCGGGCTGTATGCCATAATTCTTGCCAGCGCAACCCTTTGTTGCTGTCCTCCTGAAAGTTGTCCGGGCAGACGTTTTAATAATTCCTGTATCTGAAATTTTTCTGCCATCTCCCTGACTCGATTTTCTTTTTCCTGCTTACTTCCTTTTAATCCCGCCGCAATATTTTGAGCTACCGTCATCGTTGGAAATAATGCATAGTTTTGAAATAAATATCCTATTTTTCTTTTCTGTGGCTTTAAATTCACTTTATTTTTTGAATCAAACAGTACATGTTCACCAATCTGGATTTTTCCTTCTGTCGGAGTTTCAATCCCTGCAATACTTTTCAATGTCATACTTTTTCCGCAACCGGAAGCGCCCAGAATCCCAATTCTTTTTGATGTGCTTTCAAACTTTACATTCAACTCAAACTCCCCGAGCTTTTTCTGGACATCTACACTTATTGCCATTTTTTGTCTCCTTTTTATTAGCGTTTCGTCTGTTTTATTTTTCACTTGGATTTACCAGCGTTTGACTTGTTTCATTTTCTTACCTGCAATTATGTTCATTAACACAACAATTCCAAATGCGATTGCCATCACAATTGCAACCCACACTCCGGCTGTCAGGTAATCTCCGTCTTGAATGACCATTGCAATCTTCTGTGAAATGGTTCCTGTCTTTCCGGGAATATTTCCGGCAAGCATCGATGTTGCACCATATTCGCCAAGTGCCCTTGCAAATGTAAGGATTGTTCCGGATGCAATTCCCGGTCCGGCAGTCGGGATAACTACCCTCCAAAATATTTTCAAATCGGACATTCCAAGTGTTCTTCCTGCATAAACAAGATTTACATCGATTTGTTCAAAGGCCGCTCTTGCATTTCGATACATCAATGGAAATGCAATCACTGTCGCTGCAATTATGCAGCCAAGCCAGCTCTGAACAACCTTAATATCAAACGTTTCATATAAGAAGATTCCAAACGGACGACGTCTGCTAAATATAAGTAGCAGGAAAAAACCTGCTACTGTCGGAGGCAAAACCATCGGAAGCGTCAGGATGCCATCCAGCACTGCTTTTACTCCAGGCGATGCTTTTACAATTTTGCGTGCAGCAAAAATACCTAAAAAGAAGGAGAATATCGTTGCTACAATTCCTGTTTTTAATGAAATCCATAACGGACTCCAGTCTAATGTCTTGATGACCTCTATCACTGCTTCCATGTTTTTCCTTTCTGATGAGCATCCGCTATCAGCAAATGCCATCTTTTTCTGATTTTTTGTTTATTCTTCTGAGCGAAATATACTGCTTATTCTACGTTTGTATCGAAATAGTATGAATCAAATACTGCTTTTGCTGCATCTGATGTGATAAAGTTGATAAAATCATCAGCTGCTTTGTTTTGTACTTCATCGGCTTCGTCATTCCAAACGCGTGCGATTGGATAAATTACATTTCCTGTCAGATCGTAGCTTACTTTCTGCAGAATATCCAGTTTGTCTTCATATCCATATGTATCTGAATAATATGTTGTTCCTACTTCGCAAGAACCTTCTACAACTGCTGCAAGTACTTTACTTACGTTATCCTGCTCGCTGATTTCAACTTGGCCTAAAGCATCAGAGATTTCCTGTGTTGTGATTGTTGATACATCATCTACTTTATTTAATGTTCCAATATTTACAAGTGCCTGGCGAGTATATTTGCCAACCGGAACGCTTCCGCCTGCCAGAGCGATGCTGCTTGCTTCGTTTAAGTTTTCAAGTCCTGTGACCTTTGTACCACTGTCTTTTAATGATACTACAACTATCTGGTTATTTACAACATTTGCACGAGTTCCATCTACTACAAGTCCGTCTTTTTCCAGCTGGTCCATCTGTTTCTGAGCTGCTGAGAAGAAAATATCACATTCGTACCCTTCTTCAATCTGTGTCAGCAGTGTTCCTGAACTGTCTGCGTTGTATGTGATTTTTACTTCTGGATGTTCTTTGTTGTATTCTTCTGCAAGCTCTGTCATAACTGTGTTTAAGCTGGCTGCGATAAATACCTGGATTTCTGTTTCTTTGGCATCATCTGTTCTTGCTTTCTCTTCTATTTTTGTTTCTTCTTTCGTATCTTTCGAATCTGAGCTTCCGCCACATCCTACAATTCCTGCTACCATTGCTGACGCAAGTATCATTGCTAAAATTCTTTTTTTCATCCTATTCCTCCTTGATGACTTTGTGTCAATATTTGTTGCATGCGAATGTTTTCCCTAAACCATTCGCTGTGTAAAATAGAAAGCAGTTAGGGCGCTGCTTCTATTTACAATCATTTCATAGCTCACTAAGCGTGTTCTTCATGCGGTAACACTCCGAGCAGCGGCTCGAAAGTACCTCGCTAAGCGTTTTTTTCACGCGGTAACACTCCGAGCAGCGGCTCGAAAACACCTCGCCTGCTGTCGTAGTGTACGGTAACGCTAAGCTCGAAAATACCTCGCTAAGCGTTACCGCATTCTCCATCTGTTCCGCGAAGGATTCCGAGGCCATGCCCCAGTGCCGGAAGGATGTACTCTAAGCTTTCTTTTACTGCTTTTGGGCTTCCCGGCAGGTTGATGATCAATGTTTTCTTTCTGATTCCGGCTACGGCTCTGCTAAGCATTGCGCGATTTGTAATGCTTAAGGAATAGTGTCTCATTGCCTCAGCAATCCCCGGTGCCATCTTGTCGCAGACAGCAATTGTTGCTTCTGGTGTTACGTCTCTTTCTGCAAATCCGGTTCCACCTGTTGTAAATACTACATTAATCTGTCTTTGGTCTGCCAGTCTGCAAAGCTGTCTTTCTATCTTTGCTTTTTCATCCGGCAAAATCATTTTTTCTATAATCTGATATTTAGAGTCTGTACATTCTTCTAATATCTGCTGAATCATCGGACCGCTTTTATCTTCGCGTTCTCCTGCATAACCTTTATCACTTAATGTAACAATTGCTGCGGTAAATGGTCTGTCTTTTGGCAATGGTAACTGAATGACTTCATCACCTGGTTTTATCACGCCACCTTTTATAATTTCTGTAAATACTCCTTCACGTGGCATGATACAATCGCCCATCTTTTTGTAAATTTCGCAGTGACTATGGCAATCTTTTCCTATCTGTGTTAACTCTAAAATTGCTTCTCCTATCTGAAATCTTGTTCCAACCGGAATTGTTCGAAGATCAAATCCTTCTACAAGAATATTTTCTCCAAAGGCACCATAATCAATTTCCGCACCTTTTTTCTGGAACTCATCAAACTTTTCAAATGAAAGCAGGCTTACCTGACGATGCCATTTCCCTGCATGTGCATCTCCTTCAATTCCCCAGTTTTCCTTTAAGACTGCAGATTCAATACTGTGCTTCTGCGTTCCTTTTTTTTCACTAATGCAAATTGCAATTATCTTTCCCATTTTCAACCACCTATTTGTATCATATCTTTCTTTTCTGTAATATCATCCAAATGCTCAAAACAATGTTGTTCTGGTTTTTCTAATATTGCTGTCTCTAATCTTTGCTTCAGCATTCTCTTCATATCTTCTGTTCCGATTTTTTCTCCGGAATCTCTTAGGATTTCTTTTAGATTATAAGATTTCCCATAACATAAACACGGCTTAATCATCCCCTGTGATGTCAGACGTATTCTATTGCATTTATCACAAAATTTCCCATGTATCGCACTGATAAATCCGATGCTTCCTTTAAATCCCGGTATGTGATAATATGTTGCCGGTCCATTTCCATGAACTCTTGTATCCTCTTCTAAATCCGGGTATATTTCCCTGATTTTTTTCTGGATATCTTCATTATATATTGTTTCAAATTGTTTCCCGTAACCAATTGGCATCATCTCGATAAAACGTACATCAATTGGCTGGTCTTTCGCCAAGCCGATCAGCTGCCCCCATTCCGCATCGTTTAGCTCTTTTTGTAATACGCTGTTAATCTTAACCCGTATCCCGGCTTCTACCGCTGCCTGAATTCCCTCTAACACATACTCTAATTTATCTTTTCCTGTAATTTCTTCATAATTACATCTGCTCAACGTATCAAGACTGATATTCACCGCATCCAGCCCATTTTCGCATAGCTCTGACATCTGCTGTGCCAAAAGTACTCCATTCGTTGTCAGTGTCACCTCTTCAATTCCCGGTATTTGTTTTATTCGGCCTATGAGTGCAGTACATCCCCTACGTACCAACGGCTCGCCACCGGTAATTTTTATTTTTTTAATCCCCAATTCTGCCGCCGCACAACAAATTTCTTCTATTTCTTCAAAAGAAAGAATGTCTGACATTGACACCAGTTCAACCCCATCCGGCATACAGTATCGGCAGCGAAGATTGCAACGGTCAGTAATGGATATTCTCATATATTCAATTGTTCGTCCATATCCGTCGATCATTGTCCTTCCCCTTCTACACGTCTCTTGTTTTCGTGTTGCCAACCTTCCTCGTACTTGCCTGCATTTCCTTTATTTTCCGAATCCGCAATTTGGAAATGTACAGACCGGGCAAGACAGACACAATCCACCTTCGCCAAGTGTGTCAATATCTTCTTTTGTTACTTTCTCGCCTGTCATCAGTCTTGGTAATACAAGGTCAAATATTGTCCGCTTTGCATACATTACGCATCCCGGAAGTCCAAGTACAGGAATTGTCTCATTATAATAGGAAAGCAAGAACATTGCTCCCGGTAATACCGGTGCTCCGTAAGTCTCGACCTTTGCACCTGAATTACGGATTGCCAACGGTGTCTTATCGTCTGGATCTACGCTCATTCCACCCGTACAGATAATCATGTCTGCACCTTCATCGAGCAATTCGCGGATATAACCTGTAATACGCTCCGGGTTATCGTCACTTACACGATGTCCGATGATCTCGGTATCAAATTCTGCTAATTTTTCTTTGATAACCGGTGTAAATGTATCTTCGATACGCCCATGATACACTTCATTTCCAGTCGTTACGATTCCAACTTTTTTGTGTAAATATTTACGCAATTCGAAAATCTGTCCCTCACCGCCAGTTTCTTTTGCGTGCTCCATCTTTTCTTTCTCGATCACAAGAGGGATAATACGCATTCCTGCAAGCTTATCACCTTTCTTCACCGGAAAATTGCCATGTCTGCTGGCAATCATCATTTCACCAAGACTGTTAATGCGATTTAATTTTTCTGTATCTACTTTTAATACGCCATCACACTCTGCAACCAGTTCAATCTTTCCTTCTTTAATCTGAGATGGAGCCATGTTATCATTCTTACACATGTCATAAAGCACCAGTGCCGCATCATTTTCATGAAGCATATTTTCATTATTCTCCCAGATATAAATGTGGTCTTTTCCGACACTTAACAATACCGGAACGTCTTCTTCCCGGATAATATGCCCTTTGCGAAATACAGCATCTTTTTTTACGCCTTTGATGATCTGTGTGATATCATGGCATAAAATCTGACCTACTGCATCCTCTGTCTTCATTAATTTCATAATTATTCCCCTTTTAATACGTCGTTTGTTATTTTTTTACTAATCGCATAGTAAAAAAATTTTTAATTTCAAAAAAGAGCTTGTCAGCCTTTTCAGGAAAGGTTGCCAAACTCTTTTTTAGCTTCTCTAATTTTTTTCAGATTATCACATTTTGCATATATTGTCAATTAATAAACGAGGATTTTTAGTTATTTTCACCGGAATTGTATACTCTCTCAATATGCATCGCCAGATATCCGATTTCTCGTTCACCCGGCTGAACGCCGATATTCTCACCCAAATGGTCGCAGACTGTTGTTGCAATTGCAAATGCTTTTGGGAATTTTATTTCTATATAATCATTGATATTAATCTTAAGTTCTTCACCGCGCAAAAGTCTTGCCGCCATATATTTCACATGATTCATCAAACGATTATAATCCAGCGTCATAACATCAATTTTTTTGCCCGTTTCTGTCTCTATAATGCTTACACATTCACGAACGGTTCGTGCCATCTGCATTGCCACTGATACTTTCTCATCTTCTATCGCAGAATGGACATGCAAGGCTACATAGCCAATCTCATCGTCTCCAATCTCTATCTGCATCCTGTCTGATAAAATCTTCTTCAATACAGATGCGACCTGAAATTCCTTATAAAATAGAGCATGTATATCACCTGTCAGGGGATTACTGATCTGTTCTCCGTTTTTCATCCGTGCAACTGCAAAGGATATATGGTCTGCCAGAGGAAATAAGATTCTCTTGTCAATATTTCCGAAAGTATGCTCTGCTTCTTTGAGTACTTCATTTGCAATTTCCAAAAATACAGGGTCCACACTTTTAACAAGCGATGCCGCACTCCCTCGTTCTGTATCATTTTTCAATGAATATCTTGTACAGTCAGAAGGTGCTTCAAATCGTTGACTGACTTTCTTCCCAAATCCAATTCCTTTTCCAAGCAGGACATACTCTTGATTTTCTTCCATCTCTATTGCGATAACACCATTGTTATTGAGTACTTTACTCACCCGATACATATAAATATTCCCCCTGACCATTTCATTTCCTAAAGACTAAAAACAGCGTAACAAAATCTCGCCAAAATGTAAAGTACCTCGGCCTAATTTGGCCGAGGTACTTTACATCATTAGCTGCTGTTCATGAGTACTCGCAAACAGCAACATACCTCATCATTTTAAATCTCCTAATATAGATCTATTGCAAACAGCGGCTCTCCTGCTTTAATCTCGCCTTTAGCAAGTAAACGGATTTTCTGATTGTCATCTAAATCTGTACATAATACCGGTGAGCATAAAGATGGGGCATGCTCAGTCAGATATGGGATATTGATTTTCATCATCACATCTCCCTTTTTCACCTTCTGACCATTTTCTACAAACACCTCAAAACCTTCTCCATTGAGTGATACTGTATCAACTCCGACATGGATTAAAAGTTCAACACCGCTTTCTGTCTCAAATCCAATTGCGTGTTTTGTATCAAATACAAATGCCACTTCTCCGTCTTCCGGTGCTGTAATAATTGCATCTGTTGGTGTAACTGCCGCTCCATCTCCCATCATACGTCCTGCAAATGCTTCGTCAGGTACCGCTGAAAGGTCAGCTGCATTTCCTGTGATAGGGCTGGAAATAATGATTGTGCTTTTTGCTTTTGTTTCATTTTCCGCATTTTCTGAAACTGTTGTTTCTTCTGTTTTGGTTTCTGTATTTTCCAGAACTGTTGTTTCTGCATATGTGTCAGGTGCTGTTTCCAGATAATCTTCCAGATTTGATTTGATTACTGTTACATGTGGTCCGTAAATAATCTGAACCCCCTGTCCTTTTTTCACAATTCCTCTGGAACCTGTCTGTTTCAAAATTTCATCGTTTACACGTTCTGTATCGTATACCGTAATACGAAGTCTTGTTGCACAACAGTCAACATCACTGATATTTTTCTTGCCGCCAAGACCTTCTGTGATCATCTCGCTGATGGCATCCTTTGAGCCTGTCTCAGAAGTTTTCTGGCCTTCTTTTTTGGCATTTACATCGGCCTTTGTATATAATTTTGTCTCTACATCATCATCCTCACGTCCCGGAGTCTTCAAATCGAATTTTTTAATTAAAAATGTAAAGATCACATAATATAAAATGAAGTAAATAATACCAACCGGGATGATTCTTACCCAGCTTGTCTTTGCATTTCCCTGCAAAATACCAAACAAGAACAAATCAAGAAATCCGCCTGAGAATGTCAGACCTACCGCAATATTTAACATATGTGCAATCATATAAGCGGCTCCTGCCAATACAACCTGTACTGCAAATAACATTGGAGCTACAAATAAGAAAGAAAATTCAATTGGCTCTGTAATACCTGTCAACATACTTGCAAGTGCTGCAGATAATAAAAGTCCGCCTGCCTGTTTCTTCTTTTCCGGTTTTGCACAGCGATACATAGCGAGTGCTGCTCCCGGAAGTCCGAAGATCATGAAAATGAATTCTCCTGAGAAATATCTTGTAGCATCGGCACTAAAATGTGTGATATTAGCGGAATCTGCAAGCTGTGCAAAGAAGATATTCTGTCCTCCCTGAACCATCTGTCCTGCAACTTCCATTGTTCCACCAACTGCTGTCTGCCAAAATGGCATATAGAACACATGGTGCAGTCCAAATGGAATCAAGGCTCTCTTGATAATACCAAAAATCAGTGTCCCGAAATATCCTGTTCCTGTTACAAGTCCGCCCAGTGCATAAATACCATTCTGAACTGCCGGCCATACAAAATACATTAATATTCCGACAAACATATAAACGATTGTAGAAATGATCGGCACAAATCTTGAGCCGCCGAAAAATGATAATGCATTTGGCAATACGATTTTATGGAATCGATTGTGAAGTGCCGCAACACCCAGACCTACAATAATTCCTCCAAACACACCCATTTGCAGACTCTGGATTCCACAAACTGATGCAACTGTTCCTTCCAGCACATCTTTCGCAATTGAACCGTCTGTAAGAATCTTTCCATTAATGGAAAGCATCGCGCTAATAGATACATGCATAACAAAGAATGCAATCATAGAAGATAACGCTGCAACTTCTTTTTCTTTCTTTGCCATACCAATTGCAACACCTACCGCAAAAATCAGTGGCAGGTTATCAAAAATCGCACTGCCGACTTTATTCATAATTGTCAGCAAGGCATGGAGCACGGTTCCGTCTCCCAACACTTTTTGAAGATGGTATGTTGCGATTGTTGTTTCATTTGTAAATGAGCTTCCAAGTCCAAGCAATAAACCTGCTACCGGAAGAATCGCGATTGGAAGCATAAAGCTTCGTCCCACTCTCTGCAGGACACCAAAAATTTTGT
Source organism: Mediterraneibacter sp. NSJ-151 (assembly GCF_022487435.1). NCBI lineage: Bacteria > Bacillati > Bacillota > Clostridia > Lachnospirales > Lachnospiraceae > Mediterraneibacter > Mediterraneibacter sp. NSJ-151. Next base: position 68,286 of record NZ_JAKVPP010000010.1, on the reverse strand, counting down.
CTTTCATGACATTTCTCTCCTTCTTGTTCTTTTTTAAGATCCATAAATATCACGTTCTATATTATTTTGAGAGAATTGTCTTTTTTTATTAGTTATCAAAGAGTGTTTTTAATTTTTATGTTGATAATAAACAAAAAAGACATTAACCCACACAAATATACTCTCGTAATATTCATGCCTGGTTAATGCCTGCCGTGCAGTAACACACCATAGCTACGGAAAAGGGACTTGAACCCCTACTAACAGAGTCAGAGTCTGCTGTGCTGCCAATTACACCATTCCGCATCAGTTATTAAGTTTGTTGCTTATCAGCTGCAACTCCATTAATATAACAGACTCTGAGAGAAAAAGCAAGTACTTTTTTTGATTTTTTTAAGAAATATTTTTGTTGCCCGACAGCCAACCTATTTTTCCTATTCAATTGACAAGGTTTTTCAAAGAATTTATACTGTTACTGTAAATATTCACGTAATACGTGTACTATCAATTTTAATTTAGGAGTTGTTTATGAAGTATGAAATGCTTGTCCTTGACTTGGACGGAACCCTCACAAATTCAAGAAAAGAAATCACCCCTGCCACAAAGCAGGCTCTTATAGAAATTCAGGAAGCCGGAAAAAAGGTGGTTCTTGCCAGCGGACGTCCGACATGTGGTGTTATGCCACTCGCAAAAGAATTAGAACTTGACCGTTTTGGAAGCTATATTCTTTCTTTTAACGGAGCACTCATTATTGACTGTGCAACAAATAAACCGGTCTATAATAAAACTCTGCCTCGTGAAGTTATTGCACCGATTTTTGAATATACCAAAAATTATCCGGGGCTGGATATTATTTCTTATGAGAATGATTGTGTCATTTCCGGAATTAAGGTAAATGAATATACAGAAAAAGAAATGTTTATCAATAAAATGCCCGTGAAAGAGGTCGACAATTTTGTTGAATATTTGGATTTTCCGGTAAACAAGATGCTGATTCCGGGTGAACCGGCTGTTTTGGAGAAATTAATGCCAGAATTAAAGCGTAAATTCCATTCACTTTTAAATATTTATCGTTCGGAACCATTTTTCTTAGAGATTATGCCACAGAAAATTGACAAGGCAAACTCTCTGCAGAAATTGCTCAACAGTATCGGTCTGACCGCCAACTCTATGATATGCTGTGGTGACGGCTTCAATGATGTTTCTATGATTGAATATGCCGGACTTGGTGTTGCTATGGAAAATGCTCAGCCAATTGTAAAGGAACATGCGGATTTTATTACTCATTCGAATGATGACGACGGAATTCTTCATGTTATCAACACATTTATGAGATAAGAAAAGAGATATTCACATTATACAATGAATTTTAAGGAGGTTTTTCCCATGATTATTAAAAATGGTACAATTATGAACCCTGCCACACAAACAATTATTTCTGGTGACATTCTTATTGAAGATGATAAGATTATTAAAATTGCTGCGTCGATCACTCCATCGGAATCAGAAGAAGTCATTGATGCTTCCGGACTGGTCATTGCGCCTGGTCTGATTGATACGCATATTCATTTCCGTGATCCTGGATTCACTTATAAAGAAGATATCCATACCGGTTCGCTTTCTGCTGCACACGGAGGAGTTACAACTGTTATCTGCATGGCAAATACTTCTCCGACTGTAGATAATGTTCCTGTACTTGAGGACATTTTACAGCGTGCCAAGGCTGAAGATATTCGTATTTATCAGGCTGCTTCTATTTCACATTCTTTAAAGGGTGAAACCCTGACTGATATGAAAGCGTTAAAAGAGGCCGGAGCATGTGGATTTACTGATGATGGTATTCCTTTAAAAAATGCTGCGTTCTGCTATAAAGCTATGGAAGAGGCTGCCGCTTTGAATGTTCCGATAAGCCTTCACGAAGAAGACCCTGCATTTATTACGAACAACGGAATCAATCATGGTGATGTGTCTGAAAAGCTGGGTGTATATGGCTCTCCTTCTATTGCTGAAGAGTCTTTGGTTGCTCGCGATTGTATGCTTGCTCTTCGCTCCGGCGCAGACGTTGTTATCCAGCACATCAGCTCCGGACGTTCCGTTGAACTAATCCGCATGTTCAAGGCGCAAGGTGCAAAACTTCACGCTGAAGCTACACCACATCATTTCACATTGACCGATAAGGCCTTGTTAGAGCATGGAACGCTTGCAAAAATGAATCCGCCGCTTCGTACTGAAGCAGACCGTCTGGCAATCATCGAAGGTTTAAAAGACGGAACGATCGATTTAATCGCAACAGACCATGCACCTCACAGTGCCGAAGAAAAAGCAAAACCATTGACAGAAGCTCCTAGTGGAATCATCGGGCTGGAAACATCCCTTTCACTTGGCATTACATCGCTTGTCCGTCCGGGACACTTGACTATGATGGAATTATTAGAGAAAATGACAATCAATCCGGCCAAACTTTATCATCTGCCTTACGGCACGATTGAAGAAGGTGCTGCTGCTGATTTTGTACTTTTCAATCCAGATGAAACATGGATACCGACAGAATACGCATCCAAATCATCCAACAGCCCATTTACCGGAAAAGAATTATACGGAAAAATCAAATATACCATCTGCCGCGGAAAGATTGTTTACCAGGATTAAGAAGTGAAAGGGGTGCCGGTGGGGACGGGGTTTAATGGCTCTTTTTGGTAAGCCAAAAAGAGCCATTAAACCCCGTCCCCAACTGGCACCCCCCAAGAAAAAGAGCCATTAAACCCCGTCCCCAACTGGCACTCGTCCCCAACTAGCACTCCTATTGAATTTCTTCTCTGAATCCTTCTCCAAGTACTTCATTTGACTCCATTATAATCACAAATGCTTTCTCATCAGCCTTTCTGGCCATTTCGCGAATCGCATACATTTCCTTATTATTACTTGCACACATTACAATATCCTTTTCAGCACCTGTATAGCTTCCGCATCCCCTTAAAATTGTTGAGCCTCGTCCTACATGTTCGTCTATCATATTTGCTACTTTTTGCCCTTCGTCCGTCACAATCAATGCAATCTTACCTGAATTGATGCCATATGTGATCTTATCAATTACAACGGTCAGAAAATAGGAAATGATCAAACCATAAATCGTGGCGTCTACGTCTTTAAATATTGCTCCGCCTAATAATACAACTGCACAGTCGATTGAGAATACAATTTTCCCCAATGAAATATGCGGGTGCTTCGAATGGATTGCCACACACACGAAATCCATTCCCGCTGTTGAAGAATGATTCATAAATATCAGTGCATAGCCTAGCCCTGAAAAAATACCTGTACATAATGCAGCAAGCATACGGTCGCCGGAATAAACCGGAAGTAATGTAACTACATAGTCTGTGATTAAAGATGAAATAATAAGTGAACGTATTGAACGTGCAAAAAACTCTTTTCCTAATGTCTTGAAACATATAATTACAATCGGTATATTTAGTGCAATTGTTCCCCATCCGATTGGAATATTGAACAAACGATATAAAATTAATGCAAGACCTGATACTCCTGCCAATGGGAATTCTGCATTTGCAGCAAAATTGTAAATTCCAAGACCGATCAAAACGCCTCCCACAATATCTATAAAAATATCATATGAAAATTTTTTTATATTCCAGTTACTTTTCATTGTGTAATCCCTACCTTACATCTATTTTTATTTATCTATTTCCTCGAAAAAAAGAAGATCATTTGCAAATCATATCAATTATAATCCGCAAACGCTCTTCTTTTTATACTTTTCAGTATTATCAGAATCTCAGGCAATATGAATTATATTTTCCCAAGCTTAAACATCTGTATCATCTCATTTGTTAAGCTTTCATCTGATGTTACCTCCGGTAAATCTTCTCGCTCAAACCATTCTGCCAGCGCAAGTTCATCCTGATCTAATGTAATCTTATCTTCTCCGTCAAGATCGCAATAAAATCCCATCAATAATGTATCCGAAAATGACCACGGCTGGCTTTTATAGTATTGAATATTCTTTACTTTCAAGCCAACTTCTTCCATAACCTCACGCTTCACCGTTTCTTCTATCGTCTCGCCAATCTCTGTGTATCCTGCAAGCAGGGCATACTTTTTGTAAGCTCTTCCTGCATACTTTGAAAGAAGAAGTCGATTCCCGTCTCGTACAGCAATAATCGTTGCCGGACAGATTTTTGGAAATTCCATTAATCCACATTTTTCACAATAAAGCATGCGCTCTTTCTCGTCTTTTTGAGTCGGCGAACCACATCTTCCGCAAAACTTGTGGCTTTGATACCAGGAATACAGCTGATATCCTGTGATTCCGGCAAATGCCAGATACCGCGGCTGTATCGTCCGAAACACTTCCGTATTCTCCATAGTGTAAGCTGATAACCTCTCACGATTGATATCATTTACAAGATAAAAAGGCTTATTATCAATAGAAAATAAATACGTGTAATTCTCGTAAATATCTTCGTTCAATCGTTCTAAATCTGCAAATGTCGGAAATGTCATCCCCTCTTCGCTTTTCTTCATCAGACAAGTTCTCTTTTCATAATAAAGAGCAAAGCTGTCTTTCTTTGGCGGCACCGGCTTATATGCATTGTTATACTGATGTGGTGCGATATCCTGTATCATCTATCTCTTCCTCTGTTTCTGTTAAGTATTCGTCTGCTTCATTATATCTTCTCTTCCTGTAAATCTTCCTATGAAGCAGCATTTTGTTACATCTTCTTGTGAAGCAATATTTTATTATTTCTTCTTATGAAGCAATGAACCAAGAGAAACAATAATTCCTCCTGCAATCAAAAAGAAATCTCCCAGATTCCATGTAATCTTTTCGATTTTTTTATTTTTATTTTCAAATCCGATATAGTCAATCACATATCCGCGAAGCCACCGGTCAAATGTATTACTCCATGCCCCTGCTGTCATAAGTGACAAACCTATCTTCTTTAGCTTGATTCCTTTTTTACGCATCAGCTGAATCAGCTGCGTGATTGTCAAAATTATCGTAGCAAATGAAGATACATATTTTACCGTATCCGGATCGTTCTGCAATACATTCAATCCAAACCCACGATTATATACTTTTCGTAAGATTACTTTCCCTTTTAAAGCTTCCCGTTCTTCTTTTCTCGTGATGCCATTCTCTATACAGGATTTGATAGTGATATCAAGCATAGCCAGCACTGCTGTCACGCTGATTAATACCAAGATTCCCATTCTCCTCTCACCCCTATTCTTCCGGTGATTCTGTCACATTTTCTTCTGCCTGAGCTTCCGGCTCTTCTTTTAATTCATCTGCCTGAACTTGTGGCTTGTCTTCTGGTTCTTCTTTTTCCTGTGTTGCTGTTGGCTCTTCTTTTACTTCATCAACAGTCTCTTTGACATCTACAACAATATCTTCTTCATCTACAAAATCTGCATCTGTCGGTACAGATGTTGAAACCTTCTCTCCGCAATATGGACAATATGCCATACCTTTCGCAATACTCTTGCCGCATGCTGCACAATTTGTATCGCCTCTAAGTTCAACAATCTGCTCATTGTATTCTTCAATACTTTCTTCACGATCTTGAATTGCCTCGCACAGCGCCTCTTCTTCTGCTTCTAATTCTTCCCCGTTTAGGAACTTTTCGTATAAGACTCTTCCTAATTCTGCTAAATCATCTTCGTTATTTCTCTCTAATGTACGAATCTGATTTTTCAATCTCTGAACTTCCATTGCTTCATTCGCTTTATTACCTACGAGTTCCGCTGTCTCTCCAAGTCTCTTTGTTAAATCTTCAAAAAATGTCTTCATAATATAAGTCTCCTTTCCCCGCCAGTTAAAATCATAGTTTCATTATAACCTATTATGGGGGAACTTCAATGTTGTTTTGAGAAATTTTATGTTTTTTATTGCTATTTAGTTCATTAAGTTGGATAAGCGTCCCTTAGAAAAATATTGGATATGAATTTCTGTTCAGACTCCGTCAGCGGGAAATACATAAAGGTCAGAATTATTACTAAAAACAGAACTTAGAAACCAGCAACTCGGGCTGTGCCCTCAAACAGCAAGTTCCTAAGCTCTAACGTAAAATTCTGGCCTTTTAGTATTTCCAATCGCTTCCTTTGTATTCACAGAAATTCATATCCAATATTTTTTCTCAGTACGTTATCGCAAATCTAATGAATTAAAAAGCAGAGCTTTACTGGGCAGGCGCTGGCACCTCATGTATCTACACATCTCGCTTATTCAGTGTTGTAGATATCTTTGTGGCAACCGTTGTATCTGCACTGACTTAATATTCGCTGTTGCAGATGCTTTTTTTGAGACCGATGTATCTGCGCTGGCTTAATATTCGCTGTTGCAGATGCTCTTTTTGGAATCAATGTATCTGCAACTTACTTTTCTTCGAACTTGCAGATACTTTTAAGCCTGCCTATCATGTACAATTGCATCTACATCTTGCCTTTTCTATGACCTGAGGATGCTTCCCGTAGAAATTTTGCATCCTCAACTTGCTCTTTCCATGCCTTGCAGATACTTCCCACAGAAATTTGGCATCTTCAATCCCAAAAAATCCACTATCGCAGATATCTCCCCCTATTCTTTGAACTCCATGGCCTGAGCCAATACATTACTTACAAAAAAATTGATATAAGAAATTCGAGCAAGAATTCTTATATCAATTTTTTGTAAGGAACGTATTGCCACTTCGTGAATTAAATAGCGACCTACATCTTCTTAATCCGCTCAATCGCAGCCACTGTATTTTCATAGCTTCCAAATGCAGTCAGTCTGAAATATCCTTCTCCGCTTGGTCCGAAACCTGAACCCGGAGTTCCGACTACATTTGCATTTTCAAGAAGATAATCAAAGAATTCCCATGAAGTCATATTGTCCGGTGTTTTCAGCCAGATATATGGAGCATTTACACCGCCTGACACAGTATAACCTGCATCTTTTAATCCCTGTGAAATTACTTTTGCATTGTTCATATAATATGCGATCTGTGCTTTGAGCTGCGCCTTTCCTTCTTCAGAATATACAGCTTCACCGGCTCTCTGCACAATGTATGGAGCACCGTTATATTTTGTTCCATGACGTCTTGCCCACAGTGAATGTAATGTCACATCGCCACATTTTACATCTTTTGGAATAATAGTTGCACCGAGACGTACTCCTGTAAATCCGGCATTTTTTGAAAAGCTTCGAAGCTCGATCGCACATGTTCTTGCGCCTTCGCATTCGTAGATTGTATGTGGCACGTCATCTTCTGAAATGTATGCTTCATAAGCTGCATCGTAGATGATAACTGCACCTACTTTATTTGCATAGTCAACCCATTCCTGCAGCTGTGCTTTTGTGATTGTAGAGCCTGTCGGATTATTTGGGAAGCAAAGATAAATGATATCCGGTGTTTCTTTTGGAAGCTCTGGTGCAAAGTTTGTCGCTTTAGTACATGGCATATAAATTACATCACTCCATGTTTCCTTTGTTGGATCATAGACTCCTGTTCTTCCTGCCATCACATTTGTATCCACATATACAGGATATACCGGGTCGCACACTGCGATTTTATTGTCGATGCTAAAGATTTCCTGAATGTTTCCGGAATCACATTTTGCTCCGTCAGAAATAAATACTTCGTCAGCTGCGATATCGCATCCGCGAGCCTGATAATCATTTTTTGCCATCGCACTTCTTAAAAATTCGTATCCGAGATCTGGTGCGTATCCGTGAAATGTCTCTGCATGTGCCATTTCATCTACTGCTTTATGAAGGGAATCGATGATTGCCGGTGCAAGTGGCTGTGTAACATCACCAATTCCAAGTCGGATGATTGATTTATCCGGATTTGCCTCGCTAAATGCAGCAACTTTTTTTCCTATTGTTGAAAACAGATAACTTCCTGGTAATTTTAAATAATTTTCATTTACTTTAAACATTATTGGGTTCCTCCCTATTTTTCTTTCCACACTCCGTCAAATGAGACTTCTGCAGGACCGGTCATGTAGACAGTATTTTTTTCGCGGTCCCATTCAATTTGAAGGTCCCCGCCTAACAATTTTACTGTCACCGTATTTTCTGTCAGTCCATTTAAGATGCAGGCAACTGCAACTGCGCAGGCACCTGTTCCGCATGCCAGTGTTTCTCCTGAGCCTCTTTCCCATACTCGCATTTGAGCTGTATGACGGTCTATTACATTTACAAATTCTGTATTTATTCGATTTGGAAATCTTTCATGATTTTCAAATAATGGTCCTATCTTTTCTATTTCCAGATTTTTTATATCATCCATAAATACCACATCATGAGGATTTCCCATAGATACTCCTGTCATATGGTATTCTTTTCCTCCAACCATGATTGGTTCGTCGATCACAGTCTCGCCTTTTGCAACGATTGGAATTAATTCCGGTTTTAAAATCGGGGTTCCCATATCGACTTTTACGAGTGTAACTTTTCCATGTTCTACTGTCAGGTCAAGGTATTTTATTCCGCCAAGTGTCTCTACTGAAATGCTTGTTTTATCTGTCAGACCATAGTCGTAGACATATTTTGCTACACAACGGATTCCATTTCCGCACATTTCCCCACGTGAACCGTCTGCGTTGTACATTTCCATTTCAAAATCAGCTACTTCGGATGGTTTGATCAAAATCAGTCCGTCTGAGCCGATTCCGAAATGACGGTCGCTTACTTTGACTGCCATCTCAGATGGGTTTTCTATTTTTTCTTTAAAGCAATTTACATAGACATAATCATTGCCTAATCCTTGCATTTTTGTAAATTCCATAACCAGTTACCTCTCTTATTCATCCATAATTGTTAAAACCATCTGCGCGGTTTCCAACATATTGGTCCCGCTATCCATACTGCTTTTTTGTAAATATCGATGTGCCTCTTCTTCTGTCATATTATTTCGTTCCATCAAAAGAGACTTTGCCTTCGCAATTAATGCTTTTTCTTCCGGACTGCGCTGTTTTGCAGCTTCATGACGTTTTTTCCTTCGCCTCCTCATATTTTGCAGCATCATTTCCACCGTATTTATTAAATCATGTACTTTTATCGGCATTGATAATCCGATAACACCCTGTACACTCCCATCACTCCATTTATCGGGAGATGTCACCAACAATATTTCAAATTCTTTCGGAAGATACTCTCGGATATCTGTGTACATCATATCCTGCATACGGTATCCGCAGATTATGATTCCCTCATCCAATGTATCTGCCATATGAAGCACCTGCGCCCCAGTCGTGCATACTCCATATACATCTATTCCACCACGCACAAGGATATTTCGAATATTAATTGCAATTTCTTTTTTAGGAAATGCTACAATAATTTCGTTCATATTCTACACCTCCTGCATCCCATACTGTAAACAGTACTACTTTGTTACCTTTGAAAGCGGGATCAGATTTTGTGCAGATAATTTGCAATTTCCCAATCTGTAACTTGCATGCAATATTCATGATATGCTTTTTTATGCGAATCGATCATCTTTGTTGATAATTCTCTTCCAAGCACATCTTTGATAAATGAATCCTGCTCCAGTTCATTTACAGCTTCCGGAAGGCTCTGTGGCAGCATATCAATGTGCAGTGAAGCGCGTTGCTCATCTGTCATTTTCTGTGCGTTCAAATCTATGCTTCCTATCGGCTTGATGCTATTTTTAATTCCATCCAGACCTGCTGCCAGAAGTACTGCCAGTGCCAGATAAGGATTTGCCGAAGGGTCCGGGCTTCTAAGCTCCAGTCTCGTATGTTCTCCTCGCATAGCCGGAATCCGGATAAGCGGTGAACGTGATTTGCCTGACCAGGTAATATAAACCGGTGCTTCATACCCAGGCACAAAACGTTTGTAAGAATTAACCGTCGGATTGGTGATGCATGTGATTGCCTTGATATGCTCCAGAATTCCACCCATAAACTGATATCCTTCCTGACTCATACCATTTTTATCTGTATCATCCCTGAAAATGTTTTTGCCATCTTTCCAGAGTGACAGATTCATATGCATTCCTGAACCGGCTGTCTCGATTTTAGGTTTCGGCATAAATGTCGCATGCAGGCCATGTCTCTTTGCAATGGTTTTTACTACCATACGAAATGTTACGATATTGTCTGCTGTTGAAAGTGCATCATCATAATGAAAATCAATTTCATGCTGTGCCGGAGCCAGCTCATGATGTGATGTTTCTACGTTAAATCCCATATCTTCTAATGTCAAAACCATGTCTCGTCTTGCATTTTCTCCAAGGTCCAATGGCCCTACATCAAATGAACTTCCCTGCTCATGTGTGATCGTTGTCGGAATTCCATCCTCGTCTGTGTGGAAAAGGAAAAATTCGCACTCCGGACTTGCTTTCAGCGTATACCCCATTTCTTCGGCTTCTTTTACAACTTTTTTCAATATATAACGCGGATCCAGTTCAAATGGTCTTCCATCCGGATAATGCACATCACAGATCATACGTGCAACTTTTCCTTGTTGTGGTCTCCATGGGAAAATCTCAAATGTATTCAGATCCGGATATAAATACATATCTGATTCACCGAGTTCTGCGAATCCTTCTACCGATGAACCATCAAATACGCATCTGTTATCCAATGCTTTTTCTAACTGACTGACAGTGACTGCCATGTTTTTTATCGTTCCATAAATGTCTGTAAATTGCAGACGGATAAATCCTACATCTTCTTCCTCTACCATTTTCAGAATATCTTCACGTGTATAGTTGTGCATTATCGAACCCTCCAAACATACTTCAATATTAGAAATGAAACGGACAAGTCCGCTTCAAATTTCCTATAAAGTGAAAAATGGGCGTTCTCTACCTTTAGAAAACGCCCTTGTTCTTCGTTATTATAACTTTGATATGGTAAATTGTCAAATTGATTTTATTTATTCTTAGAAAACACTATGGAAATCCGTGTTCCTTCCCCGACTGTACTATCTACGGATACCTTTGCCTGATGAAGCAATGCTCCATGTTTTACAATAGAAAGCCCCAGTCCTGTTCCTCCGATTTCTTTGGAATGGCTTTTGTCAACCCTGTAGAATCTTTCGAAAACTCTCTCCAGATGTTCCTCTGGTATTCCGATTCCTGTATCCGTTACGCTTACCTTTGGACCTTCCAGTGTATTACCAACCCAAATGCTCACGCTTCCTCCGGGACGATTGTATTTTATTGCATTCTCGCAAATGTTATAAATCATCTCATCTAATATCTGACGGATCCCTGTATAAGTCACTGACTCTCCTTCCAAAATCATCCTAACATGCTTTGCAGATGACTGCATAGAAAGGCGGCTTACGATTTCCCTCGTCATATCATACAGATTGACTTCTTCTTTCTCTAACTCTACGGATTCTTCATCAAGTTTTGACAGTTTGATGATATCTTCTACAAGGGTGATAAGCCTTCTTGCTTCTTTGTAAATGCGCTCGGAAAAGTTTTGGATATCTTCCGGTTTTACAAGTCCATTTTTCATAATTTCTGCATAACCGGATATTGAAGTCAGCGGTGTCTTTAGCTCATGGGAAACATTTGCCGAGAATTCTTTTCTCATATTTGCCACTGCATCTTTTTCTTTGTTCTGTTTATCAATTGCCTCTAAAAGCGGATCCAGCTCCTCATAAATTTCATTATCCAGAGGATGCTCTATATCCAGTTCGTTGATTGGACGAATGAGTCTTGCTGTCTGCCATCTGCCGAGTATATATACAAATGCAAGCACGATTGCCGCGATCACTGCCATCACAGGAAATATCTGAATTGCCGTGCTTATCAGACTATCCATATTTCTTGCCACACGAAGGACTGTGCCATCGTCTAAAAGGACTGCATAATAATAGAGTTCTTTTCCAACGGTATCGGACATACGGATATCCTCACCGACTCCATTTTTCAATGCTTCACGTACTTCCACTCGGTCTTTGTGATTATCAAGTGTACTTTCATCACCCCTGGAATCGTAAAGCACCTTTCCGTCTTGTGCAATCCTTGTGATGCGGGTCCTTGCATCTACTTCATCGAGTTCTTCCAGATATTGTGTCCCGGTAATCTCTATTGCTTTTTCAATATACTTCGCTTCCTGGCACACATCTGTTTCCAAAATCCCCAGACTTTGATTATATACAAAAAAGGAAACAAATCCATATGAAATAATAATGGTTATTGCCAAGATAAAAATCATACTTTTTTGAATCTTATCTCTCATTCGTTTCTCCAATGCGATATCCCACTCCTCGAATTGTTTCTATCATCGATCCGTACTCTCCAAGCTTCTGTCTGAGTGTTCGAATATGTACGTCTACCGTTCTTGTCTCGCCATCAAAATCATACCCCCAGATATCTGTGAGAAGCTGGTCTCTGGTCAGCACGATATTTTGATTCTTCATCAATTTCTCTAACAGCTCAAATTCTTTTAGTGTAAGAACAATTGTCTTACCGTCTGCTGTAACTTCATGTTTTTTTAGATCTATCTTCACTCCATTTATCTCAAGTTCAGAAGTATCTGTCTTTATTCTTCCGGTACGTCGCAGGACAGCTTTGATCCTTGAGACAAGCTCCATCATGCCGAATGGTTTTGTCACATAATCGTCTGCTCCAGAATCAAGTCCTATTACCTTATCGTATTCTGTTCCCTTCGCAGTCACCATAATGACCGGAATATCTTTTGTTTTTGACGAACTTTTCAGTCTACGCAGGATCTGCATTCCGTCTTCTCCCGGAAGCATGATATCCAGCAAAACGAGCTCTGGTGTATCAAACGCCAGAGCCTCCAAAAAGGATCTGCCCTCTGCAAACCCTTTTGCTTCCAATCCTGTTGATTCCAATGTATAGACTACCAGTTCGCGAATGTTATCATCATCTTCTACGCAATAAATCATCGCAAGCTCCCTTTCTTTTTTTGATTGTTGAGGGGTGGTTGGGGACGGGGTTTAGTGAGCCATTGGGGACGGGGTTTAGTGGCCTTTTTACAAAAGAGCCACTAACCCCCGTCCCCAATGGCTCACTAAACTCCGTCCCCAACCGGCAACCCTCTAAGCACCCCCGCTTCTATGGCTTCCTGTAATAGAAAATTCAACCCACTCTGCAATATTGGTTGCATGATCTCCAATTCGCTCCAAATATTTAGCGATCATGATCAAGTCAAAAATCTCTTTACCTTTGTTTCCTTGTTCTTCTTTGATGAACGCTATCAGCTCTTCGCGGATCTCATCAAAATACTGGTCTACAGTATCATCTTCAAGCATTACTTTTCTTGCAAGCTCAAGGTCCTTCTCAACATAAGCTGTCACGCTGTCACGCACCATCTTACTTGCTGCTACAGACATCTCGTTTAACTTCTTCAACTGCGTTGGGGTATTTCTTCTTGTTGAGATTACGATCTCTGCGATATCAGAAGTCTGGTCTCCGATTCTCTCCATATCTGTGATCAACTTAAGCGCTGCTGAAATCCTACGCAGATCTCTTGCAACCGGCTGCTGCTGAAGTAATAATTTCATACACAGACCTTCAATCTCTTTTTCCAGCTGATCGATTTCTTCATCAGCTTCGATCACTGCCTGTGCCTGCTCCAAATCTCCTTCTGTCAATGCATTTGTTGCGTTGGCGATAGCAACCTCACAAAGCTCACCCATGTGAGTAAGTTCTTCTTCCAATAATTGTAACTGTCTGTCAAATCGATTACGCATAAATCAACCAAACCTCCCTGTAATATAATCTTCGGTTCTCTTATCTGACGGAATAGAGAATAATTTTTCTGTCTCATTGTATTCTACAACTTCTCCAAGAAGGAAAAATGCAGTGTTATCCGATATACGTACTGCCTGTTGCATATTATGCGTTACCATAACGATAGTATAATCTTTTTTCAATTCCAGTGCAAGGTCTTCAATCTTAGATGTAGAAATCGGGTCCAGTGCCGAAGTCGGTTCGTCCATCAGAAGGACTTCCGGCTCTACTGCCAGTGCTCTGGCAATGCACAATCTCTGCTGCTGTCCACCGGACATACCAAGTGCACTTTTCTTTAATCTGTCTTTACATTCATCCCAGATTGCCGCATTTCTCAATGATTTTTCCACAATATCATCAAGCTTTGCTTTTGAACGGATTCCATGAGTACGAGGGCCATACGCAATATTGTCGTAAATGCTCATTGGAAATGGATTTGGCTTCTGAAATACCATACCGACACGGCGTCTTAAAAGATTGACATCCATTCCTTTAAATACGCTCTTTCCATCTAAGAGGATATCTCCTTCAATTCTGCATCCTTCCACAAGATCATTCATTCTGTTGATGGATTTGAGCAATGTAGACTTACCGCATCCACTTGGTCCGATAAATGCGGTGATTTTATTTTCTTCGATTTCCATATTGATATTCTTAAGTGCTTTAAAATCACCGTAATATAGATCAATATTCTGAATACTTAATTTTGACATTGTTCTTTCCTTTCTTATGCTTTTGCAAGACGTCTAGCGATCACGCCTGATAATGTATTGATACCGACTACCAGTATCAGCAAGATTACTGCTGTCGCGTATGCCTGGTTCATATACAGACCTTCACTTGACAGGTTATACATATGTACAGCCAGTGTACGTCCTGAACCAAAGATACTGCTCGGCACCTTTGCCACTGTTCCGGCAGTATACATAAGTGCTGCTGTCTCACCTACGATACGGCCAATTGCCAGAATCACACCTGCCAGTATTCCCGGAACAGCTGACGGAAGTACGATACAAAACACGGTACGAAGTTTTCCTGCACCTAAACCAAAGCTTCCTTCGCGAAATGAGTCCGGTACCGATTTTAACGACTCCTCTGTCTGACGCATGATCAATGGAAGAATCATAATTGCTAATGTAAATGCTCCTGCAATCAACGAGAAGCCCCAGCCTAATGTATTTACAAAAAATAACATTCCGAACAGTCCGTAAACGATAGATGGAATACCTGATAATGTCTCTGTCGTCAGTCGGATTATGTCCATAAATTTATTTCCACGTTTTGCATATTCAACCAAGAATACTGCTGCAAAAATCCCAAATGGCACTGCGATCAGTAATGAAAGAAAAGTCATAATGATTGTATTGATAAGTGCCGGCATCAAAGATGCATTTTCCGATGTGTAGTGCAGTGAAAACAGTGACGGTTTAATATAAGGGACACCATGAACCAAAATATATGCAATCAGGAAAATCAATACCGTAAATGTGATAATTGCTGAGAGCATAACAAGAAGCATCAGAATCATAGACCCCGGATGTGCCAGATACATCTTCATCTTATCCGTAAATGTTGTATTATTAGCTTCTTTACTCACGATCTTTCCCCCTATTCAACAATGCTACACTAAAGTTAATGATCAAAATAAATACGAAAAGTACAACGCCTGTTGCGATCAATGCCTCTCTGTGAAGATCTGTGGCATATCCCATTTCGATTACAATGTTTGCTGTCAAGGTTCGCACTCCCTTGAGAATCCCTTCCGGCATTCTAGCCTGATTTCCTGCTACCATAATCACAGCCATTGTCTCACCGATTGCACGTCCAATACCAAGAACAATTCCTGCGATGACACCGGATTTAGCAGCCGGGATCATAACTCTGAAAATGCTTCTTTCTTTTGTTGCTCCCAAAGCAAGCGAACCTTCATAATACTGTGATGGTACTGCTCTGATCGCAGCTTCTGTTGTTCCGATGATCGTCGGAAGGATCATCATGCCAAGAAGGATTGACGCAGTCAATATACTGCTTCCATTTCCGGATGAGTGAACCACTCCTGCACCTTTCAGTGTTCTTCCAAAATCTCTAATCAACGGAACCAATACTACCATTCCGAAAAATCCATATACAACGGAAGGGATTCCTGCCAGAAGCTCTGTTGCCATTTTCAATGGTCTGTAAATTTGTTTCGGACAATATTTTGCCATAAATACGGATGTCAGAATTCCAATCGGAACACCGATAATGATCGCACCTGCAGTCACATAAATACTTCCGATAATCATTGGGAAGATTCCAAATATTTCATTTTTCGGTTTCCACATTGTTCCGCTTATGAATTTACCAAATCCGATCTCCTTCATTGCAGGGATTCCATTTGCGAAAAGAAAGATACAAATGAGTGCTACCGCCAGCACCGAAGCACAAGCGGCAACAAAGAACACTCCCTGCATGAATTTCTCAATCCATGCTTTTGATTTCATATTATTCTGCGACCTCATCCCATGTTGTGTATGAACCTGTGTAGATTTCTTTTACCTGCTCACTTGACAGTTCATCTGCCGGGTTATTGTTGTTTACGATTACTGCAATACCATCAGTTGCGATTACTGTTGCTTTCAATCCTTCTGATGTCTCTGAATCTTTCAGTTCTCGAGATGCCATACCGATATCATAGCTTCCCTCGATTGTAGATGTCATACCTGTTGTAGAATCTGATGTCTGAAGTTCGATTTCTGCATTTGGATTTACTTTTTTATAAGCCTCGATCAGTTTTTCCATTACCGGTGATACAGATGAAGAACCACCTACTACACATTTTCCCGAAGGAGCTGTTTTGGCGTAATCTGCTGCATCATCATTTGAAATATAACCGTTGTCTGAGATTACCTGCTGTCCGTCTTTGCTCAGGATATAGTCAATGAAATCTTTTGCAACTTCATTTGTCGAGTCACCTTTTGTTGCGATGTTAAATGGTCTTGATACTTTGTAGCTGCCATCTTTGATGTTTTCTTCTGTTGCTTCTGCTCCATCGATTTTCAATGCCTTTACACTGTCATCCAAAGAACCAAGTGATACATATCCAATAGCGTAATCATCTTTTGCAACTGTTGTCAACATAACGGATGTATTGTTTGTGATCTGTGCATCTTCAGTTGTCATATCAACTTTCTGATCACCCTGTTTTTCTTCAATTCCAAATAACTCGATAAATGCGCCTCTTGTACCTGAACCATCTTCTCTTGATACGATTGAAATATCATTTGAGCTGTCCCAGTCACTTGCCTGATCCTGTGATGCTGAATCAGAATCTGTATTTGCTGCAGCCGAACTGCTTCCGCATCCTGCCATCATAACTCCTGTCATTCCTACTACTGCTAATACTGCAACTAATTTTTTCATTTTCATTTTTACAAATATCTCCTTGTTTTTTAAGCTATATTTTGTTTACAGGTTGTATAATACGGGGGGCTTGTAAAATGTAAAAATGGATGTTTGTTAAATCTGTGTAAAAATGTTTTACTTTTTCATCTTAGGCTCAAAAATCCAGGATGCAATGTAGCCAAATATCAGCGCCGCCGCTGTACCTGCCGCCCCTGCGGTAAATCCTCCCTGGAAACATCCAAGCAGTCCGTTTTTTTCAACAGCTTCTTTTACGCCCTGCCACAATGTATTTCCAAATCCAAGCAGCGGAACGCTTGCCCCGGCCCCGGCAAATGTTTGGAATGGTTCGTATAAATTACAAAATCCAAGTACTGCACCACTGCAGACTAAAAGTACCATAATCCTTCCCGGCATCATTTTCGTGCGGTCCATCAATATTTGAACCAATGCGCAGATTGCGCCTCCTACCCAAAATGCGTTAATATAGTCCATATCTTTTCTCCTCGCTTTTTTAATTACAATGCTCCAATACAATTCCATGTGCAATTCCCGGCACACTTGCGCCTTCATTAAAACTGACTGTCGACATCAATGCTCCTGTCGGTACGAATAGGATTCGTTTCCATTCTCCTTTTTCTATCTTTGGTAAAATATAGGACGCAAGCGTGACTGCCGCACATCCGCACCCGCTTCCTCCTGCATGTGTATCCTGCTCCTTTGCATCAAATATAAGCATCCCACAGTCCAAATGTTTTTCCTGCAAATCTACACCTTTTTTATAAATCATATCTAACAATAGCTTTTGTCCCACAGCTCCTAAATCTCCTGTAATGATCCGGTCGTAATCTTCTGCCTGCCGCTCAAAATCCTTTAGATTCATTAAAATTGTATCCATGGCTGCCGGAGCCATACACGCTCCCATATTCTGTGAATCTTTCAATCCATAATCTACAATTTTTCCAATCGTCACGCCACTAATCCGCACGTGACTTATGGATGCATCTTTGGCAACAATAAAAGCGCCGCTCCCTGTCACAGTCCAATGTGCAGACAATGGTCTTTGACTTGCATACCCAAGCGGAAAACGAAATTCTTTTTCTGCACTTCCAAAATGACTCGAGGTTACAGCCAGCATAGCCTCTCCGTATCCTGCCGCCACTGCCATTGAGCTAAGCGCCAGTGCTTCCCCCGATGTAGAACATGCTCCATACAATCCAAATGTAGGAATCTGCAGACTTTCCGTTCCCATCGAAGTGGCAATCCCCTGTCTTAGCAAATCTCCACCATACAAATATCGTATCTGCGATTCATTCATATTTACCTTTTGCAAAGCAAGTATACAAGCCTTCCGCTGCATATTACTCTCCGCTTCTTCCCATGTTTTTCCTCCAAACAAATCATCTTCCGCATGAAAATCAAAACGTTTTCCAAGTGGCCCTGCAAATTCTTTTGAGCCGACTACAGACGCTGCACTTATAATATAAGGTGCTTTCCGAAAACGGATGCTCTGCTTTCCACAAATCAACATTTCTTTCTCCAAATCGTCACCCTCGTTTCCTGAAGTTATTCACTTCATTTTGTTTTTTTAGTTATTTATTCTCTTTCTTTGCCTTAGTTTTCCTCTCTTCTGCAAAATATATTCGTGCATAGAATTGTTTGGATTTGTAAATGCTATTGGTAAGAATATCATTAGAAATTTAGTAGAAAGAAGGACTTCTTTATGACTCCATTAGAAAAACAGATAAAAGAAAAGCAATATCAGGATTATGTAAAACAACATACCCCCGTCCATAATGTCTGGACAAATATGCTCAAAGCCTTTTTAACCGGTGGAAGCATCTGCACCCTCGGACAGCTGATTTCAAACTATTGTAAGACTCTGGGCTTATCTGAAAAAGATTGTGGTGCCTGGACTGCTATAGTTCTTGTTCTGTTCAGTGTTATCCTAACCGGACTGAACGTGTATTCCAAGATTGCAAATTGGGGTGGTGCCGGGGCACTCGTCCCAATAACCGGATTTGCCAATTCTGTTGCCGCCCCGGCAATTGAATATAAGAAAGAAGGCCAGGTTTTTGGAATCGGGGCGAAGATTTTTACAATTGCCGGACCTGTACTGCTGTATGGCGTGGTTACAAGTTGGGCGCTGGGGGTGGTTTACTGGGTTATCTATTGGGTTGTAGCGGCTTAAGGTGAACTTGACGAAACCGTCTCAAAACAAGAACTGACTATGCCCTCCTGCTCAGAAAACTTTGTGAAACATCAAAAACAAGAACTGACTATGCTCTCCTGCTCAGCTTCGTCGGGCAAGCCCGACTCCAATTCGCTGGATTGCATAGTCAGTTCTTGTTTTTAGTGGATTCATCAATATTTGAAACAGTAATCGTTGTGATTGATTTTACTGATTCATTTGAGTGAACTACCCATTGTCTAAAGCCAATGGGCTTCCTGCTTCGCAGACCTCGTAACCTACTATCTCCACAGGCGTTAATTCGGACAGTCCCTGTCCTATATTGTTATTCCTTTTATGCTATTTGTCTTAATCCTTCTTCCAGTATATTCTTTGCCGCATTGATATCTCTGTCATGATTTGTTCCGCAGACAGGACATATCCATTCCCTTACTGATAGATTTTTCGTCTCTGTATTTTGGTATCCACAGGCTGAGCACAGCTGACTACTAGCATAAAATGTATTTATCTTGATATATTTTCTGCCATTCCACTTTGCCTTATATTCTAACTGTCTTGTAAGCTCATACCATGATACATCACTTATAGACTTTGCCAAATGATGATTTTTTACCATGTTTTTTATCTGCAAATCTTCTGAAACTATCACTTGGTTTTCGCTGATAATCTCAAGGGACATCTTATGCAGATAATCTTTTCTGGTATTTGTTATTTTTTCATGGCATAATGCTATCTTTTTCTTTGTTTTGTAGTAATTTTGACTTCTTTTCTCTTTATGAGCTAACTGCCTTTGCAGTTTTATCAGTTTCTTTTCGTATTTTCTGATGATTTTTGGATTTTCGTATTTCTTTCCAGCTGAAGTAATACATAACTCCTTAATACCTAAATCTATTCCTGTATTTTGATTTACATGTGGCAGTTCCACATGTTCTGTTTCCACTAAAATTGATACATAATATTTTCCACTCGGAATTTGTGATATCGTTGCCGATTTTATCTGCCCGCTAAAATTTCTATGCAGTTTTGCTTTTACATTTTTTAATTTAGGCAGTTTTACTCTATTTTCCTCGAAATCTACTGCTATATTGCCATTCGTAAAATTTGTTGTATATGACTTATGATTGTCGTGTTTACTCTTAAACTTCGGATAACCTGCATGTTCCTTAAAAAATTTCTGATATGCAGCATCCATGTTGTAAATCGTATTTGTCAGAGCAAATTTATCCACTTCTTTCAGCCATTCATATTCTTTCTTTAATTGTCTGTTGCAGTAATTGTTACAGTCAGTTTTACTAACTGATTTTTTCTCTTTCTCATATACTTCTTTCCGGTATGCCAGTGTCTGATTATATACAAAACGGCAACAGCCAAATGTTTTTGCAATTTGTATTTTCTGCTCATTATTAGGATATATTCTGTATTTATATGCCTTTAACATCCACTGTCACCCTCTTTCTCAACCTTGATTTTCTATGTTCCCATGCCATGAGTATACAATAATTTCTGATTTTTAGCTACCTTAACCCACCGTCTAAAGCCAGTGGGATTGCGGTAGCCTTATTTCAAGTTGTGTATCACCATAAATTTTATTATCCTCTTCATAGGTATAAACTGTTTTTATAATGGAACTTCCGGACACATATTCTTCAATTCCCTGATAAGGTTCATAGATGATTTTCCCTTTGTAGACTACATCTTCACCACTATAACTGTAATTGGACGAAGAAACCTTTGTATATTCATAATTGCTTTGGAAAAAATTATTTATAACCTCTAATGCTGCTTTCTTTTCTAAAATAATTTTTCCACCAATCAGAGTAATTACCAGTATAAAAATACAAACAGCACCTATGATACATTTTATAAATCGCTTATTGAACATCAACACCCCCTACTTTAAATTTTCTTTTCCAATCCTTTTACTATCTTATCAAAATCAGATTCTATCGGCTGTGTCTTGTTAAAAATATCATATTCCCGATATGCTTTCTCAACTGCCTGCTTATGGGAAATACACCCATTATCTTTCAAGATATCGTATCTGCGGAACGCAAGGAACTCGTTCACGCTTTTTGAAAATTCTTCCATAGTAAAGACGTTTTCACGTTCAATCAAATCCTCTATGTAATCAAAATATCCTGTAACGGCACGTTCCAACTGACGAATCTGTTTTTCGTCCAAATAGTTTTTGGCAATCGGTGTATCAGATTTGAGAATACGACCATCCGAAGCATTTTTCCATGTAGTCAGGCCCATATTTTCCTTGGTATGGTCAGCCTGATTATACACAATTTCTGCCGCTGTTTTACCGGTAATGGCATAATGAAATTTGTTCTGTATGGTTGCATAAAAATAATATGCAGTATCAGAATCTCTATTGTAATCAATGCTGCACTCTGCAAAGATATCTGTTATCTGTTGCCATATTCTGCGTTTTATCCTGCATTGCTCCGTGCTGAGTGGTTGTTGCAATTTTTGCAACAACCACTTTCTCATCCAGCTCTCCAGTTTCAAAAATCTTTGCTAAATGGCGACTGATGCCCGACTTGTCAATACCAAACAATTCAGCCATATCGTTTCATCCTTTATTAAGACACTGACTGTTACGTTATCATCTTCGGTTCTGTACAGCACCATTTCCATTTGCTTTATAATATCTGTATTCATAATCAGCCTTCTTTCTTATAACAGGTGAATTAGTTAGTGTTGTCTTTATCCTTAGCCAGGCTCTTATACACATTATACTGGTTTTTACATTTATCGCTGCAAAAAAGTCTTCAATTTTTTCACTATTTATTTTACCACGCACAATTCTTATATTCCACTTATGTTTTCTAAAGTTTTTATACGTGTTCTTTTGTGCTGTTTGTTGTATAATTGAAGTTATAAACATATAATTGATTTATTCCGTTGGAAGGGAAGTGGCTTATGAAGAAAAAAAGAATTATTATAACTATCACCATAATTATAATTAGCATAATCCTTCTTTACTTTGTTAAGGTACAAGTACAAAACAGTGCCGCCAAAGAAATAATTAATAATCTTGCAAGCGAAAACTACATGTATACCAAAACTGTTTCATCCGAACTTAACAATGAAAAAACTGAAATAATTTGGGAGGGAACAATCACCGCTGAACCATACGTTGGAATAGAGACATGTGTTTCTAATGGATCTGCATTAAGTAAAATCTATTCTTATGAAGAGAATGGAGCAATATATCAACGTATGCAAATTCAATCCGGCCAAACCGGCAACGGACAATATTTATGGACTCCAAAAAGTAAAGGTGTAAAATTAAATCAGATGTATACTGCTCATAATTTAAAATATAAATATGAAGGAAAAGAAAAGTTAAATGGAAAAAACGTTGCATTATATACATCTTCTTATAATACACAAGTCAGCTATGAATCCAATACAAATTCTGAAAATAAAGCAACTTTAGATACGATTGTATATCTGAAATTTTATTTAGACATGCAATCTAAAGAAGTAGTCAAAATTCAATGGGATGAAAGTAAATATGATACAGACCAACAAGTATTGCAAAAAATGTGCGAAGAGAATTTATCGGAGACAGATGCCAGAAAAGAAGTAAACGAATCTGGTGCGTACAAAGTAATCACAACTATCACTATAACCGAACGTGGAAAAAAGATCTCAATTACTAAACCGGACATATAAATATCTCATTCGTTGCTGTTCACAGGTACTGTGAACAGTAACTCTCATTCTCAACAAGGGCGAAAAACCAACAAACTTTGTGAAACATCAAAAACAAGAACTGACTATGCAATCCAGCGAATTGGAGTCGGGCTTGCCCGACGAAGCTCCCGCAGGAGGGCATAGTCAGTTCTTGTTTTTTAGTGTTTCGTAAATGTGGTCATTTCTGATGCTTTCTCAATTTACAATCTTATAGTACTCTCTAGCCGTCACGCCATACACAACTGCATAGAATCCTGCAAACACTACTATTGTCACACCTGTGCAAAGCATAAACAATGTCTTGTTTGCCAGATTCAATAATGCCAGTAATTTCATTACTACAGGAAATGCGACCATCACATGAATCACAGCTGTGATAAGTGGAAGGAAAAATACGCTTAACACCTGATTTTTAATAGAATATTTCACTTCTTTTTTACTCATCCCTACTTTCTGCATGATCTGGAAGCGTTCCCGGTCATCGTAACCTTCGGATATTTGCTTGTAATAAATGATTAAGACTGTTGCTACGACAAATAAAATCCCCATGTAAATTCCGATGAATAAGAGACTTCCATAGAGTTCGTAAAATGAATTTTCACTCATTTGTCTGTTTTGGAACTCCACATTAGAAAGCTCTGGATATTCATTTTGCATATTATGGATTACGTTTTCATACTTGTTTGCATCACCCGACATATTGAAACGTACAGTATGATTCAGTGCAGCTAAAACATCTATATATTCTGGTTCTATTCCTTTTGTGTTTGACACAATCTCATACAGCATTTTCTGAACCTGTTCTTTACTTGAACAAATAATATAATAGGTTCCGAATGCACCTGCTTTATTTTTGGGCTCAGCTTTTAATTCATTTAATTCCTGCGCTATTTTATAAGTCCGGCCATTTATCTTTACACTATTTTCTCCATAAGTTCCGTTTGTCCGATAAATCATCACTTCATCATCTTTCAATGAAACCTGTTTCTTTTCTATCCGATTATAATCTTCGACCGGAATTAGATTTACAATAAAGAGAGTTGCTCTTCCATAATTTGTCACTGGAGTTAAATTTAATGTGTCACCATTCTGGGTTCCTGATAATGCTCCATAATCGTATTCAAATCTGGATGAAATCTTTACTCCTTCTTTTTCTGTTTTATCAATCAACTCATTTATCAACATTTTTGTTTTTTCATCCTGAGATTGCATCGTAATGCTAGAATCTTGTGGAAATCTTGCCTTTAAAATATCTTCCATTCCGGCATAAAGTGACACTGTTGTCGAAACCATGATCAGCACCATTGTACTTAAAATGCAAATATTCGCAAGTCCAACCGCATTTTGCTTCATGCGGTATATCATGCCGGATATTGTTGTGAAATGCTTTGGCTGATAGTAAAATTTTTTATTCTTTTTCAACATTTTCAAAATTGCAATACTGCCTGCTGTAAAAAGTGCATAAGTTCCCACGATTACACAGACAACTGCAACAAAAAAGTGAGAAAGGGCATCAAGCGGGTGCTCTGTTGTAATAGCAAGATAGTACCCTGTCCCGAGTGCTGCCACTCCGACCAGCGTTAAAAACCATTTTGTTTTTGGCTCTTTTTCTCCTTGATTTCCTCCATGTAAAAGTTCGATTGGATTTGATAATTTAATCTGCAATAAATTATACAGAAATGAAAGTGAAAAAATCACAACAAATAGCAATACTGTATCTCTCACTGAGCTCAGGCTGATTGCGAATGCCATCGACACTTTGCTGTGCAGGATTTTTAATAAAATAAGATACATCAGTTTTCCGAATATCACGCCAAATACGATTCCGGCTACAATGCTAACTCCGGCTGTTATGAGCATTTCTATCAACATCATTTTCGATATATGCGATTTTCCCATTCCTAAAATGTGATATACTCCGATTTCTTTTTTTCTTCTTTTAATCAAAAAACTATTTGTATAAAATAAAAAGATCAAAGAAAAAATCAACACCACTGCGACTGCATAACGTAAACATATTTGCATCGTAACTTCTTCGACACTTTCGCTTCTGCTAAGTGCGTCAATCATGTAAAACATCATGACGCATAATACTGCCGTGAAAATGTATGGGACATATGTCTTTCTATTATTTTTCAAATTTGTAACCGCAAGTTTCGGATAAAGTGTATTATTCACCATCCTCACCTCCTGTTGTCAACACTGTAAGCGTATCTGCGATTTTCTGATACAGCTGTTCACTGGTGAGATTTCCTCTGTAAATCTGATGAAATACTTCTCCATCTTTGATAAATAAAATCCTGTTTGCACTGCTTGCCGCTTTTACGCTGTGAGTTACCATTAATATGGTCTGCCCGTCCTGATTGATCGTAGTAAATAAATTCATGAGACTGTCTGCCGCCTTTGAGTCCAATGCGCCAGACAGCTCATCTGCCAAAATCAGCTGTGGTTTTGTAATCAGTGCTCTTGCTATTGCCGCCCGCTGTTTTTGACCGCCTGATACCTCATACGGATATTTATCTAAAATCTGTGTGATTCCCAGCTTTTCTGCAATCGGAGCCAGCCGTTTCTCCATCGTATTATATTTTGCTCCGGACAATACAAGCGGTAAATAAATATTATCTTTTAATGAAAATGTATCTAACAGATTAAAATCCTGAAATACAAATCCCATATTTTGTCTGCGAAATGCTGCAATATCTTTTTCTTTTAAATTTCCCAGATTATTCCCTTTCAAATATACTTTTCCTTCTGTCGGTTTATCCAACGCTGCCAGTATATTTAAAAGCGTTGTTTTTCCTGAACCGGACTCTCCCATAATTGCGACATACTCTCCGGATTCTACTGAAAAATTTACATTTTTCAAAGCCTCAACCTGATTGTTTCCAAACCTTGTCGTATATATTTTCTTTACGTTTTTTACTTCCAGTAATGCCATTTTTTCCATCCTTTCCCAACGTTTTTCTTTTTTACAAGGCTTATTATAGAAAAAAGGAAAATGTGTTTCCATCGAAATAGATTACATTTTCCTCTCGTATCTTACATTACTGTAAGATTGCTTATTCATACTCTTTCATGCTTATTCAATAGTCCATTCTTCTCTTGCAAGATCCAGATACACCTTTGTCCCCTTATCTATCTCCGACTCAATCCAAATTTGATGGTTCAGCCGTTCCATAATCTTCTTACACATATACAATCCTATTCCTGTGGATTTCTTGTCGGCTCTTCCATTATAACCTGTGAATCCTTTTTCAAATACTCTTGGCAAATCTTCCGCCTGAATGCCGATTCCGGAATCTTCAATCACAAGACATTTTTTATTTTCTTTTTCTTCTGTATAAATAAAAATCATTCCGCCGTCTTTCGTATATTTTAGTGCATTGGAAAGAACCTGCTCCAGCACAAACTGCAGCCATTTCTCGTCTGTGACAATACACTGCGAAGTTTTTGCGTACTGCAAATGTATTTTCCGTAAAATAAACATCTGTGAGTATTTTCGGATAACCTGCCTTACTATGGCATCCAATGAATATTTCTCAAACTTCAAATCTCCTGACATTTCTCCCATTCTAAGATATGTCAGCACCATTTCTACATATTGCTCAATTTTAAATAATTCCAGTTTGATTTCTTTTATATACTTTTGTTCCGGGTATTCTTCCTCTAATATCTGCTGTAATACATGCATGGCAGCAATCGGTGTCTTAATCTGGTGTACCCACATACTATAGTAGTCTGACATTTCCTGTTTGAAAATGCGTTCCTGAGATTTCAACTCACTGTTTTGTTCCTTCAGATTCTTTATAATATTCTGATAATCCTGCTCAGATAGACGTTTTTGGAATTTGAAAAATTGTAATGTTAAATTGAGCAGGAATAAAACAGTTGAAAGCAATAAACCATATTGAATTGCATCTGTCCTTACATCATACAGGAATAGTACTGTAACAAATAATAGCATGCTTCCGATATAACACAGCAGCTCGTTCTGTTTTGATTTCAAAAACATTTTTATCATGCTTCCACCATATATCCAATACCTTTTTTTGTAAGAATCATATTTTCCAATCCCATCTTTTCCAACTTCCTTCGAAGTCTTGCAACATTGACTGTCAATGTATTATCATCTATAAATTCGTCGCTCTCCCAGAGCCTTGTAATAATATTGTCTCTGGATATAATCTTCCCGGCATTTTCTATAAGCATCTGTAAAATGCGGAACTCATTTTTGGTCAACTCCATTTTCTGCTCTTGATATTGAAGTGTTGCATCTGAAAGATTCAAATATGCACCATGCCATTCCAACATGTTGGTGTTTCCTCTGAATTCATATGTTCTTCGCAAAACAGCCTGCACCTTCGCCGTTACCACCGCAAAATCAAATGGTTTTTCGATAAATTCATCCCCGCCCATATTCATTGCCATCACAATATTCATATTATCATTCGCCGATGAGAGGAAAATAATTGGAACTTTTGAAATCTTTCTGATTTCCTGACACCAGTGAAATCCATTAAAAAATGGCAATACGATATCCAGCAATACCAATTGTGGTTCATTTTTTGTAAAGCTATCCATAATATTTTTGAAATCCGTGATACACTCCACCTCATAATCCCATTTTTCAAGATGATTCTTTAAACCATTTGCAATGGTCGTATCATCCTCCACAATTAATATTTTATACATGCTACACCTCTTCTTTACACAATTGTATACTGCAACATCTCATAATGCAGTCTTCCGCCTTCTACAATATTTTCCGGCAATAATGCTCTCGCAACTAATTTTAACTCTTCTTCTGGTTTGTCCACTCTTCTTAAGTTGGCGTAATCTCCATCAATTGATTCTACTATATAATCACATACTAACATTTGTGGTATCTCCTTCACATTCGTTTACTTTTTTGATTTCTCCCTCACATAATAGCATATCTTTCTTCTAATTACATCTAAATATTTCATTCTACGTCATTGCCGGCTTCTTCCTTGCATATACTAATAAAAAACGAGGTCCCGCCATGTCCAATTCTCTCTGCAAAGAACGCATTCTTTCCGAAGACTATCGTGACTTCATCCTCGATGGCATCCAGACTTCTTTTCTCTCTGATATTGCCTTGCAAAATTCCTGTATACAAAATGCGAATTTTGATTATCGTTGTATTTATATTTCTGCCATTCAGGCTGAACCCATCACATTAAAGCAATTTCCTTACGCTTCTATTCCGAAATGCTATGCCCCTATTAGTATGGAAACATTAAACCAGACCGGTATTCTCTCAATCCAGAATTATCCTACTCTGCAATTGAAAGGTAAGGGTGTCTTGATTGGTTTTTTAGACAGTGGAATTGATTATTTAAGCCCTCTTTTTCGTAATCTGGATGGTTCGACTCGAATTCTTTCTATATGGGATCAGACGATTCAGACCGGAACTCCTCCTGACAATTTTTATTATGGCTCTGAATATACACAACCCCAGATTAATGATGCGCTTGCATCAGAGCAACCACTGAACATTGTTCCTTCACAAGATGGCGAAGGCCATGGAACTTTTGTTGCCTCTCTTGCATGTGGTGGCGGTGCCCCGCAGGAAAACTTTCTTGGGGCTGCCCCGGAAGCGACTCTCGCTGTTGTAAAATTAAAACCAGCCAAACAATATCTCCGCGACTATTATTTTATTGCTGATTCTGCAACAGCTTATCAGGAGACTGACATTTTGCTTGCTGTAAAATATTTATCTGACCTTGCCGCAAAATATAAACTGCCACTTATTCTCTGCATTGCACTCGGCACAAATTCCGGTGGACATCTTGGCTTACTCCCACTCTCTAATCTTCTGAATCTGTATGCATCTAAAGCAAATATCATTCCTGTAACCGGCGTAGGAAATGAAGCAAATGGTAGACATCATTTTCAATATACTCTAAAAAACATTGCTGATAGTGCAACAGTGGAGATCCGTGTAGGTGAAGGTGTTCCCGGATTTACGCTGGAGCTTTGGAACAGTATTCCTAATATTCTTGCTTTTTCCATCGTTTCTCCTTCCGGTGAAATCCGTGGACGAAATACAATCCGCACTACAGAACGTGATGAATTTCAGTTTTTACTAGAAGGCACAACAGCTATTGTTGATTATAAATTATTGGTAGAGCGAACCAATCAGGAGCTGATTTTCTTTCGCTTTCAAAAACCTTCTCCCGGTATATGGAAAATCATCGTTTCGCCACTTCGCATAATCGACGGGCTATTTCATATGTGGCTCCCGTTAAGCAGTTTCATCCAAGGGGAAGTATTTTTTTTGAATTCGAATCCTTATTATACAATCACAAATCCCGGAAATGCTTCCCGGCCGATTTGTGTCTCTTATTACGATGGAAATACAAATGCGATTGCTTTGGATTCCGGACGAGGATATGACCGCTACGATGGAATCCATCCTGATTTCACTGCCCCCGGCATTTCTATTCTTGGTTCGTTACCAAACAATCGTTTTGCCGTCCGCTCCGGCTCTAGTCTGTCCGTTGCTATTACCGCCGGTGCATGTGCCCTTCTTCTGGAATGGATCTTGTTCCAGCTTGGCACGGAAAGTGTGGATTCTACACAAATTAAAAGCCTTTTTATCATCGGTGCTACCAGACCTTCAAATATGACATTTCCAAATCCTGAATGGGGATATGGACAATTGAATTTATTTCACACTTTTGAGGAATTACGAAATTACTAAAAAAGTTTTCCTAAGCTTTCGTCCTATACCAGGCAACAAAAAAGAAACATTGCAGGATTTTCTCTTACAATGTTTCTCTTTTTATTAATTTCTATTATTGTTATTCGCGCCTGTCACCACGACGAATCTCTTCTACATTCTCATAGTAACTCTTGATTTCTTCTCCGGCAGCAATTGGCTCTGTCGGTTTTGTTCCATCACGGAATACCATTTTCAGAAGAATCGGTGTGATAATTGTTGTAATTACCACCACAATGATGACAGGTCCTAAAAATGCAATTCCCAACAGTCCAAGCGTAGAACCTTTACTGGCAACAATCAATGCCACCTCACCACGTGAGATCATACCGATACCAATACGTTTTGCCTGATAATTCTGGTATCCACACATTTTTGCACCGATACCACAACCAATAATTTTTGTCAGAATTGCAACGATTGTAAGTACTACTGCAAACGCAACAATTGTAAAATTCATTTTCGGCAATACAACTTTAAGTCCAATACTTGCAAAGAATACCGGTGAAAGCAGCATGTATGAAATTGTATCAAATTTAGTCTGCAAATATTCTGAACGTTCTATGTTAGAAATAATCAGACCTGCGATAAATGCACCTGTGATATCTGCTACGCCAAATACTGCTTCTGCAATATATGACATTAATAGACAGAATACAAATGCAACGATTGTGTGACGATGTAATTCTTTTTTTGCTCCGTCGACCCATTTCTTATAAAATTTATAAAAAATAACTCCTACGATTGCTGCAAATACAAAGAATGCCACTACTTTGATCAGAACAATCGCAATATTTACACTGTCATCTGCCATACTTGTAACAATTGTAAGTGCAATAATACCAAGAATATCATCAATAATTGCTGCTCCAAGTATTGCATTTCCTGAACGTGTTTTTAATTTCCCCAGTTCCTTTAATGTTTCAACTGTAATACTTACAGACGTTGCTGTGAGGATTACTCCAATAAAAATATTTTGTAAAAATGTGCTTGCACTTGCATAAGACGGAATCATTCCTGGTCTGTTAAATATAACCGCACAGAAATATCCTCCAATCAGTGGAACGATTACACCGCAAAGTGCAATTACAAATGACGCTTTTCCACTTGCTTTGAGTTCTTTGATATCAGTCTCCATTCCGGCACAGAACATCAGTACAATTACACCGATTTCTGCAATTTCATGAATAAAGGCTGTTTCACTTAACACTCCTAACCCTACCGGTCCTAAAACCAGTCCTGCCAAAAGTGCTCCTACTACCTGCGGCATCTGTACTCTCTTTGTCAAAAGCCCCAATACTTTTGTGCCAAGAAGTATGATTGCCAGATCCAATAGATAACTATAGCTTTCCATTACGCTCCTCCTATGTTGTCATTTTCACTTCGTTATCCCCCAATAACTTACGTGTGACATCTTATATATTTTTTAGAACACTTTCCCATGTTCGTTCATAGTCATAGTATAACTATAAACGATAACTTTTCTAACTAAGTCGTGGTACCTGCTGGCCTCTCAATTCAATGATCGGTCCCCCGGTTCCTTCAATATATTCTCGGGTGATCGTCACCTGTCCGATGTTATCATCCTTCGGTATTTCATACATAATGTCAAGCATAAACTCTTCAATGATCGCGCGAAGCGCTCTGGCTCCGGTATCCTTTTGCATTGCTTTTTCAGCAATCGCCTCAAGTGCACTATCATCAAAGATAAGATTTACTTCGTCTAATGCAAGTAATTTCTGATACTGTTTCAGTATCGCATTCTTTGGTTCTTTTAGGATTTTCACAAGCATGTCTTTATCCAGACCTTTCAATGTGAAAATAATAGGAAGACGGCCGATAAACTCTGGAATCATTCCGAATTTTCTTAAATCTTCTACTGTCACCTTACTGATCAAATCTTTGTCATCATCATATTTATCTTTCAGCTCAGCATTAAATCCCATTGAACTTTTCTTTGTCAGTCTTTCTTTAATGATTTCTTCCAAATCCGGGAATGCACCTCCACAGATAAAAAGAATATTTTTTGTATTTACTGTTGTGAGCGGAACCATCGCATTTTTACTGTTTGCTCCAACAGGCACTTCCACTTCACTACCTTCAAGAAGCTTTAGCATTCCCTGCTGTACCGATTCTCCGCTTACATCACGCTGACTGGATGTTTTCTTTTTCGCTATCTTATCAATCTCATCAATGAAAATGATTCCCTGTTCAGCACGCTCTACATCATTATCCGCTGCTGCCAGAAGCTTAGAAACAACACTTTCAATATCATCTCCGATATAGCCTGCCTCTGTCAGAGATGTTGCATCTGTAATGGCCAACGGCACATCTAATAATTTTGCCAATGTCTTTACCAAAAATGTTTTACCGCATCCTGTTGGTCCGATCATCAGCATATTAGATTTTTCAATCTCAATATCATCCATCGTGTCTGTAGCAACCCTTTTATAGTGGTTGTATACTGCTACTGACATTGCTTTTTTAGCATATTCCTGACCAACTACATATTGATCTAACTGCTCTTTGATCTTATGTGGTGCCGGAATCTCTTTGATATCTAATTTTTTATATTTTTTCGTTGATTTTTTCTTCTTTTTCTTAATCTTTGGCTGCTGTGGAAACAGACTATCCAAATCAGATAGATTCAAAAACTGAACTCCCGGCATATTCATCATCTTATTCAGATCTGTCGGCATATTTGACATTGCATCAAAACTCTTCTGCAGACAGTCCTGACATACTGTAATATTGTTTGGAAATTCCATCATCTTACCCGCTACACTTTCCGGACGATGACAGATAAAGCAGACTTTCTCATAATCATCTTCTTTATCATCCTGGGAATCTTCCACTGTTACTACTTCTTCCTTCGGATCTTCCACTGTTTCCAGATCTACTTCTCTGAAATCCTGATTCTGATCTTCATCTATAATTATTGTGTCGTGATCTGACATCTTACAAATCCTCCGTTCTTTTGTATCTATATACCATTCCTCATTATAACGGAATATCACTCTTACTTCAAATGAAGTTTTTGTAAACAAGCTCTTTATTTTAACATTTCTACAAATTCATCTTCTGATATAATCGGAACACCGAGCTCTCTTGCTTTCTTATTTTTTGAAGAAGTGGATTCTACATCATTGTTAATCAGATAATTTGTTTTCGATGTAACCGAACCTGTCACTTTTCCGCCACGTTTTTCGATTTCTTCTTTTACCTCTGCACGATTTGCAAAATGGTGTACGCTTCCTGTAATAACAAAATTTATACCTGTGAACTTTTGCTCTGTTGTCTGTTCTTCTTTTGGGATTGTCACTTCCAACAAAAGCTTTTTAAATAATTCTCGATGTTTCTCATCTGCAAAATAATCAACGTAAGCTTTTGCAATCACATCTCCCACTCCGGAAATCGCACTTAACTCTTCTTCTGTTGCATTCACCACTTTTTCCGGATTTTGATCAAATGCCCGGCAGATTACCTTTGCGTTCGCCAGTCCGATATTTGCAATCCCAAGACTGTACACTAATTTCGGAAGTGTCGTAGTTCTTGCCTGCTCGATGCTTTTCATCAGATTATCGTAGGATTTTTCTCCAAAACCTTCCATCTTCTGAATCTCTTCTTTATAACGCTCTACATGAAAAATGTCTGAGAAATCTTTAATAAATCCCCTGTCGATTAATTTTTCTAAAGTTGCCTCTGACAAGCCTTCGATATTCATCGCATCTCTGCTGACAAATAACGTAAATGATTTCACCTGTTTTGCCTGACACATTGGATTTGTACAATACAATGTTTTGGTATCGTTATCCATGGAAATCTTTGTTTCTCCACCACAGACCGGACATACCTTCGGTGGAACGCAATTACCACTTCGTGTCAGATTTTCTGCAATCTGAGGAATGATCATATTCGCCTTATATACCTGTATGGTATCTCCGACTCCCAGCTGAAGCTCCTCCATAATACTGACATTGTGAACACTTGCCCTGCTCACTGTCGTACCTTCCAGTTCGACCGGATCAAATATTGCTACCGGATTAATAAGCCCTGTTCTTGATGCACTCCACTCAATTTCCCGAAGTGTTGTCTCTCGGATTTCATCTGCCCATTTAAATGCAAAAGAATCTCTCGGAAATTTTGCTGTTGTTCCCAAAGACTGTCCGTATGCAATGTCATCATACACAAGCACCAGTCCATCTGATGGAAAATCATTTTCTGCAATATGCTCTGCAAACCATGAAACCTCATCTTCAATTGTAGATGCATCTACAAGATGATGCTCTACCACTTCAAATCCCTGTCCTTTCAGCCAGTCCATCTGCTTTATTCTGGAATTTTGAAAATCCACATCATCTGCTTTTACCAATGTAAATGCGTAGAATTTTACGTTTCTCTTAGCTGTAATTTCATTATTCAGCTGTCGTACTGAACCACTGCATAAGTTTCTTGGATTCTTATATTTTGCATCAACATCCTCTATCTTGGCATTGATCTTTTCAAAATCATGATATCCGATAATTGCTTCTCCACGCAGGATCAATTCTCCTTTATACGGAATGTGGAGCGGTACATTTTTAAATACTTTTGCATTGTTTGTAATAACCTCTCCTACTTCTCCATTTCCTCGGGTAACTGCCTTTTCCAATTCTCCACCACGATATGTGAGAACAATTGTAAGACCATCCATCTTCCAGGACAGCATCGCCTTCTGACTTCCTAAGAATTCTTTCAGGCGTGAAACTTCTTTCGTCTTATCCAATGAGAGCATCGGTTTCTCATGACGCTCTTTTGGCAACTCACTTAACACTTCATATCCAACATGAATTGTGGGACTGGAAGCAAGCGTCATTCCTAATTCCTGCTCCAGTCCCAATAACTCATCGTACAGTTTATCGTACTCGTAATTGCTCATGATCTCTCTGTCTTCCTGCTCATAAGCACGGCGAGCCTGATTCAAAATTTCCACAAGTTGCAGCATTCGCTGTTTCTTATCTTCCATCTTTTTTCCTCTCCTTGGTTACTTTTAAAGCAACCTCTACTATACGTTTATTTTCTTTTTATTCCCATCGAATTGTCTCATTTGAAGAATCCTTGATCAGTTCATATAATTCATTCAACTCCGCATCTGTCAACTTCCGATATGCTCCGTCTTTTAATCCATTCAACTCTATATTCATAACCCGAGTGCGGAACAAATCTTTTACCTGATATCCAAGTGCCTCACACATCCTGCGGATTTGTCGATTCAAACCCTGCGTAAGCACGATTGTAAATGTATATTTTCCAATCTGTGTCACCTTGCAAGGTCTTGTCACAGTATCCAAAATCGGAACTCCTGTCGACATTTGTTTTATAAATTCGGGTGTGATTTCTTTGTCTACTGTCACTTTATATTCTTTCTCATGCTGATTTCCGGCTCTCATCATTTTATTAATGATATCACCGTTATTCGTCATAAGTAAAAGACCATGCGAATCCTTATCCAATCTGCCGATGTATGTTACACGAATCGGATAATTTAAGAATCTAACAATGCTATTGCGTTCCCTGCGCTCTTCTGTACAGACTATACCGACCGGCTTATTTACTGCTAAAACCACCATCTCATCTGTTCTGGAAACCGTCTTTTTTCCGACCTTTACAACCTGACCCGGTAGCACCTTCATCCCCATAGTCGCTTTTTTCCCATCTATGGTTACTGCTCCGCTCTCAATCAGTTTATCCGCATTTCTTCTCGAACATACACCTGCCTCGCTTAAATATTTATTCAAGCGGACAGGTTCATTTTTCTGCTGAAACTCTTTTTTTATCTGATTACTCACTTTTACCTGCTCCTAACATTCCACTAATGTTATTATCCTGGAAAAATGTATTTCCGCTGTATAAGAACAACGCATCTGTGATTCGATAAGAATCCATGATGTCCTGAATCGTTCCACTATAATATCTCGGGTCTACGACTACGATTTCTCTAAAATATGGTGTCAAAAACGGAATGAAACTATTTGCAAACGAATCTTTTATAATTAAAATTCTCCGTGATTCCTCGGATGTTGTTTTAATATCAATAACTGATGTGTTACCGCCTAAAAATACACCGTACTGATCTCTCGTCTTTAATTTTGAAGAATCATATAATGATGCTGTTTTTTTCTGTTCATCAATATAACTTACTAAAATATCTTCATCCGAGTCTTCCGGAACATAGATGTCAATCTGTTCTTTCTCTCCCAATCTGCACCCGGCCTTTGCGGACAAGGTTCCGTTAAATGTGGTTGATATCGGATATGCCACGAAGTTGCTTACTGCATCTGACTTGATATTCAATGACTCCACAGCATCTCCAAATACATAAAATGCTCCAAGGCTTGTCCAATGATGATCTGTCTTATAGAAAATCTTCTCGTCTGTATGCTTCTTAAGTGAACTTGTCACATCAATCCAGTTGATTGACTCCCCAAGTTCACGTTTTGCCTGTGAAAACATACGATTTTGATCTGCAACTGTTGCCAGTGCCGGCAAACGGTTTTTCAATACATTTGCAGCATCCGGAACAAGCATTACCGATGTATTGATATCCGGATAAGATTTCGCAAATGATTTCATAGATTTCAAATTCGCATTCAACTGTTCCTGATCAGGTGTTGCGATTTCTTCCATCAACTGACCTTTTTTCCCAATCAAAACGCCATTCTCTTCTTTGCTTCCGCCAATTCTATCTAACGCCGTCTTTAATTTTCTCCAGGCATTCCTTCCTACGAACTGGTCAGCCTGATAGGTTTCAAATTTGTCCATAAAATCTCCAGAAACCAGACTTTCAATTGTCAGCTTCGGTCTGCCCGCCAACATTCGATTTTCCTCTTCCGACATTTCTTTATTTGGAACGATAATATTTAATACAAGGAAAAATACGATACATACAACAAATGCCATTCCTATTATATGTTCTATTTTCCAGCCACTTCTTTTTCTCTTTCTATTATTCTGCATTTTTTCACCTAGAATCTAAAATATAAAAATGGATTATATGTTTCTGTTACAAGGAATGCAATACAAAGTAAGAACATTGCAATGTAAACCGCACAAGTTACGATAGCTCTTACTTCTTCGCTTTGCCAACATCCTGTTATCTTCTTCAACAGCTTGTATCCTCTTGGTGCAGATGCCAGAATTGCTATTACGATCAATAACCAGTTTGTAAAAATCATAAAGAATCCCTGCTTATCAAAAATTCCTTTTGCACCAATACCAAACATCACTTTCAGATACTGGCCTGCATATCCCAATGTCGGGCTGAAGAAAAATACCCATCCAAATAAAACCAATACAAATGCATAAATGTGCTGGACTGCTGCTGGAAGCTTCTCAATCTTACTTCCCCAGAGATATTTTTCTAAAATAAGGATTACTCCGTAATACAATCCCCAGAACATAAAGTTCCATTGTGCTCCATGCCATAATCCTGTCAACATCCATACGATCAACAGATTTAAAATATGTCTTGACGGAGTACATCGATTTCCTCCAAGCGGAATATATACATATTCACGGAACCATGTACTCAGCGAAATGTGCCATCTTCTCCAGAAATCTGTAATACTTTTGGCAATATACGGATAATTAAAGTTTGGCAAAAATTCAAACCCAAACATCTTGCCAAGACCAATTGCCATATCCGAATAACCACCGAAGTCGAAATAAATCTGGAATGCATACGCGATTGCTCCTACCCACGCTGTCAAAGTTGAAAATGAACCCATCTGCATCGCAGCAACCTGTTCATATACCGAGCCAAATGTATTTGCCAGAACTACTTTCTTTGCTAATCCCCTGATAAAATACATTGCACCCTCGCCAAACTTAGTCGAGTTGATGCTACGTTCCTTTAACTGCTCCTCAATGTCAATATAGCGGACGATCGGTCCTGCGATCAACTGCGGAAACATTGAAATATACAATGCGAAATATAAAACATTTTCCTGTGGTTTTACCTCTTTTCGATATACATCAATCAAATAGGACATTGCCTGGAATGTATAAAATGAAATTCCGATTGGCAAAGCCAGCACACGATACGGAATATCGATTGGCAAAATTGCATTGATCGTATCCATAAGCAACCCATAATATTTGAAGAATCCAAGAATCAACAGATTCATTACCACTCCAAACATAAGGCTCATCTTCATAGCCCTTGCATTATCCCGTTTTTCGTAAATATCCTGTCCACAAAAATAATTCAATATGATGGAGAGAATCATTAAAATAATATAAACAGGTTCGCCCCATGCGTAAAAAATCAAGCTCGCCGCCAACATCACATAGTTCTTCATCCTAAATGGAACAAGATAATACAAAAGCAATGTCAGTGGTAAAAATATAAATAAAAATGTAATGCTGCTAAATAGCATATGTTTCTCCCTCCACCTTACAGACTCTTCGAAAATGCTGCGCGATATTCATCCGCCTTCGGAGCTACTGCAAGGAATATATAATCTCCTCTCACCTTCAGCTGTGCTGAATCTAACAACTGTACCTGTTTTGGTGCATAACCGTCAAAGTCATTCTTTCTATTTTCAAGACGCCGATTGATCGCATCGCGAACGCCCTGCATCTGTCCATCATCTTTTACCTTGATCATAAGCACTTCTTCCGCTGACATGCTTGAAGCAGAAGAATAAAATAACACACCATCATAGTCTGCACTGTTAAGACCATAGTAACGCTTCAGTGCCTGGCTGTCCTGCTTCACAAGGTTCTCTGTGTCCAATGATGCCTCCACGCCTTTTGCAACTTCATCAAATGCTTTTGTACTTCCACTCGCAAAAATCAGCATCAGAATCACAAAGACTAAAATTGCTGCAACTGTTATGTATTTAAAAAGTTCTGTTCTTGTAACACTTCCCCTGTTCGTCATGATAAAGACACCTCCACCATGTGATCTGCCCATATTGGATAAAACTCAGATACAAAATGAATTCCGTCCTCGTCGTAATATTCATCTTTTACAAGATCTGTATTGTCCACATACGCAATCTGTAATTCATCACACATCTTCTGTAATGCTTCGTTGTATTTTGAAATATTTGTCAATGCCGGTTTCTCGGCTATTGCACTTTGCCGCACCGGAAATATTGAATTTATCAAAATCTTTGTATCCGGTACTTCTTTTTGAATCTTTGCGATCAGCTCTTTATATTGTTTGATAAATGTATCTGTATCTCCATTCGTATTGATCACATCATTCATTCCATAAGAGACGAACACCATCTGTGGGTTAATCTCTTTTAGCTTTTCACACTGGTCATCCAGATCAGTAAGTGATGCACCTATTTTTGATACGACACTGTTCGCATT
This sequence comes from Mediterraneibacter sp. NSJ-151, assembly GCF_022487435.1. Classification (NCBI taxonomy): domain Bacteria; kingdom Bacillati; phylum Bacillota; class Clostridia; order Lachnospirales; family Lachnospiraceae; genus Mediterraneibacter; species Mediterraneibacter sp. NSJ-151. The sequence continues at coordinate 29,168 of NZ_JAKVPP010000010.1, read as the reverse complement.
CAAAACATCGTATGCCGTAAATCCCTCCGTAATGGAATCTCCCATCACGACTGTACTTGCAAACATCTCTTTTAAGCTTATCGTACCTGCCTTATATGCTTCTTCCTTCTCTTTTGCCTCAACACGTTCTATCTTTGTCTCGACCGAAGCGACATCTTTTTTCTCATTCGTCTCAATATATTTAATCCCTGCACTTATCTCTGCGTTCTCATGTTTGTTCGATAATCGAACTCCAATTACGACAAGAATTGCTGCTACAACACCTGTAGCAGCAATTCTACTATATACTTCTATTTTTCTTCTATTCTTTCTTTTGTTATACTGTTTCAATTTCTTCGTTCGTGCCTTTCCCAAACATCTATTTTCACTGTTCTAATTGTTTTTTCATATGAGAATAATCATGAATTTTTGTTCATAATTTTCCTTATTTAATAATACTTTTTTTACCCCAAAAAGTCAACAAGTATGGTATGATATTTTATACTGTAATTGGGGGTTACTGTTCATTCCCGTGTCAATCACTACGCTGATTGGCACGGAGGATGCACGTTTTATCTTGAACGGCATCTCGTCCATCGCCAAAGGCGATTTAAAATGGCGAGATGCGTTGCTGGTCACATGTACTGTGAACAGTAACAATTTTAGTACTTTTTCGGAGGTTTTTTATACATGATTTCTTTAAAATTAACAGAAACGAAAAAATTTATGTCTCAACTTCTTTTATCAGAGCTTTTTGACCATTTTCTTTTCATTGAAGGTGATATTGTCACCTTTAACAGCTTCCATATTGATGGTTATATTCAAAAAGATTTTTATACAGAATTTCCACCCGAAGAACTTTTTTCTGCTGCTTCCTCTTTCTCCGGTTCTGAGGCACTTCCAGAATATTCTTACTGGAAGCAAGTGCGCGAATATTGTTTTTCTTTGATCAAAGGCAAACGGACACCTCTCAGCTTCAAGTTTGTGTTTCGCCTTTCCCCTACTAATATTGCCAAATTAATCTCTAAGCAGAATCTGGACTTTCAGCCAAACACCGTACAGGGGCTTTATCTGAATATTCAATTTAATGAGCAAGGGTTGACCTGCGTCACCGGAACATCTTTAAATACATTCACGTTGGATAAGTCACTTGAAAAAGCGTGGGATGGGATGGTGCAGAGGTTTTTTACTAAGAATGGGGTGGCGTTTGAGGTTGCTATTTAATTCACGATGGCCTTCAAGCAAAAAAAGACTATGCACTCCTGCTCAGCTTCGTCGGGCAAGCCCGACTCCAATTCGCTGGATTGCATAGTCTTTTTCTTGCTTTGTGGTGTATCGTGATAGAAATAGGTGGAGCGATGAGGGATTTGCTTTTCTTGGATCTGATGTATCTATATCCTGAGTTTATTTGCTGTCGCAGATGCTTTTTTGACAACTGATGTATCTGCACTGCCTTGATATTCATTGTTGCAGATGCTCTTTTTTAGATCAATGCATCTGCAACTTGCTTTTCTTTGAACTTGCAGATACTTTTTAGCCTGCCTGGCATGTATAATTGCATCTACATCTTGCCTTTTCTGGGATTTAAAGATACTCCCTTCGCAAATTTTTCATCTGCATCCCACATTTTCGATAACATGCGGATGTTTCTCATTGAAATTTTGCATCCTCAACCTACTCTTTCTATGCCTTGCGGATGCTCTCCAGTAAAATTACGCATCCCCTAAAATCCACTATCGCAGATATCGCTCAATATTCCTCGAGTTCACTCACTTCATGGACTGAGCCAATACATTACTTACAAAAAATTGATATAAGAAATTCGAGCGAATATGGAGTGAGCGTTGAAGACACTTAGAGCGTAAATTTTTTGTGTTAATGAATTTGAACGAACATGTTTGAAGCTGCGTAGCAGCAAGTTTGAGTTCAAATTCATTTGCTTTTAGCAAAAATTTACGCTCTTTTGTGTCTCCCGCTCATGGAATCTGAGCAAGAATTCTTATATCAATTTTTTGTAAGGAACGTATTGCCACTTAATGAACTAAATATCAACGTTCTCCCCCAGGCAGAACGAATAAATCACTTTCTCCTTCACTTTCTTCCCAAGCAGCTGCTCGAGTGCCTTTGCATAATAATCCAACTGTGCATGATATCTCTCTTTCAATTCTGCACCATTTCGAACCTTGTCGGTTTTATAATCCAGCAGTACAATTTCTCCATCTTCTTCGAAATAAACATCAATGATTCCTTGTACCAATATCATTTCATTCTTCATATCTGATAGACAAACATCTTCAACTTCTTTCTGGCACATATCTCCCATCGCTGTCTGGCAGGCATCCTTTATTTCTTCTCGATAAATCTCTCCTGCATCTACTCCAAGTACAAATGGCTGTTCTGTTTTTAGCAGCTTGCTTTTTGCAGCTTTCTGCATTCTTTTTCCGATATTACTATTCAAGAAGTTCTGTATATCTTTTATTCGGATGCACTTTGTCATCTCTTTTGTAATAATTTTATCTTGTTCCATCTGCCTGATTGCTTCTTTTAGGGATGTAGTATTGTATTCTTGTGTAAAATCAAGCAATTCTAATACTTTGTGATATACACTTCCTCGCGAAGCACCCTTTACCTCTTCCTCTTCTTGTAAAAATTTAGGCAAAAGAGGAACTACCGGTGCTTCTTCTATCATTTTCTCACCATTTTCTCCGCTGCTTTCTTCACTTAAATAGGTGCGTTTTTTCAGCTCGGATACGGTAAATTTCATTTTCCATTTTTGCATTTGCTGATATGGATAACGATATGAAAACTGCTCGTTCAAATGTTCTTTTAATTCATTGTCATATACATTTTCCAGATTCCAATGCTCTAATATATCCTTTGCTACCTGCTCGGCTTGTTCTTCTCTTTTGTCGAGTACCGCAGCATCCCAGTAATCCCACACTTTAATCGAAATCGGTGCATCTGGCTGTGCAGCCACCGGAAGTACCCAGTCTAAATATTTATGTGCGGATGCTAATTTTGAAAACGTCATACTGCCTTTCGATGCATTTTCAATCGCAGCATTTTCATATTGGAGCACAAGATTCCGAGCATCTTTTAGCTGCCCTGTCATAATCAATTTTTCTTTTGCTCTGGTCAGCGCAACATAAAGTACTCGAAGTTCCTCTCCTAAGGTTTCCAATTTTGTCTGCTGCTGGATCATTTTCTTTAAAAATGTCGGAATTTTTGTACGTCTATCCAAGTCAATCTGATCGATTCCTACACCAAGCTCCGGATGAATAATCATACTTCCGTTTACGTCCTGCATGTTGAAACGTTTGCCCATTCCTACAACAAATACAATTGGAAATTCCAAACCTTTGCTTTTATGGATTGTCATGATCCGCACGGTATCTGCCTGTTCATCTATAATATTCGCTTCCCCGTAATCTACATCATATTTTTTCAGCTGCTCGATATATCGCACAAAGTTAAACAAACCTTTATAACTTGTTCCTTCGAATGAACATGCTTTTTCAATTAGCATTTCGAGGTTTGCCTTTCTCTGCGCACCGCCAGGCATTGCCGAGATATACACACCGTACCCTGTTTCTTCTAAAATTTTCCACAACAATTCGTGAATGGATGTGTATGGGATTAATTTGCGGAAATGTTCCAGCTGTCGGTAAAATTCCTGCAGTCTTTCGCTTTGTTCTGCCGCCTCGTAAAATGTACTGTTTTCTTTTGAGTTTCGGATTTCGGCAAGCTCTTGTGCAGATAATCCGACAAATGGAGAGGTCAATACTGCTGCCAGCGGAACGTCCTGTCTCTGGTTATCTAAAAGCTGCAGGTAATCTAGTAAAACACTTACTTCATATGTTTCAAAATAGCCTTCCCTGCTACCTGCATATGCCGGAATTCCTTCTTCATTCAATATCGTTGAAAATGCATCCGACCACCCTTTTGCACTTCTTGATAAGATTACAATATCCCGATATTGGGCCGGTCTATATTCGCCGGTTTCCTTATCCTTCACCCTTGCTTTTCCGACCAGTTCTTTAATCCGCTTTGCAACCATCTGCGCTTCTAATTGTTTTCCTGTTCCATCAAGAAATTCTGTTCCCTCTTCCAGATCATCTGGGATTTCTGCATCGGATGTATCTAAAAGCAATAATTCAGCTTCATTTTCCAAGCTGCCATCTTCACGCACCAAGGTCTCGTAATCTGCCCCTAGATAAAGTGCCGCATTCTCGTCGTACTCTACTCCTCCAAGCTCTTTTCTCATAATCCGCTCGAAAATAAAATTTGTACTATCGAGCACTTCTGCACGGCTTCGGAAATTCTTATGCAGATCAATACGCTGCTTTTCTCCATCTTCCAGACTGTAATTTTCATATTTTTCCATAAATAACTCCGGACGCGATAAACGAAAACGATATATACTCTGCTTAACATCCCCAACCATAAACACGTTGTATTTGCCTTTGCTTATCGTAGATACGCTTGTTAAAATTGCTTCCTGAATTAGGTTACTGTCCTGATATTCATCAATCATAACTTCTGCAAACTGTTCCTGATATTCCTGTGCGACGATTGATGGAACCAGTTTTCCTTCTTTTTCTTCTGTCAGAATCTGCAAGGCAAACTGCTCCATATCATTGAAATCAATAAGATTTCGTGTTCTTTTTTTCTCCGCAAATGCATCCGCAAACATTTGGACCAACGCGACAAATGCCTGCATCGTATCGTGGGATGCCTCCATGTCTTTCAGCATTTCTTCCGGCTTTTCATAATAATAAGCTGCGATTAGATCTTTCACCTGCTTTTTGACTTCATCACGAAGCTGTTTTACTTTTTCTTTCTTTTCCTCCGAAACGCTTTCATCCTTCTTTCTGGACAACGCTTTCCACTTTATAGATGTCAGCTCTTGATATAACTGTTCATATTCATTTTGCTCTCTATTGAGATTTGACAACATTTCTATATCCATTTCCAGCATTTCTGCATACATATATGGACCATCTGCTTCTTCACAAATTGCCAGTGCCTCATCCAGGATACCAAGCATATCTTCTACATAGTATTTTGTCTGTTTTGCCGCAATCTCAAAGATAAAATATGCCCCATCCTGTTCATTTACGGCATAGTTATCAACACATTGCCAAAGCCATTTTTCCGGTTGTGGATAACTCCTTGAATACTCATACAACTGTAAAATAAATGTCTCTAAGCGTTTATCATTCCGTCCGCTTCCAAGCTTTTCGACCAGCTTTAAAAATGTCTCATCCGCCTCTTCATAGCACGATTCCAGAACTTCTCCTAATACGTCCTGCGAAAGAAGCTTCAACTCGCCTTCTTCTGCAATACGAAATCCCGGATCAAGATTTATCACATGAAAATGTTCTCTTATAACAGATAGGCAAAAGCTGTGGATCGTTGTAATTGAGGCGCTGTGGATCAATGTTGCCTGTCTTTGTAAATGTGCATTCTCCGGATTTTCTTCTAATGACTTTTCGATTGCATTTCGTACACGCTCTTTCATTTCAGCGGCCGCCGCCTCTGTAAATGTCACGATCAACAGACGGTCCACATCTATAGGATGCTTCTCGTCTGTCAGCATTTGTATAATACGCTCTACCAAAACTGCCGTTTTTCCAGACCCTGCTGCAGCAGATACAAGAATATTCCGGTTACGCAGATTTATGACTTTCTGCTGTTCTTCTGTCCATTTCACACCCATTTATCTTTCCTCCTGTGCAGCAATATGAATCTTTTCCAACACATCCTCTTTGGAATATTTCTCAAGTCTGCGATATTCATAGCCTTCGATTCTTGTATCAAATCCGCAAATTGCACGATAGGCACAATAATCACATCCGGTCGCACCGCCCATTTCATATGGTTCTGCCTGCACCTCGCCATCTGCCATTTTGCCTTTTAGTTTCGTTTCTAATTTTTTTGTATAATCAAGAAATTCCAAAAATTCATCCGGATACAGAGCTTTCGAGGTTTTACTCAATGCTCCGCTTTTTGTTTTTGAAACCGGAATATAATTTGACGTTCCTTCCAGATTATGCTGTAAATGTTCCACAACGATTTCATCCGCATTTACCAAACCATCCAGACGAAGCTCTTTTAAAATCTTACCCTCAAGCACTTCATCGTCCTCTTCTTTATCTACGATTGGATCTTGCATACGATAATAGAAAATTCCGGCAGGAATAATCTCTTTTCCTTTATGTCTCTTCTGCTCCACATCCAGTGCCGCATTTAGATAAACCGGAAGCTGTATCTGCAATCCATGATAAAATGCTGTAATGTCAAATGCTTTCATACCGGTCTTATAGTCCGTAACCTTTACATATACTCCATTTTCATCTTCACATGTATCAATTCTGTCAATCTTTCCGCTTCCAAAATTAAATTCATACAGACTCGGACGGAAATCACTCTCTGCCATTTGCTTTGTCAATGCCCATACAGAACGCTGGATTAACTTCTTAATCCTTGTGATCGTATACTCATTTCTTGCAGTGCTGTACAATACTGTATTTCCGTATTCAAGAATACTTTCTTCCACACTCTCCTGAATAAACCGCTCCTTTACTTCTTCCGACATAGCCGTCCAGTCTACCTGTATATCATCTGCTTTTCTTGCAAATCTTTCCATAGACTGGTGTGCTATATTTCCCAGATCCATCGCCTCAAACTGATAGCGTTCCCGCTCTGAAAGGCGAAGCCCATATGTCAGAAAATGTGCATATGCACACGAAGAAAACCGCTCCAGTCTGGTCACGCTGACACGCTCTGTGTTTCCATATAAATCCTTTGCAGTCTCTTTTTTTAATTGCTCTTTTTCTTTCTTGTAAAATGCTGCGTCTAATATTCTTTGCAACACAAGTGGGTTCTCTTGATTCTTTTCTTGTTCAAAATACCACGAATACAATTCCTTCCACTCGTTACTCAATCCGTATTGTCGCTTGGCCAGTCCATCTACCAGATATTCTGCTCCCTGCATCCATGTCATTTCTTTTTCTGATAATGATTTTTTTTCTTCCTCAATCACTTCCAGCTTCGGATACATCCGCTTCAAATCCTGGATTAAATACGCCGGTCTCAATCCTTTTCCGTCGGCAGATGTTTTTGAATAAGAAAGATAGAGCTTCTCCGATGGTTTTGTCAGATTCATATACAAATATAATTTCTGCGTGTATGTTTTTTCTTTTGCTCCCGGTGATAATGAGAATTTTTGTTCTGCAAACTGTTCTCGGTCCCTGTCCGATAACAAACCGCCCTGTCCAAGATTTCCCGGAAGAAAAACATCATTTGCCCCGACAAAAAACAACACTTTCAAATGATTCAGACGAGTACGCTCCATATCACCGATCACAACCTGATCCAGACTTGGCGGAATAACCCCGACCTTTGCCTCCTCCAAACCAGCATCTAATAACTCATTGTATTCTTTTAATGAAATCTCTTCGTCTCCGAGAAGTTCAACAAACTTATCAAACAGCTCCATTACAATGCGATATACCTGCGAATATTCTTTTGCCAGTGCAAGCTCTCCCTGCTCTTGAAAATAATTTTCCATCTCCTGCACATTTTCCTGCATCTTTTCTTGAAGCAAGAATTCATGCACTGCAATTGTTATTTCCTTAACTGTCTTTTTTCGCTTTTTTAATACCTTTGTAAGTGTTTCTATTTTCTTTACAAACCGTTCTCTCAATTGATTCAACGAATCCAATGCCTGTGCGCTTACAGCCAGCTCTTTTTGTTCTGCTGCATCTTTTCTTTTCATTTCATAAGTAGTCCTCACCCACTTATCTGACCACTTACTATATCCACGCAATCCCAGTGCAATCACATAATTTTCCATGCGATCCACTTCTTCCCTCGTAAATCCTGACATACCTGTCCGCAAAAAACGAAAAACACTTTCGTATGAAAAATTTTCTTCTTCCATTGCCAGCAGACTTCGTAAATATTCTACAAATGCATTTAACAAGATGCTCTTCTTGTGGTCCATAAAAATCGGAATCCGATACTCTTCACATGCTTTTTCTAAATGATTTGCATATGTTCCCATCTCACTGACAATCACGCCCATTTCCCGATAACGGATTCCTTCTTCTCTCGCAAGCCGATGTATTTGCGCCGCAACAAAATTCGCCTCTTCTTTTGGATTTCGAGTTACATGTAATGATATTGCATTCTGTTCTTCGGTATAATGACCACATTTGTAGCGGAACAACTCATTTTCCAAAAAAGCCATCGCCGGATTATCCCGAAAACGGTAAGGTGTTTTTTCGTATAAATATACCGGTTCATCTACCAAAATACGATTTTCTCCTGCAATCTCAACAAGCGAAGTAACCATTTGCTTACTAAGTGCAAATAGTTGATATGGGTGTTTATAAACAAATGGATTCTCCCTTTGATCCATTTCTACGGTTATCATAACTTTTTTACATACCTTCAGAAGCTCCCCTAAAAGCCTGTTCTGAACGGGGGTAAATCCGGTATATCCGTCGAGTACGACAACACTATCCTTCAATATTTTCGATTCCGGAACCGCATCACTCAACACATCCAGCAATTCTTCTTTTGTAATATATTTGTCTGCAAGATAATTTTCAAAGCCTCCATATACTGTACGAATGTCCCGCAATTTATAAGAAAGATAGCTTTCCTCACCAAGCGAATCAATCATTTCATCCAGTTCATCAAATCCGATGCCATATTGCGTAAACTCAGAAATCACAGATTTCACTTCACTGATATATCCCTGTTTTTTTAAATTACCTCGCAATACCTTCAACTCCGACTCATACTGTCCGGCAATCTTCCGCAGGATTAAATTCTTTCCTTCATCATCTAAAACATGTTTTGTTTCTCTGCCTGTCTCTTCAAATATACGGTGTGATAAACGAATAAAACTTAACACATCAATATTCATGATTCCTTTGTTCGGATGTGCCATACACAGATCCTTTTGCGTCTGCATCGTAAACTGCTCCGGCACCAATACAATATAATTGGTGTCTGGATGAGCCAAGGATTCTGCGATAACTTCTTTATATAAATGATGCGATTTTCCTGCACCTGAATTTCCAAAAATGAATTGTAATGACATGACACCCTCCTGAGATAAATACTGACTATGCATTCTTTCTTAATTCTTCAAGCACATTTTCAATTGCAGATACACTCTCTTCCAGCTCATCTGCGATTACTTCAACGCTCTTACCTTTGACAAGTTTCTTTTGGACTTGTTGTTTGAGGTGCTCTGTTCTGCCTTCTGCTTTTCCTTTCATTATTCCACGTTCTTCTATTCCTTCACTTAAATTACACATTACTTTCACATCCTCCTCTATTGATTTTTCCATTGGTATATGATATTCGTTTTTGAGTATATTCAATTTTTCCTCTTCTCTTAGTGTTTCTGACAATAGTGCTCCTAGAAGCCGGTGCAGTTCATGTTTCTCTTCTCTGGGAGATACTTCTTTTGTCACCCCTATCATAACGATATTTATCAAGTCTTCTCTTCCTCTCCAGTTTTGATTTCCTATAATCGTATCATTTTGCAAATGAATGTGATTCATACTGTTCTCTGACATGTTCATGCATATCCAAATGGAATAAACTTTCTTAATATCGTTATAATTGCTATTCACAAACTCCCTATTTTTCTGGGATGAGATTTCTCGGCTAACGTAAAAAATGGCCCGGTTAAGAATGTCATATTCTGTTGGTTCTTTTCTCTGTGCCTCTACATTTATGATAATCTTCGAGCGTCCCTCTTTCAAGTGCACGTAAAAAATAATATCAAACAAAATGTAGCCTGCATTTACCTCTTCATTTACCGTATTCATTCCTATGATTTCTTTTCCGTTTTCATCCACTCCAACAACTTTGTTAGTAAGCCCCGGGTCAATAGGGATCTTCCCAATATGTATATCATCTTCAATCAATGGCTTCACTTCTTCCGGTGACATGCCCCGAAATTCTTCTACTGCCTCTATCAAAATTCGTGCCAGTATATCTTTGTATCCAAGCAGCTTTTTGACACAGGCATCATACTGTGCTTTAAGGTCAGTCGCTAATACAGCATTTTTCAACTCAGTATTCATTTTTCCTCCTTTTGCAGAAGGAACTTCCTCTATCTTCAATCGCTCCCAGTCCTCTTCTGCTTTTTTCATAATGTTTGGTATTAAAGCATAGATTTCTGAAATGTTATTAGAATATAGATGGTACGACGTACCTTAGATTTCGTATAGAAACATGCTTTTTCCTACTTTAACATAGAGTAGGAATAAATTGCAAGATGGGATTTTACGGTTTTATTCAAGTACCTCCCTCCTTCGAGTTGCTATTTAGTTCATTAGGTAGCAATAGGTTCCAGTACGTTATTGCAAATCAAATGAATTAAAGAGCAGTGCTCTGTGGTGTACCGTAATAGAAACAGGTAGATGATTTTTTTTGTAACTGTTGTATCTGCAAGCCCTTGATATTCGTTATTGCAGATGCTCTTTTTTAGACCGATGTATCTACAAGGCTTTGATATTCATTGTTGCAGATGCTCTTTTTGGAATCAATGTATCTGCAACTTGCTTTTCTTTGAACTTGCAGATACTTTTAATCCTGCCTGTCATGTACAATTGCATCTGCATCTTGCCTTTTCTGGGATTTAAAGATACTTCCTTTGCAAATTTTGCATCTACATCTCACATTTTCGATAACGTGAAGATGCTCCCCAGTAAAATTACGCATCCGCAACTTGCTCTTTCAATGCTTTGCGGATGCTCCCATCAAAATTTTGCATCTTCAATCCCCTATCGCAGATATCGTCGCTCGATATCCTTTGAGTTCTATTTACTTCACAACTTGAGCCAATACATTACTTACAAAAAAATTGATATAAGAAATTCGAGCGAATATGGAGTGAGCGTTGGAGACACTTGGAGCGTAAATTTTTGCGTTAATGAATTTGAACGAACGTGTTTGAAGCTGCGTAGCAGCAAGTTTGAGTTCAAATTCATTTGCTTTTAGCAAAAATTTACGCTCTTATGTGTCTCCCGCTCATGGAATCTGAGCAAGAATTCTTATATCAATTTTTTGTAAGGAACGTATTGCCACTTAATGAACTAAATAGCAACTCCACCTTGATTTTCTTCCACCCTCGTTCTAATATATTCCTATATTACACATTATTTTAATTCTTAATTTGGAGAAACAGACATGAAATTACAAGACGGAAGACCAACAGATTTAACCGGCAGATTGCCAAAAGAAATACGCGTATATGATTTTTTAGATACCCTCAATATATCTTATCAGAGAGTTGACCATGAAGCAGCTATGACAATGGAAGCTTGTGAAGAAATCGATCAAGTACTCGGAGATAACACCTCGATTTGTAAAAATCTATTCTTATGTAACCGACAGGCAACTGATTTTTATCTACTTCTTATACCGGGAAACAAACCATTTAAAGCCAAAGAATTATCTGCACAAATTGGAAGTTCCAGATTATCTTTTGCCAAGCCTGAATTTATGGAACAATATTTAGACATCACTCCCGGCTCCGTCAGTGTTATGGGATTGATGAATGATATAGAGCATAAAGTACAACTTCTGATTGATGAAGATATTTTGAAAAAAGAATATTTTGGATGCCATCCTTGTGTAAATACATCAAGCTTAAAATTCAAAACAACCGATCTTATGGAGCGTATCATTCCAGCTCTTGGACATACGCAAAAAATGGTAAGGCTTGGTTGAGCCAAACAGGGACGGGGTTTTCCGGCTTTTTTTGCTTGCAAAAAAGCCGGAAAACTCCGTCCCTATCTGGCTCTATCAAATGTAAACACATTTAAAAACTGTTTTGCTCTTTCTGTCTTTGGATTCTCGAAGAATACTTCTGGTGCATCTTCTTCCACAATCTTGCCCTGGTCCAGGAATATCACGCGGTCTGCAACAGCTTTTGCAAACTGCATCTCATGTGTTACGATGATCATTGTTCTTCCCTGCTTTGCAAGGTCGAGCATTACATCTAATACTTCTCGAACCATCTCCGGGTCAAGTGCTGCCGTTACCTCATCGAATAATAGAATCTCCGGATGCATACACAATGCACGAACGATTGCCACACGCTGTTTCTGACCACCGGACAACTGTCTTGGATAACTATTTGCCTTATCTGCCAAACCGACTCTTTCAAGAAGCTGCATTGCCTCTTCTTTTACTTCTTCTTTTTTACGTTTCTGTACCTTTGTCGGTGCCAATGTAATATTATCCATCACTGTCAAATGAGGAAATAATTCATAGCTCTGGAATACCATTCCTATCTTCTGACGAAGCGATGCCAGATTCTTGCTGCCATACTCAACCAGGTCTCCTTGAAGACGGATTTCTCCTCCCTGAATTGGCTCCAATGCATTGATACAGCGAAGCAATGTACTCTTTCCGCATCCACTTGGACCAACTACGACTACTACTTCACCTTGTTTTATTTCCAAATCCATACCATCTAATATCGTATGGCCTTCAAATTTCTTTGTAAGATTTTTTACATTCAATAATGTTTCTGCCATGAACATCACCCCCATTTTCTTTCCAGATATCTGGCAAGCATACTAATTGGCCAGCATGCAATGAAGTAAAGCAAGAATACAACAAGGAATACTCCAAATGCTGCATTCGGACTTGTCATACGGTTTGCCTCGATTATCTGCTGTGCCACTTTCAACATTTCCACAACACCAATCATAAGCACAAGGCTGGTTGTCTTGATCATTCGTGTGATCAGATTGATTGCAAGCGGTACCAGTCGTCTGACGGTCTGCGGAATAATGATATAGCGATATGTCTGGATTTTTGTAAGGCCAAGTGCCTCACTGCTCTCGTATTGATGCTTTGGAATACTGATCAGCGCTCCTCTTACCAAATCTCCCATTTCTGCGGTTCCCCACAGTACAAATACGATAATTGAAGCAACTTCTCCCGACAAACTCCATCCAAATGCTCTTGTACTTCCAAAATATACGATGAACAAAAGCACCAGCTGTGGCATAATACGTATAATCTCCAGATAAATTCTGAAAATCGCACGTACGATTTTATTTTTCATTGTCATCAGTGCTCCAACAAGAATTCCAAGCGGCATGCTGATTACAATAGAAATGAGACTGATTTGCAGTGCTACCCACATACCTTGCAGCAGACGAATCATGTTGTTTCCTTTTAATAATACATCAAGCCCCAAATCCGGCATGGCGCAGCCTCCTTTCCAACAGACTGCCCAGAATTGACACTGGAAGCAGAATGATCAGGTAGAAGACGACGAGCAAAAACAGACTCTCTGTTGTTTTGTAATACAGACCAATTAAATCTTTGGCTGTAAACATCAAATCCATCAAACTGATGGCACTGAACACACTCGTCTCCTTCAACAAAAATATTACATTTGCCACAAAAGCCGGTACGCTGACCGACATTGCCTGCGGTAAAATCACATATTGCATTGTCTGGCGATTGCTTAATCCCAAACTAACTGCACTTTCTCGCTGGATTGGTTCTATGGTTTCCAGTCCACTGCGAAATGTTTCTGCCATATAACTTCCGCCTAAAAACGCAAGTCCGATTGCTCCACAGACTTCTGCATCGAGCTGCAGACCAATCTTCGGAAATCCATAATATATGAAGAAAAGCTGTACTAACAAGGGGGTATTTCTACTAAGTTCAATATAAACTGCTGCAATCTGCCTTGCTACAGGAATTTTGTGATATTGAATCATTGCACATATCAATCCGATTAAAATTGCTAAGACAATTCCGATTACTCCTATCTTGACTGTCAATTTTGCAGCCTTTTCATATAAAGGAATATACTTTATAATAAATTCCCAATTCATGAAATCGTGTTCTCCTTTCATTGATATTTGCATTTTTTTATTCTACCATTCTCAAAATTGATGCACAAGAACAGATTTGCACAGTTTTCTGCTATGTTTTTTACTATATTATGTTAGATATTACTCTGTCTTTCCACCTTCTACAACTAAGCTATCCTCATAGTCTGTACCATAAGTATCTTTCAATGTTGCTTCATAATCTGCATGGAAGAAATTCTCTTCACCTAATGATTCGATTTCTCCGTTGATCCAATCTAATAATGTGTCATTTCCTTTTGTTACAGCAGGTGCGATACTGTCTGCGCTTCCAAGATTTGGTATTCCTACTGTGTAGCCTTTATTCTGAAGTGCAAATGCGATAACCTCTGTATTATCATTTGCCCAAGCTACTGATGTACCATTTTCAAATGCTTCTTTTGCTGTTGCATAAGAATCAAACTTCTGAAGTGGGATGTCCGGATAATTCTCATGTAAATATGTCTCTGCTGTTGTTCCGGAAATTACGATGATTGAGTCGTCTTCATTCCAGTTATCCAGGCTCTCGATTACGTTGTCATCTCTTGATACAACACCGAGTGATACGTTCATGTATGGAAGTGCAAAATCAACTTCTTCTGCACGCTCATCTGTTACTGTAAAGTTTGCCAAAATCACATCAACCTTACCTGTCTGAAGATATTCAATTCGGTTGGCTGCCTCTGTGGATACAAAGTTTACATCAACTCCTAAATCCTCTCCCAGTCTATTTGCAAAATAAATATCATATCCCTGATATTCTCCATTCTCATCTACATAACCAAATGGGTTTTTGTCTGAGAATACTCCGATGTTAATCTCTCCAGATTTTTTGATTTCATCGAGTGTACGATACACTTCCTTCCCTGAAGATGCTTTATCCGATGAATCAGCTGAATCCTTGGAACTACCACAAGCAGTTGCTCCAACTGCTAATGTAAATGCTAATGTCAGTGCTAATGTTTTTTTCAAGTTTTTCATGTTTTCTCTCTCCTTTTTTGTTGATGGTACGAATTATATACCCCTCTACCTACTATGTCAATAGGTTTTATGTGTTTTTTTCAAAAAGTTTTGCGTTTGCTATTTAGTTCATGACAGCCCTAAGCAAGAAAAAGACTATGCACTCCTGCTCAGCTTCGTCGGGCAAGCCCGACTCCAATTCGCTGAATTGCATAGTCTTTTTCTTGCTTTGTGGTGTACCGTGGTTGAAATAGGTGGAGCGATGAGGGATTTACTTTTCTGGTGTCTGATGTATCTATATCATGGGGTTATTTGCTTGTGCAGATGCCTTTGTGGCAACCGTTGTATCTGCACTGGCTTAATATTTGCTGTTGCAGATGCTCTTTTTTAGGCCGATATATCTGCAAGACCTTAATATTTGCTGTTGCAGATACTCTTTTCTTGACCAATGTATCTGCAACTTGCTTTTCTTTGAGCTTGCAGATACTTTTAATCCTGCCTGTCATGTACAATTGCATCTGCATCTTGCCTTTTCTGGGATTTAAAGATACTTCCTTTGCAAATTTTGCATCTACATCTCACATTTTCGATAACGTGAAGATGCTCCCCAGTAAAATTACGCATCCGCAACTTGCTCTTTCAATGCTTTGCGGATGCTCCCATCAAAATTTTGCATCTTCAATCCCCTATCGCAGATATCGTCGCTCGATATCCTTTGAGTTCTATTTACTTCACAACTTGAGCCAATACATTACTTACAAAAAAATGATATAAGAAATTCGAGCGAATATGGAGTGAGCGTAGGAGACACTTAGAGCGTAAATTTTTGTGTTAATGAATTTGAACGAACATGTTTGAAGCTGCATAGCAGCAAGTTTGAGTTCAAATTCATTTGTTTTTAGCAAAAATTTACGCTCTTATGTGTCTCCCGCTCATGGAATCTGAGCAAGAATTCGTATATCATTTTTTTGTAAGGAACGTATTGCCACCCAGTGAATTAAATAGCAACCTGATAACTCCTTACCCCACCACATTCTTAATCCTCTCCATCGCTTCCTCCAGCACCTTCCGCGGACACGCCACATTAATCCGCTGGAATCCTTCTCCGCAACTTCCGAATATCTTCCCGCTATCCAGCCACAGCTTCGCCTGATTAATAATCTTATCATCCAGCTCTTCCACACTAAGTCCTGTTCCTCTGAAATCAAGCCATACGAGATAAGTACCTTCATGCTCCACCATATTTACACCCGGAAGCTGTTTTTCCACGTACTGCTTTACAAACTCGATGTTTTCTTTTACATAAGTCTTCATTGCCTGATACCATTCTTCGCCATGTTCGTAGGCTACTTCACACGCCACAAGCCCTAATACATTTAGCTGGCTGATACCTGCTGCATCCATTTGATGTTTAAATTTTCTTTTTAATTCTGGATTTGGAATCAGAATATTAGATATCATCAGACTTGCAATGTTAAATGTCTTGCTCGGTGCAGTGCAGGTTACTGTGATATCTTCATATTCTTTTTTGATATTTGCAAAAACCTGATGTTTCCCTTTGAATACAAAATCTTCATGGATTTCATCACTTACAACAGTTACATGATATTTGACGCAAATATCTCCAAGTCTTGTAAGTTCTTCTTTTGACCAGACTCTTCCCACCGGATTATGCGGATTACATAAGAGAAATAATTTAATTTTGTGAGCCACGATTTTCTGTTCGAAATCTTCGAAATCTATATGATAACGGTTATCTTCTCCAAGATACAGGGTGTTGCTTACAACATTTCTTCCGTTGTCTTTAATCACTTCTGAAAACGGATAATAGACCGGCTGCTGGATTAAAACAGCATCTCCCGGTTCTGTATAAGCTTTTACAGCCATTGCCAGGGCAAATACGACTCCCGGCGTTTTGATGAGCCATTTTCTTTGAATATCCCAATCGTGATGTTTCTGCATCCATTTTTTCAAAATATCAAAATATGGCGTCTTCACCTCGCTATATCCGTAAATTGCATGCTTTGCACGTTCGATTATGGCATCTTCTATATAAGAAGATGTCTCAAAATCCATATCTGCTACCCAAAGAGGTAACACATCTGCCGGCATGTTCCGCTCAACTGCAAAATCATATTTTAAGCATCTTGTATTTCTTCGGTCTATTATTTTGTCAAAATTCAAATTTCTTTCTGCCATAATATCTACCATCCCTTTTCTTTCAATCATTTTATCTGCTCACAGCTCCCCAAACACACGCTCCAGCTCTTCCAGCAAATCTTTGACATTCTCAATTCCGACAGATAAACGAAGCGTTGCATCGGTAATTCCGTTTTTTATGCGGATTTCCTCCGGTACATCTGCATGAGTCTGTGTTGTCGGATATGTGATCAAGGTTTCTACTCCTCCGAGGCTTTCTGCATACTGGATCAATCGTACCTTTTCTAATATTGCAAATGCGTCCTCTTTGCTTCTAAGCTGGAATGTCAGCATTGCGCCAAATCCTCTCGCCTGCTTTTTCATAATTTCATGTCCCGGATGCTCCTCTAAGCCCGGGTAAATAACTTTGGTAACTGCAGGCTGCGTCTTTAACCATTTTGCAATTTCAATCGCATTTTCCTGTGCTCGTTCCATACGAAGTCCAAGCGTCTTTACCCCTCTTAAAATCAGCCAACTGTCAAATGGTGCCAGTCCTGCTCCGGTTGTTTTAATCAAAAAACGGAATCTTTCACTGATTTCTTCACTCTTTGTCACAAGAAATCCTGCCAGCGTATCATTATGTCCGCCAAGATATTTTGTCCCACTGTGAATTACGATATCTGCTCCCAACTCCAACGGATTTTGGAAATACGGAGATAGAAATGTATTGTCAACGATTAATAATAGCTTGTATTTTTTTGCAATCTCTGCCATCTTCCGAATATCGGTTACATTCATCATTGGATTGGTCGGAGTTTCAATATAAATTGCTTTTGTATTATCCTGAACATAAGCTTCTACATCTTCTTTGTAACAATCTACTCTTGAAAATGTAATTCCGTTTTTTTCTGATACATTGCGAAACAGCCGGATGCTTCCACCATACAAATCTGAATCGACGATCAGGTGGTCTCCTGGTTTGAACAGCTCCATTGCCATCGTAATTGCTGCCATTCCGGATGAAAATGCAAATGCATCGTTTCCATTTTCCAGTGTTGCAATAATTTTCTCCAGATGTTCCCTAGTCGGATTCTGAAGTCTGCTGTAATCATATCCTGTACTTTGTTCCACACCCGGATGTGCATAGGTTGCTGTCTGGTAAATCGGATAACTAATTGCGCCATAATTCTTTATACAGTCTTCTTCCGATTCTAAATGAATACATTTTGTCTCTATCTCTCTTCCCATGTTATGTCCTCCAGATTCTATTTCCATACCATTTCGGTAGGTTTGTTAAATTGCATTTAGTATACATATTTTTGTATAAATTTGCAAGTATTCTTTTAAAAAAAGCCAAACAGGGACGGAGTTTTCCGGCTTTTTTTTGCAAGGAAAAGCCAAAAGGGACGGAGAAAAGTGGCTCTCAAAAGCCACTTTTCTCCGTCCCCAACTGGTTCTAGCAAAAAAGCCGGAAAACTCCGTCCCCAACTGGTTCTCGGTTCTATTTTACGATTCCTACCATATCTGCTACGGACTCGAATCCATTTTTCTTCATGTACTGCTCGATGCCTTCTACAACATCCATTGTAATTGTCGGATTGTAGAAATTTGCTGTTCCTACAGACACTGCACTTGCACCTGCGAGGATCATCTCAATTGCATCTTCTGCTGATGCGATACCGCCCATTCCGATGATTGGGATCTGAACTGCCTGAGCAACCTGATATACCATACGCACTGCAATTGGATGTACTGCCGGACCTGATACACCACCTGTTTTATTTGCTACCGCAAATGTTTTTCGATTGATATCAATCTTCATACCTGTCAGTGTATTGATCAATGACACTGCGTCCGCCCCACCGGCTTCTGCTGCCTTTGCAATC
The DNA here is from genome assembly GCF_022487435.1 of Mediterraneibacter sp. NSJ-151. Classification (NCBI taxonomy): domain Bacteria; kingdom Bacillati; phylum Bacillota; class Clostridia; order Lachnospirales; family Lachnospiraceae; genus Mediterraneibacter; species Mediterraneibacter sp. NSJ-151. The sequence continues at coordinate 10,294 of NZ_JAKVPP010000010.1, read as the reverse complement.
TCTGTAATATCTGTTACATTTGGAGTCAGTTTCATAATAACCGGCTGCTTTGCAAGTTTTTTGATCTGTGCTGTCAACTCTTCCACATTACGTGCATCCTGTCCAAAAGCAAGGAAACCTGCGTTAACGTTTGGACATGAGATGTTGATTTCCATCATATCGATTGGCTCATCTGCCAGACGCTCTACAACTGCCAGATATTCTTCCGGTGCATGTCCACAAACGTTGACAATAATCTTTGTATCAAACTGCTTAAGATATGGAATATCTCTTTCACAAAATAATTCGATACCCGGATTTTGCAGACCGATCGCATTCATCATTCCGCTTGGAGTTTCTGCTACTCTCGGAGTTGCATTTCCCGCCCAAGGAACATTTGCCACACCTTTTGTTGTGACAGCTCCCAGCTTATTCAAATCTACAAAATCAGAATACTCTGCTCCTGAACCAAAGGTTCCGGATGCAACTGTAACCGGATTCTTCCATTCTACACCTGCAATATTCACTTTCATATTCATTAGATTTCCACCTCCGTAGATAAGAATACCGGACCATCCTTACAGATTCGTTTGTTATTTACATTGCTGTGATGATCTTTCTCTTTCGACTTACATACACATGCAAGACATGCTCCGATTCCGCATGCCATACGCTCTTCCAGTGAAATGTAGCATTCGATATTGTTTTCTTCTGCATATGCTTTGATCGCACGAAGCATCGGTGTCGGTCCACAGGCATAGATCATGTCCGCATCCAGAGCATTCTCACGGATTGCATCCATAACATTCCCTTTTGTTCCTACACTTCCATCTTCTGTGGAAATATAAACTTCTCCGTTTTGCTCAAACTCTTCTTTTAAAAATGTCTGTGCATCACGATATCCTACAACAATCTGTTTTTTCTCGCATTCCATCTGTTTTGCAAGCTCAAGAATCGGTGGAACTCCAATTCCTCCACCCATAAGAAATACTTTCTTGCCGGCTGCCTTCTCATAAGGGAATCCATTTCCCAAAGGTCCGACAACAGGAATTGTATCTCCCGCTTCCAGCTTTGAAAACTGCTCTGTTCCTGTATTCTCTCCTGTTACACGATATACAACACGAAGACGTCCATTTACCGCATCAATCTCACAGATACTGATTGGACGAGGAAGCAACTTGCTTCCATCGTTTGTATACATTGAAATAAACTGTCCCGGCTTTGCTGTATCAGCTGCTTTTGTCTGGATCCACATACTGAAGATTCCGTCTGCAAGCTGCTCCTGTGATACTACCAATGCCTGTTCTTTCTGCTTTGTCATCTTAACTCTCCTTATCTGTTCGCAAGTGCTCCCTGGATATCAGCAACCATTGCTTCTACTGCTGCACGAGATGCATCACCAAAGTTTTCAGCTCCGAATTTTGCATATGCTTCCTGTTTGTAAGCTGCAATAATTCCACGAGAAGAGTTTACAATCGCGCCAAGTCCATCTTCATTAAAGAAATGTACAAGGTCTTTTCCCTGTCCGCCCTGTGCACCGTATCCAGGTACAAGAATGTAAGATTTTGGCATTACTTTACGAAGTGCTTTACCCATCTCCGGATATGTTGCTCCGACAACAGCTCCGATATAGCTGTACTCATCACCCATGCAGTCAGCTCCCCACTCTGCTACTTTTTCGCCTACCAGTTCATAGAGCGGACGTCCGTCTACAAGACGATCCTGGAATTCTCCACTGGATGGATTTGAAGTTTTAACAAGGATAAAGAGACCTTTCTTCTCTTCTTTACATACTTCAACGAAAGGTTTTACTCCGTCAGATCCAAGATATGGATTGACTGTTACAAAATCTTCATCAAATGGAGTGAATTCTTTGCTTCCGACTTTAACTTTACCGATATGTCCTACTGCATATGCAGCTGAAGTAGAACCGATATCTCCACGTTTGATGTCTCCGATTACAACCAGACCTTTTGATTTACAGTAATCTACTGTTTTTTTGAATGCCGCAAGTCCAGGAATACCAAACTGCTCGTACATTGCGATCTGTGGCTTTACAGCTGGAATCAAATCATATGTTTTATCCACGATTTCCTTATTGAACTGCCAGATTGCTTCTGCGGCACCCTCTAAAGTTTCCCCATATTCAGCAAATGCTTTTTTCTGTACATGCTCCGGAATGTAATTCAACATTGGATCCAGTCCTACTACGATTGGTGCATTTGTCTTTTTAATGTTCTCAATAAGTTTATTAATCATGATTTTCCTCCTCAAAAACGTTATATTTCCATAATTATGTTTATCTTACCATAAAGGTATGACTCTGTTCAAGATTCTAAAAAAAATCGTTGCACTTTCTTTGTGAAAAATGTTACTCTTCACTCTCAAAAATGCAACGATTCTATTTTTATACATGCAAATTTTTATGCATCTCTTCTTTAAATTCTTTTCCTTTAAATAAAATCACTCCTACCAGGAACAAGAAACAGATCAGTGCTCCAAACATACTCACTGTCGGATTTTTTACTTTCTTGCATAAAAGCAGGATCATCGGCAGTATCAGCCCATATCCGGCCGCCATAATTTCATATATAAGATATTCTCTCACCGGACTTTTTTGCACTTTTGCAATCACAAACATTGCTGCAAGCGTAGCCACACTCATAATCGGCAGTACAAGATCTACCGACCAGCTATGCCAGCCGGTCAAAACATCCCATATAAAACAAACGATCGTGCCGATAAAAAGCTGCCACATCACATTTTTCAATAAGTTATACCTTTTGAAAAATCCAATTGACGAAGCAATCCACATTGTTGTCACACCGCCTGCTGTAAACAGAGTCCAGCGGACCTGTGGATGAAAATTCCAGTCAGTAACAAGCATCACTGCCACAAGTGCGATACACAGAAAACTATATATTTTATATACTTTCATTTCCTGTTCGCTTAGCACGTGCGGTTTTGGAAATACCGGCTTAACTTCTTCTGATGAAATTCCCTGTTCTTTTAACAGGCGGTAAAAATTTCTCTCAATATTTTCTGTGTCATATCTGGATGTAAATGCAAATGACAATTTATCCTGAAATGAACACAGACACAGTTCTAATTTCGGAGTATTGGTATACACACCAAACCGTTCTATATAAGGTACATAGCTCTCCGGCATCTTGACTACACTCATATTCGAAAAGATTGCTGTCACATTTTTCTCGGAAAATTTTGCTCCTGCATGAATACACAGATTTTTCAATTCCAATGGAGCAAGTCTCAAAATCGGATGAAGCTCCAATGCAAGCAATTCACTTATATGTGCCGACATTTTTTCTTTTGTCAGCTGCTCTTTAAAAAATTCTTTCGTATATTCCAGTATAGCTTCAAAACTGTTGTCCTGTTTTGCAAAATCGTATCCCGGCTCAATCCAGTTGAAAAAATTCAGCATCGAAGTAGATGGGAAAAATTTCCTCAAATTTACAGGCACCATCAATACTACCGGTCTTTTTTCCTGCATCTTTGACATCTCCTCATGGATTGCCATCAAATACACCGCCGTCAAAAATACGGTCATAGACACCCCAAGTTCCCTGCTTCGCTTCAGCACATCCTGCACCAAAACTATACTTTCATGAACATGGAGGTGATGTCCATCTTTCTTTTTCTTTCTAATTTGAAATGCATGTATTTTCTTTTCTTTTGGACGGCGCTGCTCTTTTGAATAATATTTCAAAAAGCTGTCATCCTCTTGATCCTGCACAGTCATATCTTCCGGAAGCATTGAAACCTGCTCTAATCCTTCCTCTTTATGCACCAGATACAAATAATTGGTCACCAGTTCTTTTAAAAATTCAGTTGCTCCGGTTCCGTCCGTCAATACATGGAACACTTCAAAATTGATTCTTTTTTTATAGTATGTCACCTCAAAAAGCAGGTTTTTTTTATCTTTTATATAAAGCCTGCTGCAAGGCTCTTTGTATTCTTTTTTTACAATCGGATGCAAATTACAAGGTTCAAGATAATGCCAGAACAAGCCTTTTCTAAGTACCATAAGAAACATTGGAAATGTCTCCATCGTCTGGTCCAGTGCTTTTTGTAAAATCGTTGGTTTGACCTCTTCTTTTAGTTCACAGTAAAACCTAAATACTCTTGTATCCTTTTTATTGCTGGCTGCAGAATATAATTTTGCTGCATTATCTAGTTTTCTCCAGCGCGCTTTTTTTTGATTCACAATGTTTCTCCCTTCAAAAATGCATTGATATAGGTGAAACTTTCCTGCACATGTAACTGCTTGATACCCAGTGCAAAATAGCCGTGAAGTGCATCTTTGATACGATGGATCTCCACATGGTTACCAGCCTCTTTCAAACGTTGTCCATATGCCTCACCTTCATCTCGAAGCGGATCGAATTCGGATGTAAGTATCAATGTATCCGGCTGATTACTCACATCTTCTGCCACGTATGGTGCAAAATACGGATTCTTTTTATCTTCTTCATCTCTTGCATAAAGATCGATGTAATCCTGCATTTTCCCCGCTGTCAAAAGATAGTCTGTCCCATTTTCCTTCACAGACGGAAATGGCGAATTCTCTGTATAATCATTATAAGTAGCCGGATAGATTAAAATCTGTCTGCCCGGCATAAATTCACCGCGGTCCCGTGCCATCAAAGACAGTGCCGCACAGAGATTGCCGCCCGCACTGTCCCCGATCAATGTAATATTTTCCGGTTTTACATTTAACACAAATTCTCCGCGATATAATGCTTTTGCAACCGCATAACAATCCTCTAATCCTGATGGAAACTTATCTTCCGGTGCCAGTCTGTATTCAACCGCAACAACATACTGCCCGGTTGCATCTGCAAGTCTTGCACAGATTCTTTCATAATTATCAATACTCTCTGTCACCCAGCCGCCTCCATGTATGAACAAAAGCAGCTTTTTATCTTTACTGTCATGCCGCTTATCTTCACTCTCCTGAAAGCTCTTTTCATTCGGGAAGAAAATACGGACTGGTACCTCATGACTTCCATTATATATTTTTTCATCTATCTTCTTATAAAATATCTTCATCGGATCTAAGCGTTTTAAATCCGCCATATGACGGAACGCCTCTACTTCCACGCCGTCAAACGATAATGCCTTTAAAATTCTTTTTGCTGCCTGATTGATTGCCATACTGTTCTCCTGCTCATAACTGTTTTTACAGCCCTTAATTTATATCTTCTGCCTTTAATGTGTGACGGTGGATAAACTGTCCTGCACCTTTTTCTCCCACAAAATCATTCTCTTTTACGATCACGCGTCCACGCTGCATAACCATGTCGATCTCACCGTTTATATTCCATCCTTCATATCCTGTGTAATCTGCTGCCCCATGCATTCTGCTCTTTGAAATAACAGACTCTTTCTTCGGATCGATCACTACCAGATCTCCGTCCGCTCCCGGCTGCAATACGCCTTTTTGTGGACATAATCCATAAATCTTGGCCGGATTTGTACAAAGAGTCTCTACCAGTTTCTGGAATGAAATTCTGTTTTTCACAACACCTTCTGAATAAAGAAGCATCAAGCGTTCCTCGACTCCCGGTGCACCGTTTGGACATTTTGTAAAATCATCTTTACCCATCTGTTTTTCAATTCCATAATTAAATGGACAATGGTCCGTTGCCACAACCTGGATTGTTCCATCTGCCAGCCCTTCCCAGAGTGCATCACAGTCTGCCTGTGTACGAAGCGGTGGCGACATGATATATTTCAAACCATCTTCTCTTTCATAACATTCTTCTGTCAACAGCAGATACTGTGGGCATGTCTCTACAAAAATGTTCTTCTGTCCGTTTCTTCTTGCTTCACGAACTGCTTCCAGACTTTCTTTACATGATAAATGAACGATGTAAACCGGTGCGTCTCCCGCAAGGCGTGCAAGCTTCAATACTCTCTCTACTGCTTCCGCTTCTACCAGATTCGGACGGCTCTTCGCATGGTAAATCGGTGCTGTTTTCCCTTCCTCCACCAGTTTCTTTTTCATGTATTCTACTAATTCATGGTTCTCACAGTGAAATGCTGTCACTCCGCCAATCTCTTTCATCTTTTTCAATATCTGGAGCACTTCTGCGTCATTCAGCTTAAATCCATAAGTCAAATACGCTTTCACACTTGGAATTCCATCCTCTGCCATTGTCTCAAGCTCTGCGATAATGTCATCATCCACATGTTGTGCAACACCATGGAATCCATAGTCAATGACAGCTTTCCCTTCTGTCAGTTTCTTATACTCATTGAACTGATAATGAAGCGGAACTCCTGCCGGACCAAATCCCATATGATCCACGATCGAAGTTGTACCTCCACATGCCGCAGCAACTGTTCCGTCATAGAAATCATCTACTGCTCTTGCAATCCCGACATCAATGTCCATATGTGTGTGCACATCAATAGCTCCCGGAATTACATATTTTCCTTCTGCATCGATCACTGTGTCTACATCTGTCTTTGGCAAATCTGTTCCAATCCATTTTACTTTTTCATCCTCAATCAAAATATCTGCCTGATAAGTTTCTGAATCAGAAACAATCATGCCGTTTTTAATTAAAATCTTCATGTTCTTTCCCCGTTTCTTTTTTGTAATTACGTACATTTTTTGTATACTCTAACTAATATTGTGCTGTGTTTTACAGGAGATGTCAAGGAAATTTGAATAAAAAAATGATAACTGACCTCCTTATGAAGCCAATTATCATTTTTATATACAGAACAGAAAAATGCTCCTTTACATTCAAGAATGCCTCTGCATTCTTATCTTCAATATTCACTGATTACTCTGCTTTATCTAACCTCTGGAAATAATTGCATAATATCTTTTTGCGACAGGCACTGATCGGATACCAGCTACATCCGTCACAGATATCTTCCAGCATCTCAGGAGTGATCTGTTCCCGAATCTGTTTCACGAGCTCCTGATAAACATATTCTTTCTCTTCTAATTGAAAATATTCTACTACCTTTCGGTCGTATCGTTTTACTTTTTCATTTGTCTCACAATTATCGACAGCCTTCATATTTGGACAGGCGCCGCACAATGTGTCTGTTGAAAATGTCAGATCTATCAAGGTCGGTTCTTCTCTTCGAAGCATTGCCACAACCTCATTCATATGCTCTACAAATTCCTCACTATATCCTTTTCCGCTATACCCTTGCGTACACAATAAATGGTGTGGTCTTAATTTTATGCCCATTGTAATGCTGCTCCTAATCTTGAACGGATCTGCAATCCTAAAAGTGCTGCAACAACAGCTTTAATAATTGCAGTTGGAATAAATGGAAGTACGCAGGCTGTAATTCCTGTCATAACAGAGCTGTTCATGATAATACAGAACATTGCTACACCAATTACATAATTCAAAACTGTTCCAAGGATAAGCATCAATACGAACATTCCTTTTTTCTTACGGTGTTCAACACCAAGACCAATAACATAAGCCATAATTGGAAATGAAATAATAAATCCGCCTGTAGGTCCGATCAAATTCTGAACTCCACCTGAAAATCCTGCAAATACCGGTACACCGATTGCTCCGAGTAAAACGTAAACAAGAATTGACAGACCGCCCTTTTTCGAACCAAGAATAACTCCGGCCAGTGTAATAGCAAATGTCTGCATCGTCATTGGTACACCCATTGGCATTGGAATTGAAATCTGTGCCATCACTACAGTAATCGCTGTCATGATTGCAATACTACAGATATCCTGAACTGAAATTTTTGATTTTTGCATATTTTTATGCCTCCCATTCGTAATAACTATTCATCCACTTCATTCATGAATATATTGATTGCTTCAACTAATCTTTAGCAAACAACAATACGTTGACAGTATAAAAAAAAAGGAAACAATTGTCAACCTATTTTTATTTAAAGTTGACAATTGTTTCCGCTTAAAAACATTTTTTAGTTTTTTCTTCTTATTTTTTATTGTGAAATTCCACGCATTGTAAGCTGGATTCTCTTTTTCTTCAAATCCACACTCATTACTTTAACATCTACGATGTCGCCCACACTGACTGCTTCTAATGGGTGTTTGATATATTTATCTGTAATCTGTGAAATGTGTACGAGCCCATCCTGATGTACTCCGATATCAACAAATACACCAAAATCAATTACATTTCGCACAGTTCCTTTTAAAACCATGCCCTCTTTCAAGTCTTTCATCTCCAGTACGTCTGTGCGGAGGATTGGTTTCGGCATCTCATCACGCGGATCTCTTGCTGGTTTTTCCAGTTCTTTTACGATATCTCGCAATGTAATTTCACCAATTTCCAGTTCTTCCGCCAGTTTCTTGTAATCCTTGATCGTCAATGACAATCCGGTCAGATTACCATTTCTGATATCGTCCAGTGAAAATCCCTGTTTTTCAAGAAGCTTCGCTGCTGCCTCGTAAGATTCCGGATGTACTCCTGTGGCATCCAAAGGATTCTTTCCGCCCTGGATTCGCATAAATCCGGCGCACTGCTCAAATGCTTTTGGTCCGAGTTTTGCAACCTTTAATAATTGTTTACGGTCTGCAAATGTTCCGTTTTCCTCACGATATGCAACAATATTTTTTGCAATGGCACTGGAAATACCTGAAATATAAGATAATAATGGGGCAGACGCTGTATTTAGATCCACACCGACTTTATTTACACAATCTTCTACCACACCATTCAGAGATTCACCCAGTTTCTTCTGGTTCATGTCATGCTGATACTGACCGACACCGATGGATTTTGGATCGATCTTAACAAGCTCTGCCAGTGGGTCCTGCAAACGGCGTGCGATTGATGCCGCACTTCTCTGTCCTACATCAAACTTTGGAAATTCTTCGCTTGCCAGCTTACTTGCCGAATATACCGAAGCTCCGGCCTCATTTACGATTACATACTGCACATGCTGATCCGGCATCTCTTTTAATAACTCTACAATAAACTGCTCAGACTCACGTGAAGCCGTTCCATTTCCAAGAGAAATCAATGACACATGGTACTTTGGAATAATTTTCTTAAGCAAATCCTTCGATGCCTTAATCTTTGCCGGAGTAGTCGGTGCTGTCGGGTAAATGACTGTTGTGCCGATTACTTTTCCAGTTGCATCCACTACAGCCAGTTTACATCCTGTACGAAATGCCGGGTCCCATCCAAGCACGACCTGACCTGTGATCGGCGGCTGCATCAAAAGCTGATGAAGGTTTTTGCCAAATACTTCAATTGCGCCATCTTCTGCCGTCTCTGTCAATTCGCTTCGAATTTCACGCTCAATCGCCGGTGCGATCAGACGTTTATAACTATCTTCCACAACCGCTTTTAAAACCGGTGTCGTATATGGATTATCCTGGTGTATCACCTGCTTTTCTAAGTAACGCAAAATATCGTCTTCCGGTGCCTCAATCTTTACTGTCAGGAATTTTTCTTTCTCACCACGATTCAACGCAAGTATACGGTGTCCTGCCAGCTTACTCAAAGCTTCTTCAAATTCATAATACATCTCATAGACAGACTCTGCCTCGGCATCTTTTGCTGTTGACACCAGCTTACCTTTTTTCATTGTCTGCTTACGAATCCAGCTACGATAGTCCGCCTCATCTGAAATGGATTCTGCAATGATATCTTTTGCTCCTGCGATGGCATCATCCACTGTTTTCACATCTTTTTCTTCTGATATATATTTTTGTGCTTCCTCTTCCAGTGCAACTTTCGTCTGCTGCAATGTGATCAATGCTGCCAAAGGTTCCAGTCCTTTTTCCTTCGCGATCGTCGCACGCGTTCTTCTCTTCGGACGATATGGACGATACAAATCCTCCACAACAACAAGCGTTTCTGCCGCAAGAATTTGCGCTTTAAGCTCTTCTGTCAGCTTGCCCTGTTCTTCAATACTTGATAACACCTGTTCCTTCTTCTCTTCCAGATTGCGAAGATACACAAGTCTCTCATATAACTTTCTCAACTGCTCATCATTTAATGAACCAGTTGCTTCTTTTCTATATCGTGAAATAAATGGAATTGTATTTCCCTCATCTATTAATTTTACCGCTGCATCAACCTGCCAGCGTTTTACCTGAAGTTCTTCTGTTAATCTCTGATTAATGTCCATACTTGTCTTTCTTACCTCTCGTAAATTCATATTCAGTGTTTTTCTGATTTTTCTATTATACACAATTGAGAGTATAGTTGACAAGTAGAACCACAGGGACGGGGATGAATGGAACCACAGGGACGGGGATAACTGGCTCTTTTGCTCGCAAAAGAGCCAGTTATCCCCGTCCCTGTGGTTCCATTCA
>NZ_JAKVPP010000009.1:0-158009 GCF_022487435.1 Mediterraneibacter sp. NSJ-151 | reverse complement strand
TAAAGTGCTTCGCTCGACTTGCATGTGTTAAGCACGCCGCCAGCGTTCATCCTGAGCCAGGATCAAACTCTCGTTAAAAGTGTTTGTTCTAGTCAAGATTAACTCTAGCTAATCTATCCCTTTACTGTTGTTTGGTTTGTTATAAACCATTCTTAAAAATGTTTCTCTTAAAGAAATTTTCAAGGATCTGTTGTCTATTGTTTAGTTATCAATGTTCTTTGTTTTTGTTGTCGTCTCAAGCGACAGCTTTAATAGATTATCACATCTTTTGTCGTTTGTCACCAACTTTTTTATTTTTCTTTATCGCTTCATTTCAGCGCCTCTCGGTCTGTCTCAGCGACGAAGACTATATTATCATTCCTATTTGTAATTGTCAACGTTTTTCTTGTTTTTTATTTATTTCGCACAATTCAGACAATTCACGCAATTCTGACTAAAAAGTATTCTCTAGTTGCTGTTCACTCCCGTGTCAATCACTACGCTGATTGGCACGGAGGATGCACGTTTTATCTTGAACGGCATCTTGACCATCGCCAAAGGCGATTTAAAATGGCGAGATGCGTTACTGGTCACAGGTACTGTGAACAGTAACCTTCTCTTAAATCTCATTTTTAATCATACGTTTATACAGTGCGTTTTTCCTTTACATATGATATAGTTATATCATATGTGAGATGACTCCCACCTCTGTAGGTGGCGAGTAACAAATCAGTATCAGTGATGGGAGTCAATCCCCATCTGATATAGCCTCCGGCAGGATTGCAGAGATGCGCAGAAGAAGTATGTCATGCATTGCATGACGTGCATCTCGCAGCAAGAATGCAGAGGCATTCTTGATTTATACTTTGTCGGACCTGCGATGTCTGACCTTTATATTTTTAACAAAGGAGAATTCTTTATGAAAATGAATGAACTAGGTCTGGTCTACTTCAGCCCAACCGGAACAACAAGAAAAGTTATTATGGAGACCGCCAGAAACATTGATTTAAAATCGGTATCTTACGATCTCTCTATTCACAAAGAAAAGAAACCAAATCTGCATTTCAAAGGCAACGATTTTGTTCTTTTCGGAATTCCTGTTTATGGTGGCCGTGTTCCTGCCACATTTCTGGAATACTTTGAAACATTAAAGGGTGATAACACTCCTGCTGCACTGATTGCTACATACGGATGCCGCGAATACGAAGACGCGCTTTTGGAATTAAAAAACGAGGTTGAGAGTCGCGGATTCAAAGTGATCGGAGCCGGGGCCTTCCCTGTACAGCACTCCATCGTGCGTCAGATTGGAATGAGCCGACCGAACAAGGCAGACTTGAAAGTCATTGCGGATTTCGGAATCCAGTTGAACCGTAAACTTCGCAACGCTGTAGATTTTGATAATATTGATATTCAGGTTCCAGGGAACAATCCTTATAAAAAATATGGAACAATTCCGCTCGTTCCAAAAACAGATGTAAATCTTTGTACGGAATGTAAGGCATGCGCTAAAGCCTGTCCTGCCGGTGCTATTTCCATGGAAAATCCTAAAAAAACTGATAAGAAAAAATGTATTTCCTGTATGAAGTGCGTCTACTCTTGTAAAAAGAAAGCCCGCTATGTCAGCAACATGAAACTGAATATGGCACAGAAGAAACTGACTAAAATCTGCAAAAGCGATAAACAGGCAGAGATTTTCATATAACATTAAGTTCCGAAAAAAGAGATTAATACCCTCTTTCTTCGGAACTCTTTTTATTTCAGCTCAAGATGATTTTACTTTAATTGCTTTTATTTTATAAAATTTTTTAGTAATTATCTTTTCACAAAGTATTCCTCATACCAGACAAGAAATGTATAGATTGTCCACACTTTTCTCCAGTTATCTGAATTTCCGCCAACATACTCATCGAAAATAGCCTGTATCTCCTCCATGTTAAAGAATTTCTCAGCTATATCGCTCTGGAATTTTTCACGCACATCTTTATTATATCTGTCATCCGCCATCCAAACACGAATAGGTACGATAAATCCTAATTTCTTACGGAAAGCAATTTCCTCCGGAAGAACTTTTGCTGCTGCTGTACGGAATGCAACTTTATTCTGTTCTTCGTTCACTTTGTAATGAGATGGCATTCTGGATGCAATGTCAAAAATTCTTCTATCTGTCAATGGCATACGAACTTCCAGACCTGCAGCTGTACTCATCTTATCTACATTAAGATAAATATCTCCCTCTAACCAAATCTGAATATCAACATCTGACATTTTTGTAAGCGGATCCAGTCCTTCTGTTTCTTCATAAATACCTGCTGCCAGTTCGATTGGAAGTACATCTGGATCATATTTCTTCAGAATACGCTTTTTCTCATCCTCTTTCATAATGTTCGTATTTCCAACATAAAATGTTTTCAGATTGTCGCCATATCTTTCCGCATTACGATACATATTGTATCCACCGAAAAATTCATCCGCTCCTTCTCCTGAATAACAAATATCTGTATGTTCTGCTGTTGCTCTGCATCCAAGTGCAAATGCAATTGCTGAAGCATCTCCAAGCGGCTGCTCCATATTATACATTACCCAAGGTACAATATCAAAATATGCCTCCGGTGTAATTCTGCAACGGCTGTTTTCTCTTCCTAAAATATCTGCTGTTTCTTTCGCTAATGGTGACTCATCAAAACGTGCTTCATCATATCCACAAGAATCCGACATTTTTACATCCGACATTGCAAGTACATAAGAAGAATCCACTCCGCCCGACAAAAATGACTCTGCTTTTTCATCTGCTGTTTTTACTTCCGGCATAATTTCTTTCAGCGTAGAATGAATCTCATCTGCCCAATCTTCCAGTGATTTACTCTCATCTGGATGGAATTCTGGTTTCCAGTATCTCTCTATTTTCATTTTTCCGTTCTGCCAGATTAAATATCTTCCAGGCAGCAATTTCTTAACACCTTTGAAAAATGTATTCTCTCCTGCAACATAAGTCAGAGATAAATACAATTGTAACATTTCTTCATTCAATTCTTTTACAAAACCAGGTTTCTCCATAATCTGACTGATCATTGTACCATACAGAAGCTGTCCGTCTGCTGTCTCATAATAGTAGAATGGTTTTGTTCCAAACTGATCACGAAGACAGAATAATTTTTTCTCTTCTTCATCCCACAATGCAAATGCGAACATTCCATGCATATGATCAGCCATCTCACATCCCCATGTCTGATATGCACGAATTAAAATTTCTTCCTCTCTTGCCTCTCTTTTTAATGAAGCATCGATATTCAGTTCTTTGCACAGAGCCTCCCAATTACGGATATGTCCTCTGTATTCTTTTACGATTATCATTTGTACCTCTCCTTTCAACATCTGATATCTTTTGATCTATATTCTAATGCGTTTCACTGACTCTTCGCCCTTTATATACAATCAACCTAAATCAGATTCATAGCATCATTGATTGTTTTCACTCCTATAATCTTGATTCCTTTTATTCCTTTCACCATATCTAATGATACTTCTGGAACAACACATGTTTCAAACCCTAATTTTTTTGCCTCTGCCACTCTTTGTTCCGGCATATTGACCGCACGGACTTCTCCGCTAAGCCCTACTTCTCCAAAAACAATCATCCGCTCATCTACCGGACGATTTTTATAGCTTGATACAATCGCCATCACAATACCAAGATCGATTGCAGGTTCATTCATCCTGATTCCACCTGCAATATTGACATATGCATCGCAATTAGCTAGGTGCAATCCTATTCTTTTTTCCAAAACAGCCATAAGCAAATTTACTCGGTTATAGTCTGTTCCTGTTGCAGTTCTTCTCGGCATTCCGAAATTGGTATCACAGACCAGTGCCTGAATCTCTATCAACAATGGACGAGTACCTTCTATTGAACATGCCACTACTGAGCCTGATGCATTTTCCGGTTTCCCGCTCAACATATATTCCGATGGATTCTCTACTTCCACCAGACCATTCTGCCGCATCTCAAAAACTCCGATTTCGTTAGTCGAACCAAATCTATTCTTCACTCCTCGTAAAATACGATAGGATGCATGTCTGTCTCCTTCAAAATACAGTACGGTATCCACCATATGTTCCAACACTCTCGGTCCTGCTACCGTTCCTTCTTTTGTTACATGTCCTACAATAAATATTGTAATGCCAAGACCTTTTGCCAACTGCATAAATACATTCGTAGATTCACGAACCTGCGATACACTTCCCGGTGCCGATGACACCTCTTCGCTATACATTGTCTGGATAGAATCAATCACTACAAATTCCGGTTGTTTTTTTTCGATAACATTCCTGATTGTTCCAAGATTCGTCTCGCAAAACAACTTCATGTTATCTGAAAAATCCCCCATTCTGTTTGCTCTAAGTTTTATCTGCGACAGAGATTCCTCACCTGAAATATAAAGTACCTGTCTCTCCTTAGCAAGCTTCTGACAAACCTGTAATAATAATGTTGACTTTCCAATTCCCGGGTCACCGCCGACCAGAACAAGGGAACCCGGTACGATACCGCCACCAAGCACCCTGTCAAGTTCTTTCATGCCGGTTTGAAAACGTTTCTGTTCATCTGTATTGACCTGCGACAAAGCTACTATTTTTTTCTCTATATCCCTATCTGTCTTTACGCTTGCAGACACCGATGATGCGATGACATTTTCTTCTACAAATGTATTCCATTCTTTACACATCGGGCATTGTCCGAGCCACTTTGTCTCTTCATGTCCACAATTTTGACAGAAAAATACTGTCTTTTTTCCTTTTGCCACATTTAACCTCTCTTACCGAAAAAGACCGGCAAGTATTTTTCACCCGCCGGTCTCTTCTCTTTTTATGCTAGCGTTTTACAACCTTCACAGCTGCACTTTCATTCGCATTCAATTCAATACTCACGCTAAGTTTACCACTTAAATTTGTTGTCATCTTACCTGCTGAAGCTTCATCAATAAATACTTCATACTCACTATCCGGCTCAAGCTCCAATGTAAACTGTACATCTTCCGGTGCTGAAACTTCAAATTCCACTTCACGGTCTGTCTCTTTGAAATTCTCTACCGCACTTCCTGGAACTGATTCGTATACAAACATTCCATTCTTCTCAAGTTTTGTAATCTCTGCAAATGTTTTAACTTTATAAAGATCTCCTTCAAATTCAAAATTGTCTAACTTTGTCTTTGATGTAAGTGTATAATCTCCAAAACTTAATGTTCCGTCACTTTCTGCACGTAATAATTCTTTTACTGTTGCCATCGTTACTGTCCTCCTACGTATCTCAGATCTTCTCTGTAGTATTGCTATCTTTAGTATAATATAAGTATCGTTTTTTTTCTACTTTTTTGTTTCTTTTCTCTCGACTTTTATGGAATTTTTAGAAACGCCTACTGCAACCATATCACCACTTTGAATGTCTCCATTCAAAATTGCCTCTGCAAGCTTATCTTCTAATTCTGTCTGCATCGCACGTCTCAATGGTCTTGCCCCATACTTAGCATCCGTTCCTTTTTCAACAATTAAATCCTTTGCTGAATCACGTATTGTCAAACTAATATTCAACTGTCTTTTCACACGGGCAGTAAATTCTTTGCAAAGCAATGTCACAATCTGCTTCATATCTTTCTTTTCCAATGCATGAAATACGATTACTTCATCAATTCGATTCAAAAATTCCGGACGGAAGATCATTTTCACTTCATCCATCACATTCTGTTTCATTTTCTTATAATCACTTTTTGGATCTTCTTTTGTAGCAAACCCCAGTTTCTTAGGATCAATAATCGATTTTGCACCGGCATTAGATGTCATAATAATAACAGTGTTACTAAAATCAACCATTCTTCCTTGCGAATCTGTAATATGCCCATCATCCAACACCTGTAATAAAATGTTAAATACATCCGGATGTGCTTTTTCAATCTCATCAAAAAGTATTACTGAATATGGTTGTGTACGAACCTTGTCACTAAGCTGACCGCCTTCTTCATGTCCTACATATCCCGGAGGTGATCCAATCATCTTTGACACTGAATGCTTCTCCATATATTCTGACATATCTACACGAATCATTGCTTCTTCTTTTCCAAATAGCGCTTCTGCCAATGCTTTGGATAACTCTGTTTTTCCTACCCCGGTTGGTCCTAAGAATAAAAATGAACCAATTGGTCGTTTTGGATCTTTCAATCCAACTCTTCCTCTTTTTACTGCACGAGCTACCGCATTGACCGCTTCATCCTGGCCGACCACTCTGTGATGCAGTTCTTTTTCAAGATTATTCAATCTCTGTGTATCGCTTTGCTGTAATTTCTGTACCGGAATCTTAGACCACGATGATACAATGGCAGCAATATCTTCCACCGAAACTTCCGGATTGCTTGATGCCATCTTTTTATCAAATCTTTTTCTTGTAGATTCAATCTTTTTCTTAAGTTCCTGCTGCTTTTTTTGAATCTTAGAAGCTTCTTCGAAGTTTCCTTCTTTAATTGCACTTTCTTTCTGAAGACCCAATTGCTTCTTCTCATCTTCCATCTCTGTCAAATGTGCCGGGACCTTATAACCTGTCAGACTTACATGTGCACAAGCTTCATCCAATACATCAATTGCCTTATCCGGAAGATTTCGATCTGTAATATAACGTTCCGAAAGCTCCACTGCTGCCTTCAACGCTTCTTCTGTAAGCTTCACTTTATGGTGTGCTTCATACTTCGGTTGAATTCCTTTTAATATATCCAGGCACTGTTCTTTTGAAGGCTTCTCGACTGTGATCGGCTGAAATCTTCTTTCCAAAGCTGCATCTTTTTCAATGTACTTGCGATACTCTGCGATCGTAGTTGCTCCGATCAACTGCAATTCCCCACGAGCCAGTGCCGGCTTTAATATACTAGATGCATCAATTGCACCTTCTGCTCCACCAGCTCCGATCATCGTATGTAATTCATCCAAAAACAAAATAATATCTCCGTCCGCTTCGACTTCAGATATCAGCCCTTTCATACGTTCCTCAAATTCGCCTCTGTATTTTGAGCCTGCAATCAGCCCTGGAAGATCCAATGTATAGATACGTTTTCTTTTCATCGTTTCCGGCACAATTCCTGAAGCAATCCGCTGTGCCAGGCCTTCCAGAATAGCTGTTTTACCAACTCCCGGTTCTCCAACCAGGCATGGGTTATTCTTTGTTCTTCTGCTTAATACCTGCATAAGACGAAAAATTTCTTCTTCTCTTCCTATAATAGGATCTAATTTTCCTTCTTCTGCTTCCGCAGTCAGGTCTTTACAAAATTGTTCCACGGCTCCGCCATTTCCACGAAGTCCATCCTGCAATTCGTCCTGATATGCTTTCGGATCAACCCCTGCTGCCACAAAAATGTCTTGCATCATCTTCTGCAAGCTTACATTCAATGTAATCAGCATCTTTGCTGCAACGCAATCTAAGTCTCGTATGATCGCTACAAGAATATGTTCTGTCCCTACTATATCCATATGAAAATGTGCCGCTTCACGCGCACTGTCTTCCAATATATATTGAAATCTTGGACTTTCTTTTGGCTTCTGTCTCTTTTCTGTCTTTTTATTTGGTGCTACGAGCTCATCCATTAATTTTAAAAGCTTCTCTTCATCTACTCCATGACCTGCCAGCACCTGCCCTGCTACACTTGCAAATTCCTGCCGCAATCCAAGAAGCAAATGTTCTGTTCCTACATAAGGATGATTTAATTTCTTTGCTGCTTTTTCTGCATTGCTAATTGCATGCTGTGCCTGTTGTGTAAATTTAATCTGCATATAACCTCCGTCTGCTTATCTATTATCTGTCTGATTCCCAGTTATCAATGTTATCCGTTACTGTTAAATTCTACGACTCATATTCATCCAGAATCTCATCCACCAGTTCATGGATCTCTTCTCTTGAAATCGCACGACAGCATGCTTTTGCCAAAACAATCTGCAATTGCTGACGCATCTCTTCTACTGCACGGATTTTATTCTCATCCAGAGCAATAACTGCTCCACGTCTCTTATCCAATGTAATAAAGCCTTCTTGTTTCAAAACATTATATGCCTTATTCACCGTATGCATATTAACGCCAATCGTTTCTGCAAGCTGACGCACGGAAGGAAGTGAATCCCCCTCATGAATATTCGCAGTTGCAATTCCCAGTATAACCTGATTGCGAAGCTGAATATAAATCGCTTCTTCACTGTTAAAATCAATTTCTATCAGCATCTTTCTACCTCTTTTTCTTTCGTGATATTACTGCTTTTCATATACTACGCACAGTAACTACACAATTCTGTTATAGAAATACTAGCACAAAGAGAGAATCTCTGCAAGCAATTATTCTCCTGCAGGACTCTCTCTTTATCCCCACTGTTACTGTTCACGGTCCTGTGACCAGCAACGCATCTCGCCATTTTAAATTAAACTTTTTTCACATAATTTTAGAATTATCCACAATGTCTTTCTTATACTCTCAACATTTCCGAAAATTCTGTACTCAGCTTAATCTCTGCAATATAGAAGACATCTCCTGTGATATACACATTCCAGTCATCTGCAATTTCAACCTGAAGATCACCACCCGGCATATGCACAAGCATCTTGTTTTCTGTCAATCCCAATTTATATGCCACTGCTGCTGCCGCGCACGCACCTGTTCCAGTCGCCATTGTATACCCCGCACCACGCTCGTATGTCTCAATTGCGATGTTATTGCGATCTGTCACCTTCATAATCTCTGTATTCACTCGTTCTGGGAAATATCTTGCACTCTCAGAATGTACACCTATTTTACAAACCAGTTCTTTTGAAATTTCCTGCATTGGAATAACGCAATGCGGATTTCCTACTGACACACATGTTGCCGGATACAGATTGTTGCCAAATACCATATCCTCATTGATGACCTCTCTTCTTTCTCCTATTACCGGGATTTCCTCACTCACAAAGGATAATTTTCCCATAGAAATACGCAGTCTGCTTCCCTCTTCATTCAAATATGTAATCTCTACAATACCGCCATCTGTCATCAATTCATAATTCTTTTTCTGTACATATCCTGCGTCTTTTAAATATTTTGCAAAAATACGAACTCCGTTTCCGCTCTTTTCTGCAACACTTCCGTCCGGATTCCAGATTTTCACAGCCAGATGTTCTCCCAGCAACGGACCTTCCAAAATACCATCTGAGCCGAGCCCTACATTTCGATTACAAATCATCTTGACATTCGCTTCATTTAATTCTAATTCATTTTTATTTGGATCAAATACAAGATAATCATTTCCCAATCCGTGATATTTTTCTAATACAATCTGCATAATCTACTCCTCCCACATTAATATACTATTTTTCCCATGATATTTTTATTATACATAGCATTATATTTGAATAATACAAAATAACTGCTTTCTATATTGCAAATAATGCTGTTTTTGTTTAATATCATATTATCGGACCATATAAAGGAGGGATATTATGGAAACATATCAGAAACGAGGGTATTTAAACAGTGATTTTCGAATTTTTCATTTAAAAGATCAAGTGGATACCGAGTTTGATTATCATACTCACAATTTCCATAAAATCACTATTTTTATCAGTGGAAATGTACAATATTTTATTGAAGGAAAGACTTATACTCTAAACCCTTACGACATTGTCCTCGTCAATCGAAACGACATTCACCGTATCCAGGTAGACTCTTCCATTCCATATGAAAGAATCATCGTTTATATTTCCCCCGGATTTATGGAAGCTTACCGAACTACCGAATATAATCTCGCTTATTGCTTTGAACAGGCCCGCGAGAAGCAGTCATATGTTCTTCGAATTCCTTCCTTAGAAACCAGCTCACTATATAAGACTACCCAGCGCTTAGAACGCTCGTTCCACGATCATGAATATGCAGGAAGCTTATACCGCCAGATTTTATTCCTGGAATTTATGATTCAATTAAATCGTGCCACATTAAAAGAGGGCATCGAATACCTTGACACCAAGCTTTATAACAAAAAGGTTCTGGATATTATGAATTATATTCAAGATCATTTAACAGGGACAATAAGTATGGATTCCCTCGCATCTGTCTTTTATCTGAGTAAATATCATATGATGCGGTTGTTCAAAGCAGAAACCGGTGTTACTATCGGTCATTACATTACTTATCGCCGGCTGTTGCTCGCCAGACGTTATATTCACTCCGGCATGCCTATTACAGATGCATGTTTTGCCTGCGGTTTTCAAAGTTATTCCGCATTTTCCAGAGCATATAAGCAAGAATTCAAAGAACCACCAAGAAAATTAAAATAATCTTCCTGGTGGTTCTTCTCTTCCCTATCACATTTTCATATTAATTAAAATATACCATCTCTTCAATCGGTTCAGCCGGCTCAATATTTTCCGCTGTCAACACCGGACCAACTCCTCGATACATTGCCAGTTTCTCATACCCTACTTTTGCACGCACTTTTACCCACTGTCCTGCTTTTAATTTTGGTGCATAAGAACTTTTACAAATATATCCTAAAAATGTTGTATCATCTGCACAGCAAGTCATTGCCATTCTTCCCGGGAGAAATAATTTACTTGGAAAGCTTCTTGGTTTCATAACTCTGGCTGTATATTCTACAACTTTTCCATCGTAGCGTTCCTGATTCTCCATCATATCCACATACCAGATTCCATAATCTTCCGGAAGTATTTCAATAATATCCGCTTTCAAATCATATGGTACCTCATCTTCGAAAATATTTTCCACTTCACCATTCTCATCCTCAAAAATAACTTCTGCCTGAGGACTTACAACTTTTACGCTTCGACGATATCCTGCAAGTGGTTTTACGTCACTGCAACGATTAAATAATACCATCTCTGAATTGCGGACCATTTCCACAAACAATGGTTTCATATTTGCAAGATATATCTGAAATGTGCTCGCATCTACTGTTGTGATCTTTTGTTCGATTCCCCAGCCTTTTGGCAGTTTCAAACTTTCAAAATCACTGACCTTCCACATTCCATTGTACTCAATAACAACTCGTTCTGGATGATATTTTTCATCCAGTTTTTCCAGCCATTCCTCTGTCAAAGCTTCTGGATCGTCAATTGTTTCCATTACAATACGATGCTCTTTTAACATCTCCGGACTATATTCTTCCTCCCCTTCTTCACAAAGGATCAGAAGTGTTGTCCCATCAATCTGAAAATATTCCTGCTCTAATGTAAATTTCAAAAACTGTGTCTTTCCGCTATCAAGAAATCCAGTCATAAGATAGACCATAACATCTGGTTCCATAATATTTTCTCCTTTTAATTATTTTGCAATGCCAAATAACTCTTCCAGCTTATGCTCATCCAATTTTGAGCCAATAACACAGATTCTTCCTGTATACTCTGCTGCTCCTGTTCTGACTTCATGCTCTTCCGGTACCATATCGAAATAAATCCATTCTCCATCGGCTCCCGCAACCATACCTTTCGCACGAAGAATTGTACCATATGAAGAATCTGACTCTAACGTTTTCAAAATATTGCTGATTTCTTCTTTTGTATAAGTCTGGATTGTTTCTTTACCCCAACTTGTGAATACTTCGTCAGCATGGTGATGTCCATGATGGTCATGATGATGATCGTGTCCACATCCGCATCCACATTCTTCGCCATGATCATGGTCGTGATGATGGTGCTCATCATGGTCATGGTGGTGGTGCTCATGCTCGTCGTGGTCGTGGTGATGGTGCTCATGCTCGTCGTGGTCGTGGTGGTGGTGCTCATGCTCGTCGTGGTCGTGGTGGTGCTCATGCTCATCGTGGTCGTGGTGGTGGTGCTCATGTCCACATCCGCACTCCTCATCGTGATCATGATGTCCGCCGCATTCCGGGCAAACAATCTCAGCCAGAAGTTCTTCTTCCAGAGACTTGCTTCCTTCCATTGTTTCAAGCAATTTCTCTCCTGAAAGCTGCTCGATTGGAGTTGTGATGATTGGTGCTTTCTCATTTAATCCACGTAAAATAGCAACGCTTTCTTCAACCTTCTCATGTTTTGCTTTATCTGTTCTGCTTAAAATAATTGCTCCTGCATACTCAATCTGATTGCTGAAAAATTCTCCAAAGTTTTTACTGTAAATTCTACATTTAGTCACATCAACAACTGTTGTAAAGCTGTTCAACTGTGCATCAAGATTAACCTGTGCATCCTGTATTGCTTTGATAACATCTGAAAGCTTTCCAACTCCCGATGGCTCGATCAAAATTCTATCCGGATGATATGTGTCGATTACTTCTTTTAAAGATTTCTCAAAATCACCTACCAGTGAACAGCAGATACAGCCTGAATTCATCTCTTTAATCTCAATTCCGGCTTCTTTTAAAAATCCACCATCAATACCAATTTCTCCAAATTCATTTTCAATCAGAACAACCTGTTCTCCTTCAAATGCTTCCTTTAAAAGCTTTTTAATAAATGTTGTCTTTCCAGCTCCTAAAAATCCAGAAATAATGTCAATTTTAGTCACGATGACCGCCTCCTATTATTTATTTGTCTTTTAATTCCAATACAATTGGACAATGGTCTGAACCCATTACATTTGTTAGAATCTGTGCATCCTGCAATCTGTCTTTCAGACATTCTGATACGCAAAAATAATCAATTCTCCATCCGGCATTCTTCTCTCTTGCTTTAAAGCGATAAGACCACCAGGAATATACTCCTTCCTGCTCCGGATAAAAATATCGGAATGTATCGATAAATCCTGCATCTAAAAGCTCTGTAAACTTCTGTCTCTCCTCATCTGTAAATCCTGCATTCTTACGATTTGTTTTCGGATTTTTCAAATCAATTTCCTTATGAGCAACATTCATATCCCCAGTCACAATAACCGGTTTCTTCATTTCCAGAGACTTTAAATACGCACGAAAATCGTCTTCCCATCGCATACGATAAGCCAGACGTTTCAACTCATTTTGAGAATTTGGTGTGTACACCGTAACAAAATAAAAATCCTCAAATTCACACGTTATTACACGACCTTCCTGATCATGCTCCTCTATCCCGATTCCATAGCTTACTTGAATTGGTTCTTTCTTGGTAAATACCGCAGTTCCAGAATATCCTTTTTTCACTGCATAGTTCCAATATTGATTATACCCCTGCAAGTCAAGTTCTAACTGTCCGGACTGCATCTTTGACTCCTGAATACAAAAAATATCTGCATCGATCTCATTAAAAAAATCAAGAAATCCTTTTTGCACACATGCCCGGATTCCGTTTACATTCCATGATACTAATTTCATTGTTTATAAAACACCTCTTTCAAGCATAGTCCACTTGCAGGTACTAAAAATCCCGCATCTGCACGTTGACCGGACTCAATTATCTCACTTATGCTTTCCGGACTTCTTCTCCCACTACCAATTTCCAGCAGTGTTCCTGTTAAAATTCTTACCATATGATACATAAATCCACTTCCGGTATACTCAATTCTAAGTCTATGTCCGTCTTGCCTAACTATTATATCATAAATTCTTCTTGTTGTGGACTTTTCATCCGGTCGATCTGTAAATCCTGCAAAATCATGGCTTCCACGCAAATATTCGATTGCTTTCTCCATCTTTTTCACATTAATCATTTCCGGATAATGAAATGAATATTTTCTCAGAAATACATCTGCTTTTTCTGCGGTATCAATCGTATATTCATATCTCTTACCTCTTGCACTGTGACGTGCGTGAAATCCGTTCCTTGCAAGTTCCATATTCACAATACGGATGTCCTCCGGAATTTTCTCATTTATCTCTGTAAGAAATACTGGCTCATCCACCTTACCTGATAGAATAATACTGGCTGTCTGCCCAGACGCATGTACTCCGCCATCTGTACGCCCGGAGCCATTCACCTCTACTTTATATCCCACATACTCACTAATATCACGCTCCAAAATTCCTTGAATTGTCATATCTGTGTCTGGCTGTCGCTGCCATCCTCGAAATCTGGAGCCATCATATGCAATTGTTAATTTATATGTTCTCATAGCCTTTCACCATTTATCCCTTCTTGTCATATGATTGTATATAAAATTTCATGAAAAGACAAGTGGGAATAAAGCTCGTCTTCTATTATTACAGCTTCATTGATTATTTCAATTAAGCGACTATTTCTATAAGAAAGTTGATTGACTTTGCTATTATTTTATTCTCCAATTATTTGCTCAACTTCTTCAACTGACAGCTGAAGTTCCTTAGCTATTTCTTGAACACTTACATCTTGCTCTTTCATTTTGAAAACCTTCCGCGCTAATTCTATGCCTTCCGCTTTCCCGCGTTCTTCTATTCCATCACTTAAATTACACATTACTTTCACATCCTCCTCTATTGATTTTTCCATCGGTATATGATATTCATTTTTGAGTATATCTAATTTTCCCTCCTTTTGCAGAAGGAACTTCCTCTATCTTCACTCTCTTCCAGCCCTCTTCTGCTTTTTTACATGTTTTGTGGTATCAAAGCATAGATTTCTGAAATGTTATTAGAATATAGATGGTGCGATGCCCCTTAGATTTCGTATAGAAATATGCTTTTCTATACTTTAGCATATGCTGGGAATAGATTGCAAGATAGATTTTTAGTTCATTAGATGACTATATGGCTCTGGTTACTGTTAACACTAACTGTGACCAGCAACGGCATCCTCTGTGCCTATCAGCGTAGTGGTTGTCACAGAAGTGAATAGTAATCTATTAAATTCTGAATAACAAACTTATGAAACCAGTGCCCTAAAATATGCAAAACATAGAATTCTGAAACAATTTTCAAAAGAGGATTGAAATTTATTAAAGCAGTGACTATAATTAAGAATTTGTAAAATGAGGAAAAGAACATATATTATCTAGCGGAGGATTTAGATATGAAGAATCAAGGAAAAACACAAGAAGTAATTTTAGCACCAATGACTGGTACAGCAGTTGCAATTACAGATGTACCAGATCCGATATTTACAGAAAAAATACTTGGAGACGGCATTGCAATCATCCCAACTGACGGAAAGATTGTAAGCCCAGTTGACGGAGTCGTATCCAAAGTGGTAGAAACAGGACATATCTATGAAATAACTTCAGAAAATGGAGTGATAATTTTAATACATATGGGGCTTGAGACAGTTGCACTGAATGGAAAATGTTTCCACATTTATGCAAAGATTGGAGATAAAGTAAAAGCCGGAGATTTGATTGCAGAAGCAGATTTGGAATTCATCAAAGAGACCGGACGCAACTCCATTACTCCTGTTCTGATTAGTTCAGGTTTAGACGGAAAAGAGCTCGTATGTGAAAAAGGCGAGGTCCAGGCCGGAAAAAGTGTTATCATGACATTAAAGTAATTTTATAATGATAAATTTTTCGTAAGAAACGACTATGCCATCCTGCGGGAGCTTCGTCGGGCAAGCCCGACTCCAATTCGCTGGATGGCATAGTTATTTTTTACTCCTCCATTTCTTCTTCATAGTATTTAATAAGCGCCTGCGTTCCTAATTCCCCATAACCTTCTGATTGCAATAATTCATAATTTGCAAGCACCTGACTTAAAACGTCTAAATTAATATTACTCATATTTGCTTCTGTAAGTGCCAATTTCATATCCTTAATAAAATGTTTCATAAAAAATCCCGGAGCGTAATCACCCTCTAAAATCTTAGGTCCAAAAGTATCTAACTGCTTACTTCCAGCTGCCCCTGTCGACACGGAATCAAGCAATGTCTGAAGGTCCAGTCCTTTTGCTTTTGCATAAGTAAATGCTTCGCATACTCCTGACAACGTTCCTGCTATCATAATCTGATTAGCAAGTTTTGCATGCTGTCCGCACCCAATACCACCTTGATAATTAATGTTTGTCCCCATTGCCTCAAACAATGGCATACAAGCTTCATAATCTGCTTTTTCACCACCTACAAGAATAGAAAGTGTTCCGTTTTTTGCTCCTATATCTCCACCCGTAACAGGTGCATCCAAAACATGAAGCCCTTTCTTTTTTCCCTCTTCTGCAATTTTCTGATCCAGCATCGGACTTGTAGTTGTCATATCAATCAAATATGTGCCTTGTTGAACACTATCTAAAATATTTCCTTTATCAAAATAAACTTCTTCGACATCGACAGGAAATCCTACTATTGTAATAACAGCCTCACATTCCTTGACGCACTCTGCAATGCTATCATGAAAAATAGCCCCTTCGTTAACAACATCTTCTACTTTCGATTTTGTACGAGCATAAATATGCAGCTCAAATCCTGCTTTTATAAGATTTCGCACCATGGATTTTCCCATGATTCCAACTCCGATAAATCCAATTTTTTTCATCTTTTGCCTCCTCAAATTATAACTACTGTAATTATAATTCTTTTTATAAAAATGTACCATATTAAAATTATCAATGCATCAGGAAAAAATATATCACACCTCCGACTCCCCTTCCCAATGCCATTGCACATATCAATCCAGCAATATATTTTGTTATTTTTAATCTGCGGATAAATATCGGAAAAACATTTAGAATTTCTGCCAGTGCCATCGCCCAACACCCGACAAAAATCCCGATTAATAATCCTATCGGAATAAGCAAAATTTTGCCATAAGGAATCGGTATCGAATATACAAAAATAACATTCCCTATAATTCCTCCTAAAGCTGCACAGTCTTCATATAAATGAATTTTATTTCCTGTATGTGTCCGATCTGCAAAATCAGCGATGACACCTAATTCAACAATAAATCCAAACAGCCCTCCCGCCACTAATATTCCTGCGCTAAGACCGATTACTGCCATTAGAATTTGACGTATCAGCATCCAGTTCTTTCCCCTTTCTTGAAGCATTTTCTACAAGGGTTGTCTGTATTTCATTTTCATAAGTTCGCATCTGCACCTCCAACGGTGTAGGGTCCACTGAAAACCTTTTCTTTCCAAAATGATTAAAAAACAATAGTATCCCTATCGTAAGTCCGATGGAATAACTTAGTTCTAAGATTGTAGATCCATGTGGTTTTATGCCTGTCATCAATTGATAGATTTGAGAAAATAATTTTCTAACTGATACATCATTGTTAAATGTCATGATTGCAAATGCCGCACCTGTAAATGTCAATACTGCGGTAAACCCGGTTTTGATCAGATGGCTTATCATCCCTGTTGTTTTTTGCTCTTCGTAAGTTACGATAATATCTGTCTCGCCCAAATTTTGGACATCCATGTTCGGATATATTTCATGTATTAATTTTATAATTTTTAAAATAGATATGACTTTGCGCTGTCCGTTTTTCTCCTGCATTTTCATAACCTTAATCGTTTTAATCCTCGGAATTACATTTTGATTACTACATTCCATAGACAAAATATCCCCCAGCGTTACCTCTGGCTTTGTCACTTCTATATTTTTATCACCCTTTATATATAGCGTTTCCTGCTTAACAGCCATTGCATTTCTCCTCAGAATTTACTAACATCTCTTCTGATTCGTAACGCTCAGCCTTCCCGGCAGCACTATAATAATAGCAAACACCTAATATCACCGCAGCTATCAACATAATTGTCAGGCATATTCTTATTTTTCTTCTTCCATCTTCCAAACTTTTCATCTCCATTTCATGTGCTTTTTTTGATATGCTCTTTAGTATTTTCTCTTCTCTTTAAAATATACATAACTTGATCAAATGCCTTCTCTGATTCTATGTTCCAATTTTCCTTAAATTTTCCATAATCTTCTTCTCCATTCTGGAAACCTGTACCTGCGATATTCCTAATTCTTTTCCCACTTGTGACTGTGTCTTATCTTGAAAATACCTCATATAGATCAATGTGCGTTCTTCTTTTTCTAATGTCCCAAGCAACTGCTGCAACAACATGTGATCCAGTATCTTTTCTTCTCTGTGTTCTTTTTCTTCCAGCTTATCCATCAGCCGGATCTCATTTCCCTCTTTCTGATGTATTGGTTTATAAATGGATTCTACTTCACTTCCAGCCTCCAGTGCTTCTACTATTTCTTCTTTGTCTATCTGCATTTTTTCTGCAAGCTCTTCAATGGTTGGTTCCCGTCCCAATAAATCCAGTAATTTTTCTCTGGTTTGAAATATTTTATAAGATAATTCTTTCAGTGTACGACTCACTTTTATCATCCCGTCATCACGCAAAAATCTCTTAATTTCTCCTGAAATCATTGGAACTGCATAGGTTGAGAATTTCACATCATATGAAAGATCAAATTTATCAATGGCTTTAAGAAGTCCAATGCTTCCTATCTGAAATAAGTCTTCATTTTCAAGTCCTCGTCCATAAAAACGCTTTACCACACACCAGATCAGCCCTACATTTTCCTCTACCAATTGTTCTCTCGCCGCTTTATCTCCTTCGTGTGATTTTTGAATTAAAGCGATTGTGTGGTCCATGCATTTCTTCCTTTACCAATTGTTTTTTTCATTTTCACTTCGGTTCCTTCTCCCGGTATGGATTCCACTTCTACCTGATCCATAAATGCTTCCATAAACGAAAATCCCATACCAGACCGATCTGCTTCTGGTTTTGTGGTATACATAGGCAGCATTGCCTGCTTTACATCTTCAATTCCTTTTCCTTCATCTCTGACTGACACATAAAATGTATGTGCATTAATTTCACAGCGTATGTAAATCTTTTTTATTTCATTTTCATATCCATGTATAATACAATTCGTTACTGCTTCCGATATTGCTGTTTTTACATCTGACACCTCTTCCACAGTTGGATTTAATTGCGTTAAAAATGCCGCAACTGCGACTCTTGCAAAGCTTTCATTTGCAGAACGGCTGTCAAAGATCACTTCCATTTCATTTGTGTTCCCCATTTTCCTGTTCCTCCTCATATATCTGCATTATTTTCGTCATCCCGGACAATGTTAATATTTTTTTAATTCTTGCATTTGTATGTACCGCCCACACTTCTCCATTTATAAGCTGTATCATGCGATATCGCCCCATTATTGCTCCGATTCCTGAGCTGTCCATAAACTCCGTATCTTTAAAATCAAAAATCACATATTTGATATGATTTTTTTCGATAACTGAATCTGCACTTTTCCGTATTTCTTCCGCATTATGATGATCTACTTCTTTTGGAAGAAATATTGTCAGACAATTTTCCTGCACTTGATAATCCATCTTGTTTTACCTCCTGTCATATTTTTTCGTATTACAATCTTTTATCTGCAGTATTTCATACCTTCTTTTATTCTTTGTAAAAGAAAAAAAGAGGAAATTATGCATCTTCTACATAATTACCTCTTTTGTATATTTTGTTCTTCCGTATATTTCAAATATCCGAAAACTTATTATTCTGTTTTCTGTGTTTCTTCAGTATTCTGTGAAATCATATTCAGATTGTTTGTTGCTTCTTGTGCATAATCTGTATCTGGATATTCCTGAACTACAGCTTGGAAATTGGCAATTGCATTGTCATTATCTCCGCTTCTTAGATATGCAATACCTAAATTAAGTCTTGCGCCTCCGTCATCGTAATCAGCATTCATTCTTACAACTTTAGACAAGTTGTCTATCGCAGAGCTATAATTTGCAACATTCAGTGCCTCTATTCCGGCTTCGTATTTAATCTCACAGGCAGATGGATAAACCTCTCCTGTCATCTCATCATACATCTCCTGACCGGATGCTCCAAGCAGATCACGGTTAACATTCAAAAGTGAATCTGCAATCACATCATACGTATAGTTTCCTGAATTATATTGTGTTGATGCAGACATCAGATTCTCATAACTGTCTGAAGTACTTGCAGCATTCTGCGCTGCTGCCTCCGAATCACTACCTGCTGTACGATAATTGTCCAGCGTTCTTGTCATTGCACTGATTTGTGCCTTCATGGCATTAATCTGCTCACTGTATTCAATAATCTGCTTATTTGTCTTCTCTGATTTCGACTGATTGACAGACGGAACAACGAGATACCATACAATCATCGCTCCGATCAATGCTCCAATTATAATATTCATAATTGTGAATTTTCCTGCAATTGTCTTTACTATATGATATGCCGGCTGAATAATTGTTTCATTGCCATCCTTATATTCCACAGAATTTTTCTTTTTTCTCTTTTCTTTTTTCTTCTCTGACCTTGCAGGCACCTTACTTCGATGCAGTTCGAGTTCATGCATATAACGCAACGTAGTTGCATTGGTTGTATCCAGTTTGGATGCAGTGCGAAGCAATGAATTTGCTTTCGGATATTGTCCATCCTGAATATAGATCAATGCCAGCAATTGATATGCTTTGACAAAGGTCGGATGACCTCCGATAACCTGTCTCAGTTTCAAAATTGCCATATCAATGCTTCCCTGTCTGCATAACTGCAGACATTGATTATACACCTGAATTGCATGATCCATAGCCTCCAGTCGTCTGGATGAATCCTGAACACGCTGTATATATTCATTTGCAATATTATCACGTGGTTTCAAATTCTTACTGATAATCCACTCTACCAGTGCCTCTGCTACTTCTCCCCTGCCATAATAAACTAATCCAAGTAGATTTCTGGCAGCAATATTCCCCTTATTATATTGTAAACTTTGTCGAAGTGAGAGAATCGCTCCCGATAAATCCCGAATCTGCGCTTTTCTCAGGCCATCATTGTACCAATAATTGGAACAATGCATGATTTTCTTCGTATAGTCCATCTATGCTCACCATAATCTTTCTAATTTTTCTGTTGATCCATTACCTTATTCAGGAGGTCCATCACATCTGTCATCTCTTCCTGATAAACGGCATCTTCAATATCTTCTACTTCCAGACTTGGTTTAAACTTCTTCAGTTCTTCTTCAAAATCTAGCATTTGACTCCTCCTCTATCAAAGCTTTGACCATTCCCACCAGATACAACGATCCCAGACAATAAATTGTCCTGTCTTTCTGATTGGATGTCACATAGTTCCATGCAGCCTTCAACGAATCCTGCACGATAACTGGTTTTTCTGTATATTGACGAAATATCTCTGCTAACTTTTCTGTATCTGCAGCACGCTTATCTGCTATATGTGTGATCACAAAAAAATCTGCATCCACATGCTGACAAAGACAAGCAATCATTTCCTCATAATCTTTATCTTCTACCACAGAAAATAAAATTCCAATTCCTGTAGTATCCTTTGGAACACTCTCAACAAATCTTTCGATTGCACTGATATTATGTGCCCCGTCAATGTAAATATGTGGGAGGACTTCTTCCATTCGCCCGCCTACTTTACATGCACTAAGTGTTTCCTGCCACTTTTGTAATTCTCCTTCAGTGCCAAACAGATAACGCATTACCTCCAACGCAAGCATTGCATTCTCTGCCTGATATCGTCCGATGTTGTTTAGTTTCCATGTAACATCTCCATAATACGCATTTGCACATGAAAATGCAATATATTTCTCGTCATTTTCAAGAATTTCGAACGCATTTTTCGAGACTTTTTTACATGGAATCCCAAGTTCTTTTGCACGTTTTTCAATCACCTGATTGCTTTCTTTTTGCCCTTCAATGTAAAAAGCCGGCACAGCATTTTTTAAGATTCCAGCCTTTTCCGTGGCAATTTCTTCCAATGTATTGCCAAGATACTGCATATGATCCATTCCAATTGATGTGATTACTGAACAGATTGGATGTTCAACACAATTCGTCGCATCCAGTCTTCCTCCAAGACCCGTTTCAAGCACTGCATACTCCACCTTCGCTTGTGCAAATGCTATCAGTACCATGCCAAATAAAAACTCGAAAAAAGTAGGATGTGGAAGACCATCTTCCACCATCCCTTCTACTTTTTCTTTGACCTGTTCAAATACATTTAGAAATGTATCATCATCGACCATTTGATGATTGATTACAATTCTTTCATTCATTTTTACTAAATGAGGAGACAGTGCAAGACCAACTGTCTTCCCCTGGGCACGAAGCATTGCATCCAGATAGGAACTCACGGAACCTTTTCCATTTGTTCCTGCAACATGGATCACTTTTAAGCTATCCTGTGGATTTCCAAGTCTCTTTAAAAACTCTTTCGTATGCTCCGGCGTATTTTTTTTTGTAAATTTTGGAATCTCATTAATGTATTCCACTGCCTTATCATAGGTCATTATTGTTCTCCTGCGTCTTTTCCTACAAATGCATTTCTTCCTGTTTCCGGGTCATTCGGATCTGTCGGAAGTTCTTTTAATGCTCCGTCTTTATACTCATATTTCTTAGAAGTCCTGAAAATCGTATTACTTGAACCAACCTGCGCCACATAAACCACATCACCATCTTGTAATTCTGCTTCCTTTAGGTCAATTCGTGTATTATTTAAAAATGAACTTGTCTGTTTTTCATCATTGATATAAATCTTACTATATTTTGTAAAATTCTCTCCATAAAGGCTATAAGTTCCATCCAACTGTTCTACAATATCCGAAATAGATGTGTCTTTCACACCCATGACCATATGACCTTCTGTGATCGGCTTGCCTGTATTTTCATATACATACTGATTTCCATATAAAACGTCATACTGGAGCAGTTCAAGATCTGCCAGATAATTCTTTGTATCTTTTCTCTGCTGATGGTAATTAAAAAATGTTCCTGTATGGATATCTAAACGATCAAACACTTCTGCCATAATCTGATATGCTGCATAGTTTCCGTCTTTCTTTTCCAATCCAATGTTATCCCAAATAACATAATTTGTATTATAAAGATATTTGCTCTTCATATCTTTTGCTTCAAGTCCCATTGTAGGAAGATGATCTCCATAAAATACAACTACTGTCGGTTCTCCGCGTTTTTCTAATGCTTCAATCAACTGACCTGCAAATTTGTCCATCTCATGAACTTCATTTACATAATATTCCCATGCATTTCGCTTTCCTTCGTCTTCCACACCACTGACAATAATTTCAGGATCATCCAAAACTTTTTCTGTCGGATAATCTCCATGTCCCTGCACACTGATTGTCATAACAAAATCCTGTTGCTTCGTTGTATCCATTGACTCTAAAATATGTGGAACAAGAATATCGTCTGTTGCCCATCCTTTCGGTGTTGTCTGAAGCACATTCATAAATTCCTTGCTTGTGTAATGGTCAAATCCCATATGATTATAAACTTGTGCACGACTATAGAAATTACCTGTATTATTATGAAGTGCCTCTGCACCATATCCCAATTTTTCCAGTGATGATGCCGCACTTTCAATTATTTTTGTCTTTGCATAAGTTTTATATGGATACTCTCCAGGTCCGAAGAAACGCATACTCATTCCTGTAAGCACTTCAAACTCTGTATTTGCAGTTCCTGCCCCTACAGACGGCACCTTAAAATATCCTGATGAATATTCACTATATAATTTGCGCAAATTCGGAATTGGATCTTCTGAAAACTGCAGCCATTCTACTTCTGTCGGATCAAAATAAGACTCTAACTGTACAAATAGAATGTTCGGTTTGTCTTCATCTGACAGACTTGTCTCACTTACATTCAGCGCACCATCTTTATTGATAGCTTCCATCGTCTCTTTGCTGTAACCTGCC
This sequence comes from Mediterraneibacter sp. NSJ-151, assembly GCF_022487435.1. NCBI lineage: Bacteria > Bacillati > Bacillota > Clostridia > Lachnospirales > Lachnospiraceae > Mediterraneibacter > Mediterraneibacter sp. NSJ-151. Next base: position 134,443 of record NZ_JAKVPP010000009.1, on the reverse strand, counting down.
GGTTCGGATATTCCCGTATTAAATACACTCGCTGTAAAACAGTATGGGAATCCATAATCTTCATAAGCAAATGCAATATTTCCAAAATAATTTGAAATCACACGTTTATCAATTGCCACATCCGTAAGTACAACATATCCCAGTAAACTTACAATCAATCCACAAAGTGCAGCAACCCTATGCATCTTACCGGTATACTGTCCACCACGTCTCCACATTGAAATCACCCATATTACTACTGCAATGATTCCAATGATCAACATGATCAATTCCATTTTTCCAAAATAATTTCCTGTCAACGAAATGGCATCTGACAATACTTTTAAATCCTGTGCATTAAATGGTGTTACACGTTTCATTAACATATACCCATTTGTAATACCCAGTATCAGCCAGAATACACTAATCAGAATACGGGCAAATACCCGTCGCCTCACCAGATATACAATCATCAATGTTGCAAATATCAGATAAGCATTGAATAAAAATACTTTTGGCGTCTCTATCATATAGAGCCATGCCTGAATCAACGAATGTCTTGAAATCCCCTCTATAAAGAAATTCAAAATACATGCTAAAAGGAAATGAAATACCAGCGAAAATCGATTCATAAATCGGTACACCGGCTGCATCTTCTTTGCAAACTTGCTGTTTCTTCTTTCCTCAAGAATTCGTTGTCGTCGTGCTTTACTCTCTTTCCAATGTGCCTTGATATCTTCCTTTTTCAAATTTTTTATCTTATGAAATGTACCTTTGATATCCGGCTTTTTTATGTGCACCTTCTTCATTGATATCCTCTCTGTTCTAATCTGTCACGTTATCTCTTACATGTTTTTTTAGTCTATAAGACATTGTTCCAAAATGTCCAAAACGGGGATAATCAACATATACTGTCAATCCATCCCCATCTCAGATATATCATTTACCGACATTTTAAATCTGTATATTCTATCGCTTTAATCCTTCCAGACGTTCCTGAACCTGTGCCAGCATCTGTGTGTATTTTTCCAGTTTTTCTTTTTCTTCCTGTACTTTTGCTTCTGGTGCTTTGCTTACAAAACGTTCATTTGAAAGCATACCTTTCGCTCTTGCGATTTCTTTTGTGAGCTTCTCTTCTTCTTTTTTCAGGCGCTCTAATTCCTGCTCAAAATCAACCAGCTCTTCCATTGGAAGATATACAGTTGCTCCTGGAACTACGATCGATACTGCATCATCTGCAACATCTTTCTTTTCGTAGTGAAGAATAATGTCACTTGCAAGCATCAGTGGTTTTACAGAATTTTTAAATACTTCCAGAGCTTCCATTAAGGATTTATTGCTGCTGACAATATAAACTTTTGTACGTTTATTGTTTGGAACATTCATCTCTGCACGCATATTTCTGATTCCGCGTGTAATTGCTTTTACATGCTCCATTACCTCTGTTGCTCTTGGGAATTCCCATTCCTCTTTATACTCAGGCCATTTTGACATCATCAAAGATTCTTCTTCCGGTACAAGTGCACCATAAATCTCTTCTGTGATAAATGGCATAAATGGATGAAGTAATTTCAATGCCTGTCCAAGAACTGTCTTAAGTACCCACAAAACACACTGTGCTGACTGTGAATCCTCTTCTGCATGGTAAATACGATATTTTGCAATCTCTACATACCAGTCACAGAACTCATCCCAGATGAAATCATGTACTTTCTGAACTGCGATTCCGAGTTCAAATTTGTCCATGTTCTCTGTCATTTCTTTTGTCAGACTGTTTACTTTTGACAGAATCCATCTGTCTGCCGGTTTTAACAAGAAATCTTCTGGCTCTTCTACTACATTTTTCTCCATATTCATCATAATGAATCGAGATGCATTCCATACTTTATTTGCAAAATTACGGCTTGCCTCAACACGTTCATTATAGAAACGCATATCATTACCAGGTGCATTGCCTGTAACCAGTGTCAGACGAAGTGCATCTGCACCATACTGATCGATAATCTCCAGTGGATCGATACCATTTCCAAGAGATTTACTCATCTTACGTCCCTGTGAATCACGAACTAATCCATGGATCAATACTGTATTAAACGGACACTTTCCTGTATGCTCAATTCCTGAGAATACCATACGGATTACCCAGAAGAAAATGATATCATATCCTGTTACAAGTACATCTGTTGGATAGAAGTAATCTAAATCTTCTGTTTTCTCCGGCCAGCCAAGTGTAGAAAATGGCCACAATGCTGAACTGAACCATGTATCCAGAGTATCTTCATCCTGTGTGAAATGTGTACATCCACAATGTGGGCATTTTTCCGGTGCTTCTTTTGCTACTACAAATTCACCGCATTCATCACAATAATATGCAGGGATTCTGTGTCCCCACCAGATCTGACGTGAAATACACCAGTCTTTGATATTCTCTAGCCAGTGCAGATAAATCTTATCAAAACGTTCCGGAACAAACTTTAATTCTCCGCTCTTCAAAGCTTCAATCGCTGGTTTTGCAAGTTCTTCCATCTTTACAAACCACTGCTGTTTAATCAATGGCTCTACTGTTGTTCCGCAACGGTCATGTGTTCCTACATTGTGAGAATGTGGAACTACTTTCACAAGATATCCCTGTGCATCCAGATCTGCTACGATTGCTTTTCTTGCTTCATAGCGGTCCATTCCTGCATATTTGCCACCTTTATCATTAATTGTAGCATCATCATTCATGATATTAATCTCTGGAAGATTATGACGTTTTCCAACTTCAAAGTCATTCGGGTCATGTGCAGGTGTGATCTTAACCGCACCAGTTCCAAACTCTTTATCTACATAATAATCTGCAACGATTGGAATTTCTTTGTTAACTAATGGAAGCAATACATTCTTACCAACGATATCTTTATATCTCTCGTCATCTGGATGTACGGCGATCGCACTATCTCCAAGCATTGTCTCTGGACGTGTTGTAGCAATCTCAAGGAATCTGTCTGTTCCTACGATTGGATACTTAATATGCCAGAAATTACCATTCTGCTCTTCATGTTCTACCTCTGCATCAGACAACGATGTCTTACACTTCGGACACCAGTTAATGATACGAGAACCTTTGTAAATATATCCTTTTTCATACAGATTAATAAACACTTCCTCTACAGCTTTAGAACATCCCTCGTCCATTGTAAAACGTTCTCTGTCCCAGTCGCAGGAAATACCCAGTTTCTTCAACTGATTTTCAATTGTTCCCGCATACTCTTCTTTCCACTGCCATGTACGCTCCAAGAATCCCTCGCGTCCAAGTTCTTTCTTATCAATTCCTTCTGCCTTTAACTGATTTGTTACTTTTACTTCTGTAGAAATGGCAGCATGGTCTGTTCCCGGAATCCATAATGCATTGTATCCCTGCATTCTCTTATAACGGATCAGAATATCCTGTAATGTATTGTCTAACGCATGTCCCATATGAAGCTTACCAGTAATATTCGGTGGTGGCATTACCGTTGTAAATGGTTTCTTACTGCGGTCTACTTCCGCATGAAAATATTTGTTCTCACACCATCTTTCATATGTCTTTTGCTCAATTGCTTTTGGATCATAAGTTTTTGCCAGTTCTTTACTCACAATTTTCATGATGTCCTCCTTTTGTTTTCATATTATTTTATTTTTTTTGATTTGTCACTATGAGTCACAATTTTTTCACATAAAGTGGAAATAAAAAAAGCCCTTCATATACTTCCGTACATAAAGGGCGAATCATCGCGGTACCACCTTAAGTTCATATACAGACAACTCTTCTGTATACCTCTTTGTTCTATAACGTAAACAACCACGAGATATCCTACTTAATTTCAAATATCCAATTCCAAAGCTACCTTCCACAACCCTTTTTCGAAATCATCTCACAGCCTTTGGATGATTCTCTCTGACGACAGTAATTGCGTACTCCTCTTTTTCATTATCTTTATATCTTATTCATATTGATTAGAATACTATCTTCTAACGCACATTATACTATAACTTTCAAGGGAGGTTTTGTCAAGATGTTAGAATATATTTGATTCACGAAATTGCTATTTAGTTCATTAAGTGGCAATACGTTCCTTACAAAAAATTGATATAAGAATTCTTGCTCAGATTCCATGAGCGGGAGACACATAAGAGCGTGAATTTTTGCTAAAAGCAAATGAATTTGAATTCAAACTTGCTGCTACGCAGCTTCAAACATGTTCGTTCAAATTCATTAACACAAAAATTCACGCTCTAAGTGTCTCCAGCGCCCATTTCATATTCGCTCGAATTTCTTATATCAATTTTTTTGCAAGTAATGTATTGGCTCAAGTTGTGAAGTAAATAACAACAAAGGATATTGAGCGACAATATCTGCGATAGTGGATTTTAGAGCATTGAAGATGCAAAATTTTGATGGAGAACATCCGCAAAGCATTGAAAAAGCAAGTTGAAGATGCATAATTTTACTGGGGAGCATCTTCACGTTATAGAAAATGTGGGATGTAGATGCAAAATTTGCAAAGGGAGTATCTTTAAATCCCATAAAAGGCAAGATGCAGATGCAATTGTACATGACAGGCAGGCTTAAAAGTATCTGCAAGTTCGAAGAAAAGCAAGTTGCAGATACTTTGGTCAAGAAAAGAGCATCTGCAACAGCGAATATCAAGGGATTGCAGATACATCAGCTACCAAAAGAGCATCTGCACAAGCAAATAAACCGAGAATATAGATACATCAGATACCAGAAAAGTAAATCCCTCATCGCTCCACCTATTTCAATCACGATACACCACAAAGCAAGAAAAAGACTATGCAATCCAGCGAATTGGAGTCGGGCTTGCCCGACGAAGCTGAGCGAGAGTGCATAGTCTTTTTCTTGCTTGGGGCTGTCATGAACTAAATAGCAATCCTCACATATGGACTTACAATTGTATTTCCCTGCGAATCAACTCCTCCTGTCCCACTAAAGAACCACAAGTACATCTGATCCACCTGATCTTCATCTACGACATAAATCAATGTATAATCCAGTTCTTCTCCTGCTGCAAGTGGGTGCCACAGAGCTTGTTTTAAACGCTGATTTTCATCTGTATAGCACATCTTATCAAAGTAAACTGGAAAACTGCTGCCATCTGAAGACATCCATTGTAATGAATAATTCTCGTTCACTGATACATAAGAATCATCCGCTTTTACTATTGTGCCATCTTCCATAGAAGCTAATGTTGTCAAATCCGGTGCGATAGGTACTCCATCTTCTTTGTTCCATTCGCTTTGTGTATCTCCGCAATTTTTTGCTGTCATGTGAACGATTACATACTTCGAATTTACTTTTTCTATTCCTTCAATTTCACCATTTTCATTCAAGACACCTCTGTCATGTGATTTTAATGTTCCATCTTCATTCATCCATGGTGCCATTTCATTTTCGTAGTCGATGAAATTTTCTTTTGGATATTCAGCTAATGAAATGCTATCTGCCACCTCTACCGAATTTACAACAAAGCGAATATCCTCTACCTCGTTTTTTAATGCTTCATCTTCTAGCATTGGATTTGTTATTTCATCACCAATCTCATAAATATCTTCCGCCGCAATTTTCTTTAGACCTACTTTTTCTTTTTCTAATTTTTTCTGCTCTGCCTTCGCTTCTTTGATTTCTTCCTCTGTTGCATATGGAACCACCTCGTCAAGCACTGTCACTTTTAAACCTTCGGCAACCTTCAATATCTCTTCATATGGCAAATCACTTCTGCTCCATATCTGGATCGCATACCCTTCATTTTCATCATACAGATAAATATTTTTAACTGTATCATCACTATCAATATAAAAATCTTCACTGACATATACATCGACCTGCTGTTCTCCCAGGTTCATAACCTTCTGCTGCTGGCTTCTTTTATAATTCATAAATTCTTCTGTCTGTCCCATTCGTTCAATATAATCCAGCTCTGATGCATTCATCGGAATAATACTGATTCCGCCACCTGTTTTATCATTATGCCATTTTCCATAATTCGCAGTATTTTCACCTCCACATTCATACCCTTCCGGCATATATGTTGGCTCTACGGAAATTGCATGTGCTTCTTTTGTATGGTCTACCTGAAATGTATATTGAATGGAATCGCCTTTCTCTGATTTCAATACGGCCATATACTTATTAGCTGCAAATCCAACAACACTAAGGCCGGCTGTTACTGCAACCGCTGCCACTGCAATTTTCCAAGTATGATATTTACTTGTGGATTTCTTATTATGATGAATCCCAAGACATTCATACGTATCCTTGATACGCTGATTTACGTATTCCGGAGTTTCTATATCTTCTGATAAAATCTTTTTAATTTCCTGATCTGAATATTCTCTTTTCACACGATTTTCTTTTTTATTATTCATAAAATCCTTAGACATACGCTCATCTCCTTCCTTGCGCCAGTTCCATTGTATACATTTTTTTCACTTCTTTTCTTCCTCTGGACAACCTTGTTTTTACTGTGTTTTCTTCCATCTCAAGTAGTTGTGCAATTTCCCTAATCTGAAACCCTTCTGCATAATACAGAATTAAAACTGTCCGATATTTTTCATCCAATTGATTCATCAATTCTTCGAATTCATATCTTGCTGTACTCATCCCCGCGTCTCCCTGCTCTGAAATCACATCATATGAACATTCTCGCTTTCCTTTTCGTAAAATATCATTACACTTATTTATCAAGATCCGTATCAGCCAGGTTTTAAAATATTTTCTTTCTTTTAAACTGTCTATTTTTTCGTAGCATACAATAATGGTATCCTGTATTGCATCCGCAATATCTGCTTCGGAATCAAGATAACTTCTTGCTATTTTATATAAATCTCCCTTTACCATTTCAATCAATTGCACAAATGCCTGGTCATCCTTCTTTTGTGCTCGTTTCACAAGATATTCCACACTGCTCCCTCCTTTCAATTATTTGTAAATTGAAAATCGATTTTCCCTTTTTCACTTATTAGACGTTTCAGCATCTTATTTCGTTTCATTATTTCTGCGGAATTTCTATTTAGTTCACTAAGTTGGATAAGCATCCCTTAGAAAAATATTTGATATGAATTTCTGCGAATACAAAGGAAGCGATTGGAAATACATAAAGGTCAGAATTATTACTAAAAACAGAGCTTAGAAACCAGCAACTCGGGCTGTGCCCTCAAACGGCAAGTTTCTAAGCTCTAACGTAAAATTCTGGCCTTTTACTATTTCCAATCGCTTCCTTTGTATTCGCAGAAATTCATATCAAATATTTTTTCTCAGTACGTTATCGCAAATCTAATGAATTAAAAAGCAGAGCTTTACTGAACAGGCACTGGTATATCTCATGTATCTACACATCTCGCTTATTCAATGTTGTAGATATCTTTGTGGTAATCGTTGTATCTGCAAGGCTTGATATTCGCTATTACAGATGTTCTTTTCTTGACCAATGTATCTGCAACTTGCTTTTCTTTGAGCTTGCAGATACTTTTAAGCCTGCCTGTCATGTACAATTGCATCTGCATCTTGTCTTTTCTGGTATTTGAGGATACTTCCTTCACAAATTTTGCATCTTCAATCCCCAAAAATTCACTATCGCAGATATCGTCACTCAATATCCTTTAAGTTCACTCACTTCACGGACTGAGCCAATACATTACTTACCCAAGAATTCTTATATCAATTTTTTGTAAGAAACGTATTGCCATTTAGTGAACTAAATTACATCTTCCCAATCATACTCACAATCGAATATCCATACTTTTCAGCAGTTGCCCATCCGGTTCCTGCAGGATTTTCTTTTTGCCCCAGCCATTCTACATACGGAGCACATCCCTTTAAGACATACTCATATCTCTCATCTACACATGCTTGATTTAAAGGCTCTGTTGAGGCATATGCTTTTAAATGTTGTATCTGGGCACGGATTCCTGTTCGCACATCGGGATAGGAATTTCCTGGAACGCCTCCTCCGGTTGTTCCTAGTCCTGCAAAATTAAACTGATTCACAGAAACATCTCCGCCAAACTGAAGCCAGCCAGTCTCTTTCATCGTCTGCACAAATGCAACCTCCGGGCGAACCCCTTCTGCTGCCGCTTCTTCACAATACATTGTTGCAAATGTCTCGATAGAATCCGCACCGCCTTCACCTAATTCTTCTGACGGATAGGATACACCTGCTGATTTAAAGTAGGAAACTAACTGTTCTGCCGTCACAGGACTTGTTCCCATAATCGGATATTGACCTTCTGCTATTGTTTCCTGAACATCATTTTCAGACACACTTTCTGTTTTATTATTTGCATTTTGCTGCTTATCTTTTGCCTTTTTGTTTTCTTCTTCTGCCTGCCGAATGATTTCTTTCTCTTTTTCAAGCACTTTATTCTGATGTTGTTTCCAACCACCGATTCCTGCCATTGTGATAATCAATATGACTGCAAGTCCGATTTCCAGATATCCGGGTGTCTTTAATTTATTCCACTCTAAATGCATATCCAACCTCATCTCAATTCTTTAGAACTTACTTTTCTATTTCACACTATGATAGTTTACCATAAGTTATTACTTTTTGACAGACAAAGCAACCGCAAAAAGGCAGCGCCAAAGTATTTTCTACTCTGACTCTGCCTTTCGAATCTTTTTTGGATTCTATATTTTTAGGAGAAAAAAATATTAATTACTTTTTCAACAACTCATAACTGATTACTCAGTTACAACACCTTTCTGAAGCATAACATTTGCATAAACTGCTGACTCACCTGTTGCAATGATTGCATAAGCTGTTTTAGCTTCGTCATAGAATGCAAATCTCTCGATATTGCCAACTGCTGCTTCGCCTCTTTCATCGTGTTTCTTTACGATTTCTTTGTACTCGTCCCAAATTGGTGTGTCAATTTTGCCGATATCACATGGCATAAGTTCCATCAAATTAACTGGTTTCTCTACATATGCATCCAATGGCATAACTGTGAGAATTGCATCCAGAATTTCTGGTACGCCATGTCCGTCACAACGGATTACGATAGCATCTTTTCCCATTGATTCACATGGAAAGTTTCCGTCTGCAATAACAATACGATCACTATGTCCCATCTCGCATAATACTTTTAATAATTCTGGTGATAAAATTTTAGGAATTCCTTTTAACATCTTCTCATCCTCCATGAAACTTTTTTATTTTTCTAAAAAGGACGCATACCATTTCGGCATGCGCCCTATATTTTATAAGGGATTAATTATTTTTCGATTGCATGCAATCAGTGTTATTTGTTAATTATTTTTTGAACTGTGGTCCAAAGTTAGCACATGCTCTGTAGTCTGCACCTTCTTTATCCATTCCAAATGCATTCCAAGCTGCTGGTCTGAAGATCTTCTCTTCTGGTACGTTGTGCATGCAAACTGGAATTCTCAGCATAGAAGCCATTGTAATCAAATCTGCTCCGATATGTCCGTAGCTGATTGCACCGTGGTTAGCTCCCCAGTTGTTCATTACATCGTAAGCTGTCTTGAATGCACCTTCTCCAGTTGTTCTTGGAGCGAACCATGTACATGGCCATGTGTAGTCTGTTCTCTTCCAAAGTTTATCAGAAACTTCTGCTGGAAGTCCTACTGTCCATCCTTCTGCGATCTGAAGAACTGGTCCAAGTCCTTTTACAATGTTCAGACGGATCATTGTTGCAGGCATCTCTACTTTTGTTTCAAATCTTGAAGAGAATCCACCTCCACGGAAGTATCCAAGGTCTGCATAGTTCCATGTAGTAGCTTTCATGATTGCATCCTGATCTTCTTCTGTTACTTCATACCAAGGTTTCATAACTCCGTTGCCGTTCTCATCTTTTGCTTCACCACAAGCATCAAGACAAGCTGCTCCAGAGTTGATCAAGTGGATAAATCCGCCTGCTTCTTTAGCAACACCTTCCAAATCATATCCTGTAGCTTTCTTAACAGCCTCTGGGCTCCAGTATGTACGAACATCAGCGAAGATCTGTGCACGGTTTGTTAACAGTTTCATGAACAACATACTTGTTGCGTTCAATGTATCATTCTCTGTTCCGAGAACGTATGGCTCTCTTGCTCCATTCCAGTCAAATGATGTATTCAAGAGTGCTTCTGGATAGTCACAGTTTGGATAGAAGTCTGTCCACTGTCTCTGTCCCTGGAATCCTGCAACGATTGCATTGTGTCCAACCATCTCTTCTTCGCATCCTGCTGGAAGTTTATCGTTACCATTCATTAAGTCTTTGATGATGCACATCATCTTAACTACGAATTCCCACTCAGAATCTTTCTGATCACGAGTTTTCTGAAGTTCTTCTGGGTTCTTATCGAATCCTTCGATACATTTTTCTTTTGTCCATGCAAGTGCTTTCTGGTATTCTTCTTCGTCATAGATACCTTCTGTCATACGACGGATGATTTCTACCTCGTCTACAGATTCTACACGCATTCCAAGATAATCTTCGAAGAAGTCTGTGTTGATGATAGATCCACCAATACCCATTGTTACAGAACCGATCTGTAAGTAAGATTTTCCTCTCATTGTTGCACAAGCAACTGCAGCACGTCCGAATCTTAACAGCTTCTCTTCTACGTCAGCTGGGATAGATGTGTCATCTGCTTCCTGAACATCATGTCCATAAATACCAAATGCTGGAAGTCCTTTCTGTGCATGTGTAGCAAGTACTGATGCAAGATATACAGCTCCTGGTCTTTCTGTTCCGTTGAATCCCCAAACAGCTTTGATTGTGTTAGGATCCATGTCCATTGTCTCAGCTCCGTAGCACCAGCAAGGTGTAACTGTAAGAGTAATATCTACACCTTCTTTTCTAAATTTGTCTGCGCAAGCTGCTGACTCTGCAACACGTCCGATTGTTGTATCAGCGATAACGACTTTAACTGGCTCTCCGTTTGAATATCTGATGTTCTCCTCAAATAATTTTGCAGCGGATTTTGCCATGTTCATTGTCTGGTCTTCCAATGACTCACGAACTTTAAGAACTCCTCTTCTTCCATCGATTGTAGGTCTGATTCCAATTACAGGATAGTCCCCAATAAGTCTTGATTTTGCCATGATACATTTCCTCCTTGATTAATGAATAAATGTTTTAAATTTCTCATATGCAGCATCCCACTTTTCTGTATCCTGTGGAAGATACTCATATGTAGTTTCTGAATCTGCGATGATCTGTCTTGCTTCTTTTACATCTTTGATTTCTCCAAGAGCCATCAACTGTACAGCAATATTTCCAAGTGCTGTTGCTTCGACAGGTCCTGCGATAACTTTACGTCCGTTAGCTCCTGCTGTCATCTGACAAAGAAGTTTACTCTGGATTCCTCCACCGATCATATTGATCACAGGATAATGTTTACCTGTACATGCTTCGATCTGTTCCAGTGCATAACGATATTTTAATGCTAAGCTCTGGTTGATACAGCACATAATCTCTCCGATTGTCTCCGGCACTTTCTGTCCTGTTTTACGGCAGAATTCACGGATACGCTCCGGAATATTACCTGCAGCAACGAATTCTGGTGAATCCGGATCGATAAAGCTCTGGAATGGCTCTGCTTTTACTGCCATCTGTTCCAATTCGCCGAACGAATATTCCTGACCTTCACGAATCCATTGTCTACGGCTTTCCTGTGCAAGCCAAAGTCCAATGATATTTTTCAACAATGTTGTTGTATTACCATAACCACCTTCATTACTTACATTACACTCCAGTGATTTTTCTCCAATAACCGGTCCTTGTAACTCTGTTCCGAACAGGCTCCATGTTCCACAACTAATGAAAATAAAATCTTCATTCTGTGTTGGTACAGATACCACTGCACTCTGTGTGTCATGTCCTGTGATTGCAATTACTTTTGCCGGGTCTACGCCAAGCTCTTCACAAATTGCAGGCTGCAATGTACCGATTACAGTTCCACTTGGAACGATCTCCGGTAAAATATGTTTTGGAATCTGAAGTGCCTCCAGAATCTCTTCTGACCATTCTTTCTTCTTTGCATCCAAAAGCTGTGTTGTAGCAGCCATTGTATACTCTGCTTTCTTCTCTCCTGTAAGGAAATAGTTGAATAAATCAGGAGTTAATAACATCTTGTCTGCTTTTTCCAATAACCATGGTCTTTTCTTAACCAATGAATATAATTGGAAAATTGTGTTGAAATTTTCAAACTGTAATCCAGTTAACTCGTACACTCTTTCTTTTGGAATTGCTTTGAACACTTCTTCCTGCATGCCAAGTGTACGATCATCTCTGTAGTGAACCGCACTTTCTAACAATGCTCCATGTTCATCCAAAAGTCCGAAGTCAACTCCCCATGTATCAATTCCGATACTTTCGAAGCCACCCTCCTGTTTTGCTTTTACAATTCCCTGTTTAATTTCAAAAAAATGTCTCAGTGTGTCCCAATACATTGTTCCGTTGATTATAACCGGATCATTTGAAAAGCGATATACTTCTTTCATCTGAATCTTTCCGTCTTCCAGACTTCCGAGAATTGCTCTTCCGCTTCCGCCACCAAAATCAAATGCCAGAACTTGTTTTTTGTTGTTGCTCACTGATGAACCTCCTTTCTCACTTCCATCCCATCATATATTGACAGTTATGAAGCAGTTCATAATGGAGTAAATACGCACTTCTCTTCACTCCCTTGATCTCATGTAATCATTTTACCATTGTTTTCTACAATTTACTTGTGTTATACTGGTAAAAAATATAACAATATTCACATTTGTTATTTTGTTTTGAAAATCAACCAATCTTATTTATAATAATCTATACAAATGAAAAGGAGTACAAAAATACTATGCAATATATAAACTATCGTGAAAGCCGACAACGAGGAACTGTTGATTTTCCATTGGAATACCATCATGTTTCGCCCTCTCATCCGCAATATGAGATGGCTCTGCACTGGCATGTAGAATTTGAATTAATCCGTGTTTTAAAAGGTGTTTTACAGATAACAATTGATGAACGGACTTTCCATGTCTCAGCCGGTTCATTTATATTTATTCCAGCCGGTTCTCTTCATTCCGGCACCCCGCTTGGCTGTGAATATGATTGTCTGGTATTTGACATGAATGTCTTAATGAATAAGAATGATGACTGTTGTAAATTTGTGCGTAAAATTACCGACCGAGAAGTCTCTTTTAATTATGTTTACACCGGAACTTACAATGATATCCACCAGATCGTATGGCATATGTTTGATTCAATTTCCTCTAAAAAACCTGGTTATCAGCTCATTGTACTTGGTTCCTTATACCAACTGATCGGAACTATTTTTTCTGAAAATTATTATAATCCAACTCCTGACAAACCACCTCGTGATCATCGAAGGATTGTCCAGCTTAAGCAGGCTTTGGAATTTATCGAATCTTCCTATAACAAACCGATCAGTTTACAGGAAATGGCAGATTCTGTGCAGATGTCTCCGAAATATTTTTGCCGTTTTTTTCAGGAGATGACACATCGTTCACCTGTTGATTATTTAAATTATTACCGCATTGAGCGTGCCTGCTATCAACTGCTTACAACAAATGATACGATTACAGAAGTGGCTTATAATTCCGGTTTTAATGATTTGAGTTATTTTATAAAAACATTTAAAAAATACAAAGGAACAACTCCAAAGCAATATTTGAAATAATACTTTTTCTTCTATTTTTAATATTCACTCTCCCATTTAAGAAAGAACAAAAAAAGAGATGCTTATGAAACAAAATTCACATGCATCTCTTTTTCGTTCTTATTTGTATTCATCCTCTTTTTTATGTTTTCGCATTAAAAAATACCAAATATTTTTTCACGGAATGAATCATATAATGAATCATAGTCTGTATAACCGATATCACTATTAGCAAAACTGCTTTTCCATACCTCACATACACCATCCGCAATTGTCTTAGCATATTCGCTTCCGCTGCTAAGAATTGTTGGAAAGACATAGTATATCATAAAGAAATTGAGATCAGACTGGGTACGTGCTCCGATCTTCCCCTTCTTATTTACAAATGTCTTCTTTACTGCTGATGCAAGACATTCTCCGATTTCTTTTGCCGCTGCTTCTTTGTCTTTAGCACCTTCTACATATGTTGTCATCTCTTCAAAATAATGGCCATGGTTTTGAATAAAGTTTTCTGTATATTCCTTATAAGTTTTCTTTTTCAAATGAGCCATCATTTTATCTCTGTCTTCGAAAATTATTTCTATCCCTTGAAGCATCTAATCATCCTCCTATGTCTTTCATGTTCTTCCGACTTAGATCTTTTCCTGCCAAAATCTACTATTATTATACCGAGATGATATCTTTATAGCAAGGAAAAGATATTTCCATTAAATAGAAAAACCGAGGTTTTATCCCCGGTTTTCCTTATTTTATGCTTTTCAGATTGTTATTCTGAAATTAGTCATACAAGTTTGGAGAGATGTCAGCATCATCCATGTTTGTTGAATCATACCAGTAACCATCTGTCTGAACGTCTTTAACTTCTTTTCCTTCGCAGATGTCATACAGTGTTTCGATAGAAATTTTACCCTGCATTAATGGAGACTGTGTAACAGCACCGATGAGTGTTCCGTCTTTAACAGCTGCTTTGATTGTAGATCCAGCGTCGAATCCAGCTGCGATGATGTTTTTCTCAACATCTGATCCTAATACATTCAGGTTCTGGTTAGCTGTAAGAAGACCTTCAGCTGAAACCTGGTTAGAACCGAACATAGCGATTGTATCGTTTTTGTTCATGATGTTAGATGCCTCTGTAGCGCACAGCTCAACTGTTGTCTGTGCAGGTACAGCTACTTCGATGATGATATCAGCTTTTTTAGCATCTCCGTTGTCCTTTACAAGGTTAACATAGTAGTCATTTCCAACTACTGCACATGTTTTTCCATCTTCTTTAGCAAGTTCGATAAATCTGTTTACGAATCCCATTCCACGCTCTGTGATGTTAGCAGATGTAGCATCCTGGTTAACTTCACCTACACGAACCTGTCCGTCAGCTTTTGCGATTTTATCTTTAACTGCTTCGTAAATTTTGTCTGCTGCGATAGCACCAGCACCACCATTGTCTGTAACTACTGTAGCGTATACAGATCCTTCTGGAGCATCAGGTACACCTGAGTCGAAACATACTACCGGGATACCTTTGTCTTTTGCTGACTGAAGTGCTTCAATAACTGAGTTCTGGTCACAAGCAGCAAGTGCGATTCCGTCTGGGTTCTGGTTGATTGCGTTGTTCAGCATGTTTACCTGGTCAGCGATATCAGACTCTGCGTTAGGACCTGTTGTGTTTGTTGTTACACCAAGTTCTTCCTGTGCCTGCTCGATTCCCTGTACAGCTGCCTGCCAGTATGAAGACTGGAAGCTCTTTACAACTACTTCGAAGTGATATCCTTTCCCTGAATCTCCGTCAGATTTTGCGCTGTCTGATGAAGAATCGCTTGAGCTTGAAGATGGGCTTCCGCCACATCCAGCAAGAAGTCCTGCTACCATACATCCACCAAGTAATACTGCTAAAACTCTCTTTTTCATAATTTTTGTCCTCCTTGACATGAAAATGTTTTTTCTTTTTCTATAGTAACAATCAGTCATTTCCCTCGTCTCTGATTGCTATCTATCTTTTTTAGGGGTGGCGGATTTTTTCCGCCACGATTGAAATATTAATTATTTTTTCTTATGTGAAATTATTTGTTTTCACCTTTTCTCTTCATGATATCAACCAATACAGCTGCGATTAATACAAATCCTGTAATGATCTGCTGCCAGTTAGCTGTCAATCCGATGAATGGAAGTCCTGTCTTTAACAGACAGATTACGAATACACCTGCAAGTGTTCCTGTGATACTTCCTGCACCACCTGACATTGATACGCCACCGATGATAGCTCCACCGATTGCTTCAAGCTCAAATCCGGCACCACTACCTGGCTGAACTGTTGCGAAGATAGCTGAGTAAGAAATTGAAGCTAATCCTGCGAAGAATCCGCAAATCACATAAGCCATAATGTGGTAGAATGTTACGTTTACACCAGATAATTTTGTTGCTTCTTTGTTACTTCCGATTGCAAGTGTATAACGTCCGATTTTTGTATGATTCAATACAAATGACATTACTACTACCAACAAGATAATCCATAAGAATCCGATTGGAATATTTGTTCCACCAACCTGAATCTTGAAGATTTTTCTAAACCATCCGCCTGCTGCTCCAGCTGCCGGCCATGAAATTCCAAATCCACCAGAAATGATAGATCCAAGACCTCGAGTAATCATGCATGTACAAAGTGTAGCTAAGAATGCAGGTAATTCCATGATTGCAACTAAGCATCCGTTTACAACACCTACTGCCATACCCATTAAGATACTAATCAGAATTCCAACTCCTGTAGGAAGTCCTTGATGTACGATCAAATATCCACCTACAAGTGAGTAACAAATAAGTCCTGTACCAATGGAAAGATCTACACCACCTGTCATCAATGTAAATGCAACTCCAATTGCCATCAATGAAATATAATATGAGAAATCAAGGATGTTAACAATTGTTGTATATTTTCTAAAGTTCGGGCTCATTATGCAGAAGAAGATAAACAATGCAATTACTACGAGAAGAACGATTACTTTCTGTCCTCCAAGTCTATCGATTGTCGACTTCTTCGTACCAGCCGTTTTCGTCGTTGTTTTTGCCATTACTTTTTCCTCCCTAATCAATCTCTCGTGTAGCCATGTTCATGATATTTTCCTGTGTAGCCTCGGAAATATCCAGCTCACCAGTTTTCTTTCCTTCACACATTACGACGATTCTATCACTCATACGTAATATTTCTGTCATCTCTGAGGAAATCATAATAATGGCTTTTCCTTCTGCTGCCAACTGATTCATCAATTTGTAAATCTCATTTTTAGCTCCAACGTCGATACCTCTTGTAGGCTCATCGAAAATCAGAATCTCTGAATCTCTTGTCAGCCATTTAGCGATAACAACTTTCTGCTGGTTACCACCTGACAGGTTTACTACCAGCTGATCTACTGTTGGTGTTTTTGTTGCAAGAGATTCTACATATTTCTTAGCAACTTCTTTCTCTTTCTTCTTATCGATAAAGATACCATTCATAAACTGTTCCATTGTTGCCATTGTTGTATTCTCAGCAACTGATTTCTGAACAACAATTCCGTATCTCTTTCTATCTTCTGAAAGATATCCGATACCACATCTAACAGCATCTTCCGGACTCTTGATTGTAACTTTTTTACCATTAATGTAAATGTCACCACTGTCAATCGGGTCAGCTCCAAATATAGCTCTTGCAGTCTCTGTACGTCCGGCACCCATAAGTCCTGAAAATCCAAGGATTTCACCTTTTCGTAATTCAAAACTTACATCCTGAACCATCTTACCTGCATTGAGGTGTTCTACCTTCAGAACAACCGGTGCATCTTTTGGTACTGTACTTTCAGTCTTAGGATCTTCATAGATAACACGACCAACCATCATGTTGATGATATCGTCTTTTGTACTATCTTTTGTAATCAATGTTCCAACATACTGACCATCTCGCATAACTGTAACACGGTCTGTAATGACTTTAATCTCATCCATACGATGTGAGATATAAACAATACCAAGCTGTTTTTCTCTCAAATCACGAATGATTTTAAAGAGTTCCTGAATCTCTGTCTCTGTTAATGCAGCAGATGGTTCGTCAAAGACGATTACTTTTGCATCATGAGAGATTGCTTTTGCGATCTCACACATCTGCTGTTTTCCGACTGTCAGGTTCGCCATTTTTTCTTTTGGATCAATATCGATGTTCATTCTGTCGAACAGCTTCTTAGCTTCTTCATTCATCTTCTTATCATCAATGCTAAGTCCTTTTTTGAACTCACGTCCGATAAAAATGTTCTGTGCAACAGTCAGATCACCTAACATGTTCAACTCCTGATGTACGATGATAACACCTGCATCCTGAGCTTCTCTTGCGTTTGTAAATTCTACTTCTTTTCCTTCATATGTAATTGTACCGGAATCTTTTTTGTAAATACCTGTCAACACTTTCATCAATGTTGATTTACCGGCACCGTTCTCTCCCATAAGTGCAAGGACTTCACCTTTTCTCACTTCCAGGTTTACATGATCCAAAGCATGTACACCAGGGAAAGACTTGTCAATATCTTTCATCGTTAAAATAACTTCGCCCATTCTATTACCCTTGCCTTTCTGTTCTCAATCTCAATTTCCCATGTATCATTATTAGTTCTTTCTACGTCTTGCAACAACATCACTGAATACTGCAACGATAACAATAATACCTGTAATAATAAGCTGATAATCTTTTCTTAAGCCAAGAGCCAGAATTCCTTCCTGAAGTAAAGCGATGATAAACACACCGATTACAGTACCGCTGATAGAAGCAAGACCTCCTGCCATGGAAGTTCCTCCCATTACACAACCAGCAATTGCTTCGTTGTTGTACTGATCACCATATCCAGGCTGAACTGTTGTATAAGCAGCTACATAGAAGAGTGCGCTGATTCCTACAAGGAGTCCACAGATAACATATGCTGCCATCTCCCATTTTTTAACATTTACACCTGAAAGTCGAACAGCTTCTTTGTTGCTTCCAAGTGAAAGAATGTAACGTCCGATTCTTGTCTTGTTCAAAATCACTGCACAAATAACTGCAACAGCCAAGAAAACAATCAAACCTACCGGAATATCCCCAACTTTGATAAGGTTTCTGTACCATCCACCTTCCTGTGATGCCTGTGGCCAGCTGACTGACTGTGTCTTTGTGTATACAGATGCAATACCTTTTGCAATGTTCATACTTGCCATTGAAGTGATGAATGAAGGTACTGACCAATATGCTACAAGATATCCGTTGAAGACACCAAACACAAGTCCTACAAGTAAGCTGATTATCATTGCTGCTGCCATAGGTACACCATGTGCTGTCAGGCTGTAACCTGCAACCAATGCACAACAGAACATAACTGGTCCGATAGAGAAGTCGATTCCGCCTGTTGCGATTACGAATGTAACTCCCAATGATAAGAACCCTAAAAAGTATGCATAGTTGAGAGCGCTCAGAATACGAGTTGTTCCAGCGAATCTGCCCTGTGTCATTAGAAAAATCCGTACAAGAGAAGCAAAACACCGCATAACACGATTCTGTTAAACCCTACCTTTTGTACAAAAGGATTTTGTTTAATTTTTCCCACGTTTCTTCCTCCTAGTTCTTTAATCTTATCTTTTCCCTTAAGACTTGTACTAAGTATAAACTTTATTAAATAATTATGAAATTGAATATCTTACTAAAAAAGGTTAAAAATTTCCTATTTGGAAATTTTTAACCTTTTTTTTGAATACAATTTACCTTATTGTCCCGAGAACGGATAAAGCAATCTTTGATTTTCTTCTTCATACATATTGTCTCTGGTAATAAGTTTACAGCCGGAATCAAGTGTTTTTTCTACTGTTTTCCCTTCTAACAGGGCAATTGCCTGTTCCACCCCCATATACCCCATATTAAATGGTTTCTGAATGATGATTCCATCAAAAACCCCTTCTTCCAAAAGTTGAATTTCTTCTACCGAATTATCAAAGCCAACCATTTTAATCTTTTTTTCCATCCCCATATCCTTTATTGCTCTTGCAGTTCCCACTGCTGCATATTCATTTGTTCCAATAAGCAACCGAATATCCGGATTTTTCATCAACATTGTTTTGGTCTGACTGTATGCTTTTTCATATGAAGAATCGCAATACAAAATATCTACAATATTCGCTTTGTAATTTTCAAGACCGTCTCTTATTCCATTTTCACGCTCTATCTCTGTAGATGTTCCTTTTACATGCCCCATGATGCCAATTTTTATGTCCTCATCAATCAACGTCTTTGCATATTCCCCTAATTCTTTACCAGCTTTATAATTATCTGTAGAGACTTCGCAGTCAGCAATATCATTTTCTGTAGTAGAATCAATATAGATCAAGGTAATTCCAGCATCCTTCACTTTCTGAAGCACATCATGCAGCAATGAATAATCCGACGGTGCAACCAGAATTGCATCCGGATTTTTCTGAATACTTTCTTCAATTGTTTTTATCTGTGTCTCAACATCATCTTCTGAACGGCCACCCAAAACTTCAATTTCTGCTCCAAACTCTTCTGCTCCCAGTTCTGCACCTTTTATAAGTGCCGTCCAGAAATCATTTGCAGAATCTATCGTCTTAGGGACAAAAATCAAATGATATGTCTTTTCCTTTTCCTGCTCTTCCTGCACCTGGATTCCGAAAGTTACCAGAATAGTCGCAAGAAGTATAAACAACACTATCCTGGTTCCTACTTTTCTACTCATCTGTCTACTCATGGTTTTCTCCTCCGTCTAACGGAATTGTAACTGTCGCCACTGTTCCTTCCCCTTGTCTGCTGATATATGAAATCCCATATTCCGGTCCATAATATAATTGCAGTCTTTTTTGTACATTTGGCACACCTACACCATTTGATTTTGGCTTTTTCTCTTTTTTCTGTTTTTCATCAAAAATATATTTCAAAGTTTCTTCGTCCATGCCTACGCCATCATCTGTAATTGTAATATATCCTTTTTTGCCCCTTACATATCCGCGTATGCTGATTTTTCCTTTTGTATCTTTATATTTTAATCCATGGTAAATCGCATTTTCTACCAATGGCTGAATTGCAAATTTTATAATGGACACACTACATATTTCAGGATCCACATCAATTGTATATTCCAGTTTATCTTTGTAGCGCATTTTCTGAATGGTCAGATAACTTTGCACATAATTCATTTCCTCTTCTACTCTTACTTGTTCTTTGTCATTACTGATACTTTGTCGTAATAATTTAGCCAGAGCTGAAGTCATCAGTACTACATCATCATTTTGTCCGGCTTCCGCCATCCATATGATTGAATCTAACGTATTATATAAGAAATGAGGATTGATCTGTGCCTGCAAAGCTTTCATTTCACTTTTTCGTTTTTCTTTCTGTGCGGCAACATTTTGCTCCATCAACTCCTGGATTCGTTTTGTCATCACATTAAATGATTTCGTCAAGCTTCCAATTTCATTCATTGTTGTCACTTCTACATTTGCCTGTTGAAATTTTCCTTCTTCGACTTTGCTCATCGAATCACGTAAAAGTAAAATTGGTCGTGTGATTTCTTTTGACAACAAACTTGAAATCACAATAACTGCCAACAATAGTATTGCAGCGACCATAATGTAATTCAACTGTGTCTGTTTGCTGTTTTTCAACAATTCCTTTGTATCCATTGCCCCAACAACCGTCCAACCGGTTTTTGTTGATTTGGACATTGTATACAGTTTATTTTCTCCATCACGCTTTATTTCCAGATAATCTGCTTTGCAATCCATGATTTCCCGAATGTTCTCTACCATCAGTCCGCCATACATCAACTGCTGCTTTGGATGATAGATTATATTTCCATCTTCATCTAAAATAAAAATATAACCTTTTTCTCCAATATTATTTTTATTACACAGATCACTAATTGCACTATAGTTCAAATCCATGAAGAAAACGCCTTCTCGTTTTCCTGATTGATTATTCACCAATGCACGGCTTAGCGTGATAACCCATTTATAACTTGTAGGAATTGCATTCTGCACATGTGAAGATGACACAGCAATTCCACTTTTAGATTGCATTGCCTCCTGATACCAATCCAATGACTGCACATCTATATAATCTGTCAGGCTTCCGTCTTCATCATTTACAAGATATTTTCCATTTTCTGCCACTGCTGCAACATTCGAAATATCATTTCTACTTTCCTTGATTGTTGCAAACTGTGTTAAGATACGTTTTTTCTCTTCCTCAAACTCTTCTTCTGTTTGATGTTCATCAAAGAAATATTTTGCTACGTCTGTACTTTTTGCCATCAATGAAGACGTATTCTCCATGTAGTCGATATAATTGTCTATATCTGAGTTTACCTGTTTGATGATCTGTGTAGAATAATCAATCGAATTTTCATAAATTGTTTTCTTTGTAGAATTCATAGCAATCACCAAAAAGATAACTACCGCGATTACCATTAACACAGAAAATGAAACCAGCATCGTATTCTGAATACTTTTGAATCTTCCGAAAAATGTTCTGGAATGTTCTTTTTGCTTTCTCATGATTTTCTTCCTTTAGCATATTCTTTCGGTGACATCCCTGTTGCCTTCTTGAAGGCAATACCAAAATAGTGTGGATCACTAAAACCAACTTTTTCTGCAATTTCGTAATTTTTCATCGTTGTCTTTTGTAGCATTTGTTTTGCTTTTTCCATTCGGACACTTGTCAATACTTCCAGAAATGTTTTTCCAGTCTCTTCTTTAAAGATTGTACTGAATCTGCTTGTACTAATATTTAAATATTCGCATACACTGTTCAAACTCAAATCGGGATTTCCGTAATTATCTTTTATATACTCCATTGCCTGTGCTGCTTGTCTTTCTCCGCTGGTCTGGCATGCTTCCTGTACTGCTTTTAATCCGGATAGTGCATATTCTTTTGTAATCTCCATTGCCTGGTCCAGATTTCTTGCCTCTGTAATACTTGTAAGGGCAGAATCCGGTAACACAAATGATTCCTGCGTTTCACGCCCCACCTCGTATACAATCTGTAAAACATGCTGAAGATATGCAATTGACTTTCTTCTATTAATATAGCCTGTTTTCAACCAGCTTCTCATGTGTTCCATAGCATCGTCCAGGACTTCTCTATCTCCTCCTCTGATAGCTATAGCAATATCACGATAATCCATCTCTAATTCCATGGGATTTTCTTTTTGTTTTTCCTCTTCACAGTCAAACATGATTCCAGAACCTTTGGTATATCGATATTGAAGCACTTCGCTTGCACTCTCATATGATTTGGAAAGCTCCTCAAGTGAATCCACATAGCATCCCATTCCCATGGAAATGCTCAGCTGCATAGCAGAATATACATTTTTCTGAATATCCTTGCATATTTCAACAATTTCTTTTCTAAATTCCTGCGGGCGGTTCGTCCAAAGTAATAAACACACTCTATTATCTGCATCACGAAATGCGATTCCGGCATTATACTCTGAAATAATCTCACTGCTTATATTTTCTACAACAAATGCCATCAATGCACTTTCTTTTTTCTGCTCTGGATTTATCTCATATAATCCTGAATAAACATCAATATCTATCACAACTGTTCTGTATGAACTTCCACTGATTTCAATATCAAATTCTTTCAACTCATCCAGACTTCTTTTTACTTCCTGCGTTCCTTTTACAAGACGAGACAATATTCTGGAAATAATCACCGCTTCATTTTTTGTATAACTATGATACACTTTCGTCAACTGATCGATTTTTTTCTCTTCTTTTCTTTTGGAATCCAGCTTTTCACGAATCCGAATCAAAACCTCTGACAGTTCTTTCGCTGTTACCGGCTTTAATATATACTCTGACACTTTATATTGTATTGCCTGTTTTGCATATTCAAAATCGCTATAACCGCTGAAAATAATAATTGCCGTCTGAGGACAATTTTCACTTAAATATTTGCTCAGTCCCATTCCATCTATGTATGGCATACAAATATCTGTCAACACAACATCAACCGGATGACTTTTTACAAATTCAATAGCATCTTTTCCGTTTTCACAGTCTCCGACCAACTCATACCCCAGTTCATTCCATTCTATTTTTTTGCTGATTGCTTCTCTGACAAGTATCTCATCATCTACCAGTAATACTTTATACACATTTTTCTCCTCCGTGTAATTTGCTCTTTACGAGATTAATATTCTCTCAAAAATCTGTTATTAGTATACCTCAATTTACAACAAAAAACCACAATCAGATGCTAAGCAATTGTGCTTTTTTTATTAAAACAAAGAATGTGCCTTGGCACATTCTTGCTCCTGCGGCGGTCGCTTGCGACATCTACAGAGTTGGGAGTCATCTCACATCTGATATATCAAAAAAGACCGCATAAGCGGTCTTTTCGAAAAGGGATTTTTTATGTTTTAATTATTTACACAGTTTTTTGAATTCGTCTGCTACAAACTGAACCTTTGTACCAACAACAACCTGTACTGCATTCTTTCCAGGTCTGATTACTCCTGCAACACCTGCAGATTTAATCTTTTTCTCATCAACTGCTGTATAATCTTTGATTTCCAGACGAAGTCTTGTAATACAGTTATCAATAGATGTAACGTTTTCTTTTCCGCCAACACCTTCTAAGATAACTTTAGCAACTTCTGTATAATCATTGTTTGCCAGAGTTACTTTTGTTTCATCTGTATCATCATCGTCTTCTCTACCTGGTGTTTTCAGATCGAATTTTGTAATTGCAAATCTAAATACAACGTAGAATACGATAAATGCTGCGATTCCAAGAGGAATGATCAACACTGTTCTCTGTGCTGCTGGAAGTGATGCTGAGAACAGAAGGTCTGTTGCTCCAGCTGAGAATGAGAATCCTGCACGGAATCCAACTAATGTTGTAATCACTGTAAAGATACCATATAACAATGCATATACTACATAAAGTCCAGGAGCAAGGAACATAAATCCAAACTCGAATGGCTCTGTAACACCACAAACAAATGCACAAAGTGCTGCTGATGCTACAAGACCGATTGCAACTTTTTTCTTGTTATCTTTAGCACACTGAATCATTGCCAATGCTGCTCCAGGGATACCAAACATCATACATGGGAAGAATCCTGACATGTACATTCCAAGGCTCCAGTTAACATCTGCTGATGTTTCTCCAGCCCAGAAGTGTGTCAAATCTCCAAGTCCGATTGTGTCGAACCAGAATACGTTGTTCAATGCATGGTGCAATCCTGTTGGGATTAACAATCTGTTCAAGAATGCGTAGATACCAGCTCCGATAGCTCCCATACCTGCAATTCCTTTACCAACTGAAATCAACAGTCCAAAAAGAATTGGCCATACGAACAATAATACTACTGATACAACAATTGAAACCACACCAGCTACGATTGCAACGCAACGTTTTCCACTGAAGAATGAAAGCCAATCTGGTAATTTTGTGTTTTTAAATTTGTTGTAACATGTAGATCCGATAACACCTGCAAGGATACCGATAAATGGGTTTGCGATTTTATCGAATGCTAATGTTTTGTCTACATTATCTGCAATTGAAGGGAACAGAGTTGTTACAAAACCTGTACTTAATAATGTTGTGATCATTAACCATGATGCAAGTGCTGCAAGACCACCTGTACCATCATTATCTTCTGACATACCAACACCAACACCAATTACAAATAACAGTGCCATGTTATCAATTAATGCTCCACCTGCTTTTACCAAAAAGATACCTACTAATGGTCCAAAACCTGTGATATCTCCACCCTGCATACTAGCTGGACATAAGAGATATCCAATACCCATCAGGATACCACAAATTGGAAGACATGCTACAGGCAGCATTAAAGCTTTTCCTAATTTCTGTAAATACTTCATACCTTTACCTCCTCTAAATCACTCTCGTCTGTAAATCCCTTTATTTATTTTAACCCGGACATTACCAGGCAAAATACATTGATTAAGTTGTTCTTTCTGATATTCTGTGCTTTCTTTGAATATCGTTTACTATTTTTCAGTGATAATGATTACATCGTCTCCAGCCTGTACATCTTTTCCGTCCAGACCATTTACTGCGGCATAATCATCTGTATTGCAAATCAGCATTGGTGTGATTGTATCATAACCTGCTGCTTTTACCTTGTCTAAATCGACTTCTAAAAGTAAATCACCTTTTTTTACAGTATCGCCTGCTTTCACATAACCTTTAAAACCTTCTCCATTCATCTTTACTGTATCAAGTCCGATATGGATAAGTATTTCAACACCTTCTTTTGTAGTCAAACTAACTGCATGGAGCGTATTAAACACCATTCCGATCGTTCCGTCTGCCGGAGCGTATATCTTACTGTCTTCAGGGCAAATTGCTATTCCCTTTCCAAGCATTCCTTCACTAAATGTTGGATCGTTCACACTTGAAAGCGGTACTGCCTTTCCTTTTACCGGTGAACCGATAATCAATTCCAACTGCTTTTTCTTTTTAAAAAAATCAAACATGTTCTTAGCCTCCTTATTTTTCCACCGCAGTAACTCTGCGAATATGAACTGATAAATACATAACTTCCTCGTCTGAAAGTGTACATCCTGTTGCTTCTTTTATATATGCTGCAACTTTCTCACTGCAGTTATACTCTTTGGGATACTTTCGCTGCATCATCTGTGCTAATTCTTTATCTTCACTAGAAAGTAATTCCTTACGATAAATTCTCTGAAGCAAAAACTTCACATGTGTAACAAAGCGTTCGTAATGCAATGATCCTTCATCTAATTCCAGCCCCAGCTCTTGTTCCACGATCCTCACAATATCATTCATCTGATTAGGAAATTTTAATGCATCATGAATATCTGTTCCATACTCAGCATTTACAAAATGCAGTGCTATAAAGCCTGCTTCATCCTCTGGTAATTTAATCCCCAGTCTTTCATATATCAGCTGTAATGCATATGTTCCAAGTTGAAACTCATGTGAATAAAATCGTTTAATCTCCCACAATAACGCATTCTCCGGTTCGATTCCCTGGCTTACTCTCTCAATTGCAAAATTAATGTGATCAGTTAAAGTCACATATATACTCTGATTTAATTTTAACTTCAATTGATCTTTCGCATAAGCAATAATCTCTGCTGAAATCTCCACGCGCTCCAACGGCATATCAGCGAGTAATTCTTTTAATTGTTCAGCAAGTGTTTTACTTTTCATTCTGAATATCTTTTCCACCTGCTCACTCGGTACAGTCTGTCCTGGTTTCTTCTTAAAACCAATCCCTCTGCCCATCACAACAACTTCTGTCCCCGACTCCTCAAACGCAGAAATTATATTATTATTGATCACTTTATCAATTATAATTTCTCCCATATTATTCCTTTTCTATTACATAAAAAAACCCAGAACTATAGACTGAGACCCTCAGCCATAAATTCTGGTTTTGCCTGCCTTACAGTAACAATCCTCATAACTTCAATTGATATTGTTATTATAACAAATTCTCTTTTTATCGTCAAGCGTTCGTTTATTTTTTGTTAATAATGTTTATATTTCTTTTAGTTTTTTGGTAATTCTGCTGATTAATTATTTTTTGTTCCAAAATATTTTTCATGCAATATTAACATTTTAATGTACTTTGACATATCTCACCAAAAAAGGTATACTTTTTATAAAAATAAATGTAGGGAGGTATATTTTATGCTGATTCAAAGTAAAAAAGTTTGGATTGCGGATCAGTTTGTACCAGCAGTGATTGAAATCCATGAAGGTAAAATCACCGATGTTCTTCCATATGAAAGCAGAACACCTGATGTTGACTACGGGGACAAGCGCATTGTACCGGGTTTCCTCGATATTCATTGTCATGGTGCTTTCAAATTTGACACCAATGATGCAAACGAAGAAGGTCTTCGTAACTGGAGCAAACATATTGTTTCTGAAGGAGTAACTGCATTTCTTGCTACAACGATTACTCAAAGTGAAGAAATCTTAACTAATGCTGTTGCTAATGTCGCTAAAGTTATGGAGGATGGATATGAGGGTGCTGAAATTCTTGGCATTCACTTCGAGGGACCTTATCTTGATATGAAATATAAAGGAGCACAGCCGGAGCAATTTATCGCAAAACCAACAATTGAACAGTTTGAAAGATATCAGGCTGCCGCCAAAGGACACATCAAATATGTTACTATGGCTACCGAAACTGATGAAGATTTTACCTTGACACGTTATCTGGCTTCACATGGCGTAGTTGTCAGTATCGGACATTCTGCTGCAACTTATGAACAGGCAGTCATGGCATACGCACATGGTGCACGTTCTATGACACATGTATACAACGGCATGAGTCCGTTCACTCATCGTGCAAATGGTCTTGTAGGTGCAGCTTACCGTCTTCGTACTATGTATGGTGAGATTATCTGTGATGGCAATCACTCTACTCCTGCCGCCTTAAATAATTACTTTATGTCTAAAGGACCTGATTATGCGATCATGATATCCGACGCATTAATGGCAAAAGGAACACCTGTAGGAAGTAAATTTATTTTCGGTGGAAATGAAATTGAGATTTATCCTGATGGAAGTGCGCATCTGACCGAAAGTGGTACACTTGCCGGTTCTACACTGAGATTAAACGAGGGACTTCGCATACTTGTCGAAGAGGCGCTTGTTCCATTTAACTATGCGATCAACTCTTGTACTATCAATCCAGCGCGTTGCCTCGGCGTTGATGATCGAAAAGGTGCTATCGGAGTCGGAAAAGACGCTGATCTGGTTGTGTTGGATTCAGACTATAGTGTTTTACAAACCTATTGCATGGGAAATGCCAAACTTTAAGTATTAATATATTCTATTCAAGTCGAGCAGTTACTCACCACCTGAAGAGGTGGGAGTCTTCTCGACTGAGATAAAAAAATGAGGTGAAACCCAAGTAAGTTTCACCTCATTTTTATTGGAATATATTTCTTACCACAATTTCTGATACATTTTCACAACGTCTTCCTTCGTTGGAACACGTGGATTTGTAGCTGTACATGCATCTGCAAGCGCTGCATCTGCCATACGATCAATTGCGTTAAAATATTCTTCTTTTGAAATTGTTCCCATCTGTGAAATTGACAGCGGAATATCCATTTCTTTCAACATAAACTGTACCCAGTTTACAAGTGAACGAACAGTCATAATTTTGTTATAACTGCTAAGTCCTAAAATCTGAGCAACAGTAGCATAACGTTTCACAGCCGGCAGATATTCTTTCTGGCTCTTGCTGTGTTTGTTAATATCACTGTTAAATTCAATAATATGTGGAAGCAGCATTGCATTCGCACGTCCATGTGGAATATGGAATGTTGCTCCTAACTGATGTGCCATACCATGATTTAATCCGAGTGAAGCTGTGTTAAAAGCAAGTCCTGCCAGACAAGATGCAGAATGCATCTTCTGACGTGCATGTGTATCATTTCCATCAAGATAAGCTCTTAATAAAAATACGCCACAAATTTCAATTGCCTTCTCAGCCAACGCGTTCGTAAAATCACTTCTATTTGTACTTACGCATGCCTCTAATGCATGTGTAAATACATCCATACCTGTATCTGCTGTAATTGCCGGTGGCACACTCTTTACTAATTCTGCATCCAGAATTGCTTCATCCGGTGTTAAGTGTTCAGATACAAGAGGATATTTCATTTTTTCTTTTGGATCAGAAACCACAGCAAAAGATGTAACCTCAGAACCTGTTCCACTCGTTGTTGGTATTGCGATCAATCCAACTTCAGCATATGGTTCTACTCGCAATGCAAACTCGCGGATAGATTTTGATGAGTCAATTGCTGAACCTCCACCGACTGCAACAAGTACATCCGGTTTGTATTCCAGCATCTTTTTGACGCCTTCTGAAATCTTTTCAATCGGAGGATCTGGAACAACATCTTTAAAAATCTCAAATTCTTTATTTGCACGTTTAAGCGGATCTGTTACCAAATTGAACATACTGCTCTGTGCCATAAATGGATCTGTGATAATCAACACTTTGTTGTACGGGATCTCTGCCAATCTATCTAAAGCCTGATCTCCAAAAAATACTTTTGTCTTTATTTCAAAGCTTCTCATACTATTCTTCCTCTATTCGGGATAAATACATTCAATTCCATACTCTTTAAATGCCTGAAGCCAAACTTCGTCTGGTTTCGCATCTGTAACTACCATACTAATATCTTCCAGTGTACCAATCTCTGTAAATGCTGTCTTCCCAAACTTTGAACTATCTACAGCAAGAACTTTTTCTCTTCCTGCGTGTAGCATCGTTTTCTTATTGTTTGCATGAAGTTCCTCTGTATCTGTCATCCCTGTCTCTAGATCAAATCCCTTTGCCGAAACAATTGCTACATCCACATGATAAGACTTTAACATCTTATCTGTCTGCGGACCTACCAGTGCAAATGATCCTTCTCTCATTGCACCACCTGTTGACAGTACATTAACATTAGGCGTATCAAACATTTCTATCAAAATCTCGATTGAATTTGTTATTAATGTCAGATTCTTTCTCTCTTTCAATGCTTTTGCAATATACACAGCTGTTGAACTCGCATCAAGCATAATACTGGTACCATCTTTAATTCTGGAACTGATCACTTCCGCAATTTTCTGTTTGCTGATCACATTCCTCTTTTTACGGATATTAAATGGCAAATCTACATTTGCATTTTCATTAATTACTGCTCCGCCATAACTTTTTATCGCGAATCCATCGTTCTCAAGCTTTTCCAGATCTCTTCGAATCGTTTCCTCCGATACCTTATAAATCTGACTCAACTCACTTACGACCACCCGACGTTCAGCCTGCAGTTTTTCTAAAATAGCATTTCTTCTCTCTATTGCAAGCATCCCTTTGCCTCCCAGTCATTTTTTTGAGTTATGTAACTGTTTGGCACTTACACAACAAACTGTGTATCGCAGCACCAAACAGCCACTGGATCTCTATTTATTCAACTACAGAATCGCATTGCGAATCTGTGCATCTGGATGTGCAATAACAGAAGAATCAAGGAACATTCCATCCTCTGCTACTACGCTTTTAGCACGTTCGATCGCTGCTTCTACAGCTGCCACCTCGCCTGTGAGCATCATGTATGACTTACCACACATACCTCTTGCGATTCTAAGCTCAACCAAATCAACAATTGCTGTTTTTGCAGCTTCATCTGCTGCTACAATAATCGATGTAGCATCATATGTTTCTACAATACCAAGTGCGGATACATCCTCAATTGCTGTGGCACCATAGATTGCCGGAAAAATGGATTCGTGTGGGTTACCGAGCACAAAACTGTTGATCAAGTATCTTCCGTGCAGATTCTTTGCATTATCAACTGCTGCACGAACAGCACTCAGATCTCCTGAAATGATTACGATATATTTTCCCGGACATACGGTCTGTGCTTCAATGATATCGACTTCTGAGGTCTTTACCATAGCATCTGCTGCCACAACACCTGAAGCAACAGTCTTATATTCTACCATTCCAATTGCCTTACTCATTTACCTGCACGTCCTTCCTGAGTTTCTATAATTACATACTTGTCAGTAACTTCACTGACAACTCCATCTATAGATGCGTGGATTCCAACGCTCAATCCCTTAGCTGGTTCTGCAATCATCTGTCCTTTTGTTACTTTATCGCCCTGTTTTACAATTGCTGCTGCCGGAGCACCAATATGCTGGCTCAGCATAATTTTAACTTTTGAAACAGGAACTACAGACTCATCAAGCGGAGCCTCTTTATTGTATTTTGTCAGATCCAGTCTCGCCATCAGACGTTCCATAGGAACTTTACGATATTCACGTTCCGGTCCAACCGGTTTTGCTTCTACCTTTGGCGGTCTGAGTCCATTTGCTCTTAAGCCAGCTTTATATTCTGCCATTAATGTTCTTGGTGATAATCCCTGCATGCAAGAATACATCTCGCAAAGACCACAAGAAGAACAGAACATTGTATTTACAAAAATATTCGGTTCCTGAACATCTTTACATGTAGCAGCACGCATAAATAAATGTGGCTGGATTGGATGTCCCAGTCTGTTTCTTGGGCAAAGATCTGTACACATTGAACACTGACAACAACAAGCTGCTGCACGTTTCAGATCGATACTCGTTTTCTTTCTCTTTTTCTGAATGATCAAATGCTCTTCTGGAAGAACCAGTACTGCATTTGTTGTTTTTGTTACAGGAAGTGAACCACTTCCAATGAATCCCATCATTGGTCCTCCAATAAAGTATACTGGATTCTTTGTTGTAATTCCACCTGCAAGTTTTACTGTATCTTCGATTGTAGTTCCAATAGGAACTCTGACTGTTACCGGATGATCTACCTCGGCAACAACAGATACCAGTTTATCTACAACCGGAGTACTCTGATTAATTGCTCTGTATGCATTGTATACGGTCTCTACATTAAATACGGCAACTCCCTGTTCAATCGGAAGTCCTCCCGGACGTACCACTTTCTTTGTGACTTCATAGATCAAAACAACTTCATCACCGGCTGGATATACCTCATCCAGCAGTCCCAGTCTTACTTCCGGGTATGCTCCGATTACACCATTCAGTGCATCGATAGTCTTTGTATAAGCTTTTTTGATACCAATTACGAGTTCTTTTGCACCAACTGCCTGACCAATCAAATGAAATGTCTCAACAATCTCCTGTGCATATTTTTCCAGTAATTGTCTATGTAATCTCAGTAGTGGTTCACACTCTGCACAGTTAAGAATCAATGTCTCAGCATTTTCATTTAACTTTGCGTATGTAGGGAATCCGGCACCACCTGCACCAACAATACCATTTTGTTGCAATATGTTGCTTAATTCTTTCATATCCATCATTTTCACTACTCCAGTCCTGTTCCGTCATCAATAATTCCAACGATTGCAGCATCGATAGGTGCGTCCTCCATATCAGTTCCTACTCTGGCTGCACTTCCCTGTGCCACCAATACATAGTCTCCAATCCCGGCACCAATCTTGTCGATCGCAATGATCTGATCAGCTCCTCCGGTCTGTACATGCTGCTTCAACACTTCTACAATCATGAATTTATTTCCAACTAATCTTTCGCATTTCCGTGTTGATACAACACTGCCTTTCACTTTTCCTATCAGCATAATCTTCTCCTCTTGCAACCTGTAAGAAATCTATTTGATAATTCTTACTGTATCTCCTGTCGCAATCTTCGCTGCATTCGCTTCATCTGTATCGATATGCATCTCAAGTGTAAAGCTGTCATCTACACGAATCTGTACATTGTTAAATGTTGTTCCGCGTTCATTGTCTGCTTTAACTGAAACGATATCTCCATCATGTACACCTGCTGCCATTGCATCTTGTGGTGCCATGTGAATATGTCTTTTGGCTACAATACATCCTTCATTCAGGTAAATCGCACCTTTTGGTCCAACTACCGCAATTGCAGCGGATCCTGCAATATTACCGGACTCTCTTATTGGAGCTTTTACTCCGAGACGAAGTGCATCTGTAGCAGAAATCTCTACCTGTGATTTACTTCTGACCGGTCCCAGGATTCTAACATTCTCGATTGCTCTAAGCTTCAGACCAACAATTGTGACTGTCTCATTTGATGCAAATTGTCCGCCCATAAGCCCTTTTTTCTTTGTAAGCTGGTATCCTTCTCCGAATAAAGCTTCTACATGCTCCTGTGTCAGATGAATATGTCTTGCGGACACACCAACCGGAACCACATAACCATTTTCAGAAGAAGCTTCCTGTTTCTGAATTGACTCCAGCACCATTCTTGTGATTAATTCTATACTTTGATTATCCATAATACGTCTCCTTGTATTATGCGGATTCTCCACATTTGGAAAATCATATCATTTTATGACATGACAGCCTTACAGTTTTTATCCTGTAAGGCTATCTGTCACCCTGATCGCATTTATTAGTCGATATGTGGAAGAATTTTTTCTACATCATTGTGTGGTCTTGGGATTACGTGTGTTGCTACTAATTCTCCAAGTCTTCCAGCTGCGTCTGCACCTGTTTCAACTGCTGATTTAACAGCTCCTACGTCTCCACGTACCATAACTGTTACAAGACCAGATCCGATTTTCTCTGTTCCTACTAATACTACGTTAGCAGCTTTTAACATTGCATCTGCTGCTTCGATTGATGCTACAAGACCTCTTGTTTCAACCATTCCTAATGCTTCCTGTGCCATTCTTTTTTCCTCCTTATGAATTGTTTCTGTTATCTGCTCTGCTTTTTGTGTTGTTTTTCTTACACGTTGCACTGTCTTAGCCGGTGCTTTTGCAGTTGCCGTTTTTGTTGTTTTCTTTGTGGATGCAGCTTTTGTTGTACTCTTCTTAGCCGTACCAGCTGCTTTAGAAGACGCTTCTTTCTTCTCTTGACCTGTCGGCTTCTTTTCCTCTGCCATCGTAACTGCCCTCCTTAACAAACTCGATTCGCACTGTTCTCAATCAGTTTCAGAATCTCTTCATGGGGACTTGGGATTACAACATGAGCAACCGGGTCTTTGATTCCATTGGCCGTAGCTGCTTCAATGGCCTGTGTTACCGATGATACATCTCCGCGGATGATAACCGTTACAAGTCTTCCACCTAACTTCTTTTCCCATGTAACCAGCTCTACCTCAGCTGTTTTGCACATAATATCAATTGCGACTACTGCTGCTGTTACACTTGGGATTTCAAAAAATCCATATGCCTGTCCCATGAGACTGCTCCTTTACTTCTCTACATCCGCAGTCTGTTCTAACCCAAACTGCGGATATTTATCATTATATTAGTTAATTATACAGTAGGAAGGATTTTCTCAACATCGTTGTGTGGTCTTGGGATTACGTGTGTTGCTACTAATTCTCCAAGTCTTCCAGCTGCGTCTGCACCTGTTTCAACTGCTGCTTTAACTGCTCCAACGTCTCCACGTACCATAACTGTTACAAGACCAGATCCGATTTTCTCTGTTCCTACCAATGTTACCTCTGCTGCTTTAGTCATTGCATCTGCTGCTTCGATTGCTGCTGTAAGTCCTCTTGTTTCTACCATTCCTAATGCTAACTGTGCCATTATTATTTCCTCCTAAAATCTTATATAAATACTATGTTTGATGTTTATTTATCTAAACCACTAATTTTCAGCATCTTCTCTGTATCCTCTGTAGGTCTTGCGATTTCATATTCAGCGACAATTCCCGCAAGTTCATTTGCTCTTTTTGTTGCTGCCTCCAACGCTGCCTTTACATCTGATACACTTCCACGAAACTTAACCATTACGATCAATGGTACCGGTAATTCGTCTGCATTTGCCGGTTTATTCTTATCAAAAGTCTCCAGTCTTACATTACCTGCTTTACATCCCGCATCTGCTGCTGCAAATGCAGTTGCCAGCCCGAAGACTTCTAACATGCCTACTGCTTCTCCCATATCATTTCTCCTTCAAGGGGCAGTTATTATTTATTCACAATCGCAATCTTAAGACCCTTCTGCTCTAAGTTTGTAATATGAGCTTCGTTGATCTCTTCCAATGGGAATTTGTGTGTGATAAGTTTTTCCATTGGAAGTCCGATTCCTTTTGCTCTCTTCAAGAAATCAAATGTTGTTGCATAATCTCTCAGTGTGTATACCCAAGATCCTACCAATGTGATCTCTTTTGAACAAAGATCAAAGTGTGGGTTAATTGTTGCATCTCCACCATTGATGAAGAATCCAAGTTCACAAAGTCCTCCACCATTGCGGATGAATTTGTAAATATTCGCATGAGCTACAGGAGATCCTGTACACTGGAATGCAAAATCTGCTGCATGTCCGCCAAATGCTTCTTTTACAGCATCTGCAAGTGCATCAATGCCTTTATGATTCATGAAGTTAACTGACTTCTCTGCTCCCATTTCTTTTGCGAATGCAAGTCTCTGCTCGTTACCATCAACTGCCACAATATTCTCAATACCCATTGTACGCAAAACAGCGATACAAATCAAGCCGATTGGTCCACATCCCTGAACAACAACACGACTGTTGAATCTTAAGATTCCTGTTGTTTTAGCTCTTTCTACTGCATGGATCAATACTGCACATGGCTCGATGAGGATTCGAGAATCAAGATCAAGATCACTTACATTAAAGATTGAAGATCCTTCTCTGACTAAGATGTAATCTGAGAACCATCCATTCAAATGGATATCATCATCTGGAAGTAATCCGTATACATCAGCTCCACCGATATTCTTCTTGTTCAAATCGAACATCTCGATCTCCGGATCATCTTTAAAAATCATACATGTTACAACTTTGTCTCCGACTTTCAGTGGTTTTCCTGCACTGTCAACTTTGACATTTTTACCCATTTTTACGATTTCTCCTGTACCCTCATGTCCAAGAGCAACTGGGATCAATCCAAATGGATCTCTCTTGAATTCGTGTGCGTCTGTTCCGCAGACTCCACAACCTTCTACTTTAACAAGAATATCTCCGTCACCAACTTCTGGGATTGGGAATTCTTTGATATCATAATGCTCCAGAGATGTCAGCATAGCTACGCGTGCTGTCTTTGGAATTGCCTGGCTTGCTGGTGCCGGCGCACTTGCTGCAGGTGCTGCAACAGGTGATTTTAACATATTTTCAAGTACCTGTTTTACAACTTCTTCTACGTTTGCAGAATTCATTTCCATTGTGTTACCCTCCATATTATTATCTGATACACAAGCTGTCTGTCATAACACATCTTCTTCTCTTAGTAAATGTGCTTGCGCTTGTCAGTCCTTCTCCTGTACGGCTTGCGATTGTGAAAGTACAGAATCCTTCACCACCAAAGCCAAGTGCTGAATACGAAGGTCCATTCTTTACAAGAATAGCTGTATCAATTGCTTTTGCATATTTTGTAATGTTATCCACATTCTTTGAATGGATATGTGCAGAATGTCTGTTGCCATGCTCCAGCCACACTGCCTGCTCTACTGCATCATCAAAATCTTTCGCTCTGACAACACCGAGAATTGGCATCATCAATTCTGTTGCGATCAATGGATGCTCCTTTGGTCCTTCAAATGTGATACATCTGATATTGTCCGGAACCTGAACTCCGATCATACCAAGTAATGTTTTAGCATCTCTACCTACACATTTACGATTTAATTTTCCACCTTTGAGAACTACTTCTGTCAGTGCATCCTGCTCTTCTTTTGATGCAAGATAACATCCCTGTTCACTTACCATGTAGTGCATCAATTCATCTGCAATAGAATCTACTGCAACGATTTCTTTTTCTGCGATACATGGGAGGTTGTTATCAAATGTACATCCGTTAACAATATCTTCTGCTGCTTTACGGATGTCTGCTGTCTCATCTACCAGTGCTGGTGGGTTACCTGCTCCGGCTCCGATTCCTCTCTTACCAGAAGAAAGCACTGCTGTTACTACACCAGGACCTCCTGTAGCTGCAATCAAAGGAATATCTTTATGTTTCATCATGACAGCACTTGTTTCCATCGTAGGTTTTTCAACAGTAACTGCGATGTTATCCGGACCGCCTGCTTCGATGGATGCTTCATTTAACATATTTACTGCATAAATAGAAGTCTTAATTGCCGCTGGATGTGGGTTGAATACAACTGTATTACCTCCTGCCAGCATTCCGATTGTATTACACAGAACTGTCTCACTTGGGTTTGTACAAGGAGTAATTGCTCCAATAACTCCAAATGGTCCCATCTCAATCAATGTAAGTCCTCTATCACCTGACCATGCAGTTGTTGTAATATCTTCTGTTCCAGGTGTTTTTTCAGCAACGAGCTGATGTTTTAAAATTTTATGTCCAACATTTCCCATGCCTGTTTCCTGCACACCCATATGTGCAAAAGTTTCAGCATTTTCTTTAATTTTTGTTCTAATGTTAGAAATGATCTTTTCTCTCTGATCCATAGACATCTTAGCAACGATTTTCTGTGATTTCTTCGCAGCTTCAATTGCTTCGTTCATGTCTTTGAATACTCCATGATTACCAGTAACATCGGCAGAAATCTGCATCTTTGCAACAACTTCTTTAACGATGTCCTGAATCATCTGTTCATTTACAGACACGCTAATACCTCCTTAAAAGCTTCTTTTCCATAAGCAGCAAGCTCTGTGTCTTCTTTTGCACTGCCACCGCTTACACCTAAAGCTCCGATTATTTTGCCATCTGCTTCCAGCACCTCTCCACCGCCGAAGATTACGATCTTACCTTCATTAGTGAACTGAATACCATATAACTCTTTACCCGGCTGGCTTAGTTCAGCCAGCTTTGCGGTAGACATTTTTAAGCTTGCCGAAGTAAATGATTTATTCAACGCAATGTCGAAACTTGCTATATAAGCACCATCCATGCTCTGGACTGCCACCGGTCTCCCTGCGGCATCCGCAACTGCAACTACTACGTTCAATCCCATCGTCTCTGCCTTTGCCTTCACTTTATCGATCAGACTATTTGCCTTATCCAATGTCATCTTGTTCTTTTTACATTTACAGACATGTCCTTGTGCATGGTGAGAACCGTTCGCATTCATCCCTTCCAGCACAGCCTTCACTGCATTGGAAATATCCTGTTCGTTCATACCAGTCCTCATTTCTTATATATAAATTATTTTCCTAACTGTTCCATAACTTTCTTTGTGATAGAAGCAATCAGGTCTGCATCTACAGATGCTGCTTCGTGTGATCCACAGTTTCCTCCACATGAGTGGCAGTTTGGTTTACCAGCTTTTGCATTTGGGCAAAGGTTTGCAGGATGTTTTCCTGGAAGTCCCATCTGTCTTCTGATTTCGTAAAGTTTTTCAACCTGCTCTTTGTTCAGTTCCTGTGGTCCACCGATCTGCATTGTCTGCCATAACAGGCGAGCGTAGAACTCTACTGACTCCATTTTGTGGTATGCATTTAATAAAGAATCAGAATATGTTAATGCTCCGTGGTTCTCAAGAAGAACTGCATCAAAATACTGAAGGTATTCAGAAACTGCATCTGGAATCTCCATTGTAGAAGGTGTACCATATTTAGCAACCGGAACACATCCAAGAGCGATAACTGCTTCTGGCATGATTGGCTGTGTCAAAGGAATGCCTGCGATTGCAAATGTTGTTGCATAAAGTGGATGAGCATGTACTACAGAATTAACATCTGGTCTTTCTTTGTAAACACGCATGTGCATTTTGATCTCTGATGATGGTTTGAATCCTGGGTTAGCCTGGATTACATTACCATTAGCATCTACTTTACAGATATACTCTGGTGTCATAAATCCTTTACTTACTCCTGTTGGTGTGCAAAGGAATTCGTTGTCGTTCAATTTTACTGAAAAGTTACCATCATTTGCTGCAACCATTCCACGATTATAAACGCGTCTACCGATCTCACACATTTCTTTTTTGATTTCATACTCGTTAACCATTCTTGTTTCCTCCTTGGATTTTACAAAAAATTTGTTTTTTGTTATTTCTAACTTGATTCTACCACACAACCCCACAACAGTCAATCAGATCTTGTGTTGTTTTTGTTGGTTTTCACCCTTTACTTTTACTGTTTTTCAGTTTACTCTTATCTGTTCCTGTTGTATCGGAAATGTTTTTCAAGTTATTCACATATCGTTTTATTTTTTGATATTTTTTTGTGAAATATCAGGATATAATCCTGTCTTCTTATACAACATATATCGTTACTATTCACACTTCGTGTGATCAGCTATCATCCGCCGATCTGACACTCGATTCCCGATGTCATCTCAGCTACTTTTAATAGCTTTTGCATATGTTCATTTGTCGGAGGTTTTACATCCCCCATCAAATACTCTCGATTCAACCCGGTGTATTTATCCTGTCCTAATCTATGGTATGGCAACAAATGCATACGTTTTACATTAGGAAGTGTCGCTGTATAAGCTGCAATTTGACGGATTTCCTCTTCTGTATCATTGAACCCCGGTATAACCGGAACTCTTATGCTAAGTTCTGTCATTCCAGACTTTGCAATCTTCATCGCATTTTCTATCATCAGTTCATTGGAACGTCCGGTAAACTCTTTATGCTTTCTTGGATTCATATGTTTAATATCAAGCAGATACTGATCTAAATATGGAAGCAGTTTTTCAATTGTCTCCCATTTTGCACATCCCATACTCTCCATTGCTGTACTAATTCCGCTTTCTTGCGCAGCTTGAAGCAACGCTGTTGCAAATTCTGGCTGGCAAAGACTTTCTCCTCCTGACAGAGTCAAACCTCCACCCGTTCTCCAATAATACTGACGATCTTTCTCCACCGTCTTCATCACTTCTGCAACAGTCACATCACGCCCAATCACTTTCGGCTTTCCCTGCACCATCATCGTCTGGATATCATATTCCTGAGATTCCGGATTACAGCACCATCGGCAACGAAGTACACAGCCTTTCAAAAACACAATTGTCCGAATTCCATTTCCATCATGAATAGAGTATCGCTGAATATCGAAAATACGACCTTTCGTATTCCAGTATGCTTCCATGTTGTCTGTCCCTTTCTTGTATCACTGTTCAAATGCGAACTGTAATATTTTAAAATCCCTGCTCTGTTCTACGAATGATATCATCCTGCAAAGATTTTGATAATGTTGTAAACAATGCACTATAACCTGCAACACGAACAACCAAGTGTTTATACTGTTCCGGATGTTTCTGTGCATCCAACAATGTTTCTCTGCTGACTACGTTAAACTGCATATGACTTCCTTTTTGATCAAAGTAAGAACGAATCAATCCCACAAAATTCTCAAGACCTCTTCTTCCGCTTAATGCAGATGGGTGGAACTTCTGATTAAATAATGTTCCGTTTGATGCAATTCCATGATCCAGTCTTGAAACCGAATTAGCTGCTGCTGTTGGTCCATTCACATCTTTACCGGCTGATGGAGAAACGCCATCTGCTACAGGCTGATATGCAAGTCTTCCATCTGGTGTTGCTCCAGTCTGTGCTCCCAGAGGAACATTTGCAGATACTGGATAAAGACCTGCCTGGAACTGTCCACCTCTTGGATTGTGATATTTCAACATTGGCTTTGTATATGTATAAGCAACATCTCTTGCAAATGCATCTACTTCCGGATCGTCGTTACCAAATTTTGGAACTTCTTCAATCATCTTAAGGATACGATCTCCATTTGCCTTTGCTTCCGGAGATTCAACTGCTGCCACTACACTCTGTAAAATTGCTGCAATCTCTGTCGGTCCTACCTGCTGTCCGGCTGCTGCCATATCCTGTGCAACCTCTGATGTCATCACTGCAATGTCTTCCTGATTCAAACCATGACCATAGTTTGTTGTCAAAGCTTCTTTCAGTTCTTTCATTGACAATTTTTTCTCGTCATATACAAGTGTTTTCACTGCATATAACGAATCTGCCATATTTGCAATTCCGAATCCCTGCGGTCCTGTGAAATTATAAACAGCTCCACCTTCCTGCACTGATTTACCACTCTTCATACAGTCATCGATCATAGATGATAAGAATGGTAACGGACATCTCTCAGCATGTGCCATATCTATAGCATTATCTGCGTTAACCAACAATTTGATCATGTATTCCATCTGGACTTTATAAGCATGGTAGAACTTCTCAAATGTATCCATATCTTCCACATTACCTGTCTGTGGTCCAACCTGAACACCTTTATCCTTACCATTATGGAATACCAATTCCAATGGACGACACATATTAAAGAATGCTGCATCATGC
Organism: Mediterraneibacter sp. NSJ-151; assembly: GCF_022487435.1. NCBI lineage: Bacteria > Bacillati > Bacillota > Clostridia > Lachnospirales > Lachnospiraceae > Mediterraneibacter > Mediterraneibacter sp. NSJ-151. Next base: position 93,036 of record NZ_JAKVPP010000009.1, on the reverse strand, counting down.
CATCCGTCTGTCTTACCGGCTTTCTGTGGTTCTACACAGCCGATAATGTTATAGTCTCTTGCATCTTCCAGTGTTACACCTCTGCTCATCAATGAAGGAATGATCACTTCATCATTATAATAGGCCGGAAGTCCAATACCGGTTCTTGTCAGCTCTGCTGCTTTAATCATCAGATCATGAGGTGTTCCATTCCATACGCGGATAGAAAGTGATGGTGCCGGAAGAAATACATGATGTGAAGCATCAATACACATAAATGACAAATCATTTGTCACATCGATTCCTTCTGAATTCTGTCCACCAACAATCATATTCTGGAACAAGCTATATCCTGCAAACCCCTCTGCTGAAGCGCCGTCACGACATTTGTTTAAGTCATTTAACTTAACAAAAATACAATCGATCAGTTCCTGTGCAAACTCTCTTGTAAGTTTGCCGCTATCGAGATCCTTCTTATAATAAGGATACATGTACTGATCAAATCGTCCCGGTGAAATAGAATGTCCACTCGATTCAATCTGAAGCAGCTGCTGTACAAACCAAAATGACTGACATGCTTCATAAAAGCTTGTTGCACCTTTTTCTGGTACATTCACACAGTTCTGAGCAATCTGAAGTAATTCCAGTTTTCGTTTTTCATCTGTGCATTTCTGCGCCTCATCCAGTGCAAGTTGTGCATATCTTCTTGCATAATTGATTGCTGCATTACAACTAATGATCATTGCCTGCAGAAGTCTTGACTTCTTCTGGTAATTACCATCTGCATAGCTGATTGATGCAAGTTCAGCTTCTGCCTTTTCTCTGATCCCTGCGAATCCAATATCTAACACTTCCCAGTATTTTACTGTAACGTGTCCTACACCATTATAGAAATAGTTTCCCGGTGTGAACATATTATGTTCCATTGCAGTCAATGTCTCAGGTTCCATATAAGCAGTTGCCAGTTCACTGGTTGTTTTTCCTTTCCAATAGGCATCTGCTTCTTTGATCTCCTGCTTTGTCTGCTCAGAAATGTAAAATGGATCTGCTGATCTGGTCTCTACTGTATCAAACTCTGCTTCCAGCCACTCATATGAGAATTCTGGATATGTCTGACAGCCTCTTGGTGCAAGTGTTGTACTACCAACAATCAACTCAAGATCACGAATCACGATTGGAATATTTTCCAATATATGTTCAAATGCTTTCGCACGACGTATAATGATTGGTTCATTCTCTGTCTGCTTGTAAGATTCTGTAATCAGCTTTGCTCTGGCTGACTCAATCTCCGGCATCTTCGCATAAAGATTCTCGACCAGTTTAGGGATTCTATCCGATTTCGGAATAGCCGTATTATCATAGGTATATAGTCCCATTTTTCGTTCTTCTCCTTTCCTCTGCCCAGTTATTGTTATTATACTTCATGAACGCCCTGAAGTCAACGAAATCACAACAAATCCCAACACTTTTATCCGCATAAACAATTCTGAAAACAACACAATGTCACACTTTTATGTTGGTTTTCGTTCTAAACATCTCTTTTTTTCGCATTTTTATATTGACATCCGTCACAAAACAATCCATACTGGGTTTAAAGTATTTAATATAATTCTATTCTAATATATTTTTTAATAAATTGCATCTAATTTTTACTCAATAGCAAACTTATTTATACATTTTAAACAAAAGGAAAGTGAGGGATTTGTTGTGTTTTCAATTGAACTAGACATTCATACTCATACAATTGCCAGTGGTCACGCATCCACCGCAACTATTACTGATATGGTAAAGGCTGCTTCGGCTGCTCACTTAAAATTACTCGGAATATCAGACCATGGTCCGGCGACATTAGGAGGCGGAAAACCTTCTTATTTCCGTAGTCTCCCTATGGCTGCCCGTAAACGGCTTGGGATAAATATGCTTTATGGTATCGAGGCTAATATTACAGATTACAATGGAACTTTAGATTTGGAAGATTCTTTACTTGCAGGACTTGATTATGTCATTGCCAGTATTCATAAACCCGTCCTCAAACCTGGTACAGAGGCTGAAAATACAAAGGCTTATCTTCGTGCTATGGAGAATCCTTTTGTATCTATTCTCGGACACTGCGATGATGTCAAATATCCTGTTGATTATTTGGCAATTATCAAATCTGCAATGGAACATCAAGTCATATTAGAAATTAACAATAGTTCACTTAGCCCGGATGGATATCGCGGAGATACAAAATTTAACGATTTGATGATTTTGAATTTGTGCAAACATTTTCATTATCCGGTGTTGTTGTCGAGTGATAGCCACGGTCCGGAACATGTGGGAGATTTTCGATATGCATTGGAATTGGTGGAACAGGCGGAATTTCCGAAAGAGTTGGTGTTGAATTATTCAACTAATGAATTGATGAGCTGGCTGGAGAAGAGGAAAGTTGCTATTTAGTTCATTAAGTTGGATAAGCGTCCCTGAGAAAAATATTGGATATGAATTTCTGTTCAGACTCCGTCAGCGGGAAATATATAAAGGTCAGAATTATTACTAAAAACAGAGCTTAGAAACCAGCAACTCGGGCTGTGCCCTCAAACAGCAAGTTTCTAAGCTCTAACGTAAAATTCTGGCCTTTTACTATTTCCAATCGCTTCCTTTGTATTCGCAGAAATTCATATCCAATATTTTTTCTCAGTACGTTATCGCAAATCTGATGAATTAAAAAGCAGAGCCTTACTGAACAGGCGCTGGCACCTCATGTATCTACACATCTCGCTTATTCAGTGTTGTAGATATCTTTGTAGCAACCGTTGTATCTGCAAGACCTTAATATTTTCTGTTGCAGATGCTCTTTTCTTGACCAATGTATCTGCAACTTGCTTTTCTTCGAACTTGCAGATACTTTTAAGCCTGCCTGTCATGTACAATTACATCTGCATCTTGCCTTTTCTATAACCTGAGGATACTCCCCGCAAAAATTTTGCATCCTCAATCCGCTCTTTCTACACCTTGCAGATACCTCCCGCAGAAATTTTGCATCCTCAACCTGCCCTTTCTACACCTTGCAGATACACCCAACTGAATTTTTGCATCCTCACTTCCAGAAAATCCACTATCACAAATATCTCCCCTATTCTTTGAACTCCATGACCTGAGCCGATACATTACTTACAAAAAAATTGATATAAGAAATTCGAGCGAATATGGAGTGAGCGTTGGAGACACTTAGAGCGTAAATTTTTGTGTTAATGAATTTGAACGAACATGTTTGAAGCTGCGTAACAGCAAGTTTGAGTTCAAATTCATTTGCTTTTAGCAAAAATTTACGCTCTTATGTGTCTCCCGCTCATGGAATCTGAGCAAGAATTCTTATATCAATTTTTCGTAAGGAACGTATCCCCACCCAGTGAACTAAATATCAACTACGCTCTCTTAGACAGAACCTCTTCTTCGTATTTAGCAACATCGTCAAACCATCCTTCTGCTGCCACACCGCATCTGTTGCAGTATTCTTCCCAGATATCTCCGATTGGAAGTGTCTTGCACTCTTCCATCATTACCATTTTCTTAGACATCTGATTTGTATCCTGAAGCTCTTTGAGCATTGCACTTGGTGTACACAGAGCATTCAATAACGCTTTCTGGAAGCTTCTAAATCCTGTTACCCATGCAGAAATACGATTGATTGATGCATCAAAGTAATCCAATGCAATATATGTACGCTCAATTCCACCTTCGCAGCGAACGATTTCCTGTGCGATTTCTTTTGTTTCATCATCAAACAATACTACATGGTCTGAATCCCAACGAATCGGACGTGTTACGTGCAGAGCGATTTCAGGGAAGAATGTTAAAAGTGCAGGAATCTTATCTGAAACAACCTCTGTTGGATGATAATGTCCATTATCCATAAGTGGCAGGCATTTGTCTTTGTTCATTGCCGCATAGCTTAAAGAAAATTCTGCTGAACCTACTGTATATGCTTCTACACCGATTCCGAATACTTTTGACTCAACACATGGTTTTACAAGATTTGTGTCAAATGGCTCTGCAAGGATTGCATCAATAGATTCTTTATAACGTACACGTGGTCCCATACGGTCAGCTGGTACATCCTTAAATCCATCTCCTGTCCAGATATTCATAACACAAGGAATTCCTGTCTGCTCTGCAAAATACTGTGAAATACGGATGCAGGCTTTTCCATGTTCAATCCAGAATTTTCTTACTTCTTCGTCCGGGCTTGACAATGTCAATCCATCTTTTACCATTGGGTGCGAGAAGAATGTTGGGTTAAAATCAAGTCCCATTCCTCTTTCTTTTGCAAAATCAACCCATTTCTGAAAATGTTTTGGCTCCAATTTGTCACGATCTACAAACTCACCGTCTTCAAAAATTGCATAGCATGCATGTACATTAATTTTTTTCTTTCCTGGCATCAGGCTCATTGCCTTATCCATATCTGCTAATAATTCTTCCGGAGTTCTTGCTTTTCCAGGATAATTTCCTGTTGTCTGGATTCCACCTGTCAGAGGGCCATCATGGTCAAATCCTGTTACGTCATCTCCCTGCCAGCAGTGAAGTGAAACAGGAATCTGCATACATTTTTCAATTGCAGCGTCTGTGTCTACACCTAATTTTGCATAAATTTCTTTTGCTGATTCATATCTTGTCATTTTTTAATCCTCCATTTTACTTTTATAATTTCGTTTTCGTAAATGTCTATATCTTTATTTTAATTTCGTATATTTTTATGTCTGTATTATTTAGTTCTCGTAGATTTTTATGTCTATATTATTTAGTTCTCATAGATTTTCACATCAAATGACTCACCGATACATGTTCTTGCTTCCGGAAGACTCTTAAATGTTTTGTCATGAAGCATCTGAACAATAATATTTCCGATGGCTGTGGCTTCGGATGGTCCTGCTGAAACTCTTCTTCCTGTATATTTTGCAGTCAATTCATTTAAATATCCTGCATTTGCACCACCACCGACAACATAGATTGTTGAGTAATGCTCGCCTGTCAGTGCTTCGATTTCCTCGATTGTATCGCCATAACATTTTGCAAGACTGTTATAAATAACAGCCGCGATTTCTCCTACTGTTTCAGGAACCTGCTGTTCTGTATCCTGACAGAATTTCTTCACTGCTTCAATCATACTCTTTGGAGCAAGGAAGCAATCGTCATTACAATCTACGATAGATGAAATTGTTTCTTTTGAAGCTCTTTCGCAAATTTCTGCAAAGGAAAGGTCTTCTGTAAATTCTTTCTTTACAGACTGAATCATCCAAAGTCCCATGATATTTTTCAGAAAACGGAAACGATGGTCGTATCCACCTTCATTTGTGAAGTTTGATTGCATACTCTTCATAGAGCAGTCTGCTTCTTTTCTTTCAATTCCCATCAGCGACCATGTTCCAGAGCTGATGTAAATTGCATTGTCATCGTTTGTCGGAACTGCAAGTACTGCCGAACCTGTATCATGTGTTGCAGGAAGGACAACAGTACAGTTGAAACCGACCTCTTCCTGAATTGCTTTTGTAAATTCACCAACAACTGTTCCCGGCATCGATACTGGCTGGAACATTTCTTTGTTGTATCCAAGCATATCGATCAGCTCATAGTCCCACTCATTTGTCTTTGCATTCACAAGCTGTCCTGTTGTTGCGTTAGTATACTCGTTTTTCTTCTCTCCTGTAAGAAGGAAATGGAAATAATCCGGAATCATAAGGATTGATTTTGCCTGCTCCAGATATTCTGGGTGTGACTCTTTCACCGCCATCAACTGATATATTGTATTGAAAATCTGTTTCTGGATTCCTGTTCTCTCGTATAATGCTGAAAGTGAAATTGTCTCATACACTTTTGCATCCATTCCATTTGTTCGGTTATCGCGATATCCAACTGTCTCGCCAAGGATTTTATCATCCTTGTCCAACAACACGTAATCAACACCCCATGTGTCAATTCCCATATAAGATGGAATTTTGCCGATTTCTTTACATTTTTTCAGTCCATTTTTTATCTCTGTAAACAGTCTCTCTACATCCCAACACAGTGTACCATTCTTGTTATCCATTCCGTTCGGGAAACGATACACTTCTTCCAGCTGTATTTTTCCATTGACCATGGATGCAAGCATGTGACGTCCGCTTGATGCCCCAATATCAATTGCTAAATAATACTTGCTCATTGTGTGCCTCCTTCTTGTATTTTCACTAATTTTCTTGTATGAGTACATTATAAATTGTAAAAAAATACAAAAAAAGGTCTCCATTTGAAAACAAATGAGACCTTATTTGCACCACAAATTCAGCCATGCGCAAAAATAAACACCATCTTTATAAGCTTGCTTATATAAGACTGTGTTTATTTTTGCATATGGCAAACGCCATACAGCGAGAAGTAGTTGCTATGCAACGGATTCGAGCTGCATGGCTGAACGATAGCTGAACTTACCATCATTTCCCCGCCCGATATTCTTTCGGGCCCATGCCATACCATTCTTTAAACTTTCTATAAAAATAACTTGTATTATCATATCCTACTGATTCAATAATATCTGCAACCGGCAATGTACTATTCGTAAGTAAATACGCCGCCTGACTCATACGTTTTGACTGCAGTAATTCTTTATAAGTCTTACCGGTCTGCTTTTTAATCGCCTTGCTCAGCCAATATACATCATAATTCATGATTTCAGCCAGTTCTGACAAGCTTCCATTTTTGTAATGTTCCTCTATATAATTTAGAACTGTTCCGGTCAATTCATTATCAAATCCGGCATTTCCTGTTTCCATTTTGTCCATATGATTTAATAACTGAAGCAACATAAGTCCCATTGTAATCTGATTACAGCTTCGTTTATTTCCTATATCATAAAAAATGGTCCAAACCATATTTTCCATCAGATTCTGAATCGGTAAAATATCTGCAACATGGAAATATAAATAAGATGTCTTCCCATCTTTTCCGCAGAGTGTTCCTACAAGAAATTCTTTAAGAATATTATCTTCTGCCCCCATCATAGAAAATGCCATGTTGAAAAATTCCGGCAAAATGATAAAATTCACGGCAATATCTTCTTTCCCTGCCGGCAGTATTTCCTGCTGAGCATGTTGATTTAAAAATAGCAAATCGCCCTGCTCCAACACAACTTTATTTCCATCAATATAATGTGTTGTACTGCCCTGACACATGTAAATCAATTCCACATAATTATGCCGATGCTTTGGAAAATTCACGAATCTTGTATGTGGCCTAACCTGGATCAGCTTCCCTTTTTGCAAAAGCTTTTCGCTGTCAATAACCAGCTCCTTTTTCCCTGTATAGAGCCCTCGATCTATTCCCTTCTGTTCATTCAAAATGCGCTGTTCTTCTTCTGTAATGACAGAAAGCGCATCGATCAGTTCTTTGTGCATCCTGCAATTTCCTCCGTCAGTGCCATATACTCTTTTGCACTACGGCTGCTTTTTTTGTAAGCCATAATCGGTCTATGATCATCCTGAGACCATTCTACAGTACTGTCTACTCGAATATATGTATCAAACACCCTGACATTTTCCAAATCCTGCAGCACTTCTAACGTCTGTTTAAAATAGCTCTTTCTTGTATCTACTTTTGTAATCAGCACGCCTCCGATTTGTAAATCCGGTGCAATTTGTTTGACCTCTTCTAAAAATTCGAACATATTTCCTAATCCGAATAATCCCCAAGGTGTAGATTCTACCGGAATTATCACTTCGTCCGATGCACATAAAATATTCATCACCCAGCCACCAAGTGTCGGTGGTGCATCGATTAAAATGTAGTCATATAATTCTTTCTCTACAATTTTAGAAATACCTTTCTTTAAAATGTATTCTCTCTGCCATTTTGTAAAAAGTTCATACTCAATCGAACTCATCAGTGTTGAAGATGGGATCAAATCCAGATTTTCAAAGTCCGACTCCACGATATACTCTGTCAAATCAGCTTGTTTTCGAATACCTTCATATAAGTTCTTATCACTCTGCGCAAATGCAAGTACTTTATCCTCATCAAATAATGACAGTGAAAGATTCAACTGCATGTCTCCATCGATCAGAAGGACTTTTTTCCCAAGCTGTGTCAGACCATATCCTACATTGGCACAAGTTGTTGACTTTCCGCTTCCCCCTTTATTATTTGCAAAACAGATTACTTTTGTTTTTCCCATAGCTAAATCCTTCTTTCTATTGCTCTCTCCACGATTCATCAGCAGGTTCTTTCCCAAAAATCTTGTCGACCAACTGAGAATATTCCGCATACGCCTCCTGCCCTTCAAAGCCTGGTCTTAAAACGTCTCGGATATTTTTATAATACCATCCCATAGCATCCTTATTTTTCATACGGAACCGCAACCACAATTCTTCTCCGAATATCGGATAATCTCTGTCAATGTCCCTCAGATTAGATAATTTATCTGCCAGACCAATCATCTGTAATTCCTCAGATGCATTTTTTAAATGTTCAATGGTAGCTGACTTTCTTTCTACCCATGTTCTTGTCTTATCCTCGCTCTCACCCACTACCAGCTTTGCAACTCTTTCACCAAACTGTGTGCAAATTGTTTTCTCCGATACATCTTTGCAATCCTCTATTGTATCATGAAGCACTGCAGCACAGATGATTTCTTCATCTTCTGTCATTGTCATCACAATGTCTTTTACTTCTAACGGGTGCACGATATAAGGTTTCTTTGTTCCTTTTCGAAATTGTCCTTCATGTGCTTTCGTTGCAAATAGAATCGCTTCATCCAGCATCTTTTTTCCTCCTCGAATATAGAACTGTTACTTTTCTTTGACTTCTATAGAAAATGATATCATAATTAATTTTGATACTCAACGAAAAAAAGCAAATGATGTTTGCTTTTCTATATATAAATCCGTTATAATAAAAATAATAGTGAGGTACTCTTTATGCACAAAAAACATGTTTTGATAACCGGTGCATCCCGCGGAATCGGTGCTGCCTGCGCTTTCACTTTCGCAGCACATGGTTATCATGTATTTTTAAATTGCAATAAATCAATCGATGCACTTCAAAAGGTTGCTGATTCTATTACTCAGCAAGGTGGAACTTGCACCTTAGTTCCCGGTGATGTCGGCAATCCTGATACTGTACGAGCGATTTTTGAAAAGATTTCCACCATTGCTCCCGGATTGGACGTACTTATCAACAATGCCGGTATTTCTTATGTGGGATTGTTAACAGATATGAGCGACGAAGAATGGACGTGTATTTTAAATACAAATCTTTCTTCTTCGTTTTATTGTTCCCGTGCTGCAATTCCTTATATGGTCCGGCAAAAAAGGGGAAAGATTATCAACATTTCCTCTATGTGGGGAAGAGTCGGAGCTTCCTGCGAAGCCGCCTATTCTGCCACAAAGGCTGGGATGAATGGGCTTACAATGGCCCTTGCAAAAGAACTGGCCCCAAGTAATATCCAGGTCAATGCTATCGCATGTGGAGTGATCGATACAGAAATGAATGCTGTATTTTCAGATGAAGAGCGCCAGGATCTCTCTGAAGAAATTCCTGCCGGGCGTTTCGGAACCGCAGCGGAAGTCGGTCAGCTGGCATTTGACCTTTCTGAAAACCATAATTATTTAACCGGACAGATTATCGGACTGGACGGCGGATTTATTTAATAAGACTCAAGTCGAGCAGCCGCGAGACTTGGCGCGTGATTCTGGTCAGCGTAAGCTGACACATTCTTTACAGAATCACTGCGCATCCTCGCGGAGCGTTTATCTCAGGCGGAGATTAGACTCCCATTGAGACAAATTTGCTGTTACTCAGCACCTGAAAGAGGTGGGAGTCTTCTCGACTGAGATAAATTTATGATTGGAGATACATTATGATTAACGTACATGAAATAGAAAAAATATCTATGAACTGTTCTATGACAGAATTTGTCGGAACAACTGTATTAGATACAATTGGACTGGTCATTCCCGGAGTTGATCCGATGCTTTTGAAACAAATGAATTTAAAAAAGCCATACCGAAGCTTAGGTCTTCTCAGCTCTCGTACCGGTGCTGCCGGACAGATTAACGCTGTCGACGAAGCAGTTAAATCTACAAACACTGAAATCGTATCCATTGAACTGCCACGCGACACAAAAGGCTGGGGCGGACATGGTAACTACATTATCATCGGCGGAGACAACGTTTCAGATGTCCGTCGTGCTGTAGAAATTGCACTCGAATACACTGAAAAATATGCCGGAGAACTTTATATCAGCGATGCCGGACATTTGGAATTTACCTTCTCTGCAAATGCAGACCAGGCTCTGAATCTTGCTTTTGATGCACCAATCGGAAAACCTTTTGGCTTTTTCTGTGGTTCTCCTGCTGCAATTGGAATGGTTATGGCTGATTTAGCTGTTAAATCTGCTTCTGTAGAGATTGTAAAATATATGACTCCGGATCGTGGAACCAGTCATTCCAATGAAGTGATTGTTGCTGTGACCGGTGATGCCAGTGCTGTAAAAAATGCAGTACTGACAGCCCGTGATATTGGTTTACAGCTTCTCGTCTCTATGGGTAGCTATCCAAAGAGTCCCGGAAAACCTTTCTTAGAATAACCCATGCTTTTGTTACTCTGAATCAACTTCGAACGTAAAACATAAAGGATGACAATCTCCACTTTTTTGTAGTGTATATTGTCATCCTTTTTTACCATTTTAACCTCTGCTTATATTCTTCCATAGATTGACTTCGGTACATATGCCTTTACTGCAATTCCTTCTGCAACATATTCCTCTTCTAAAAGTTGTCCCTGTTTTCGAATCAATTGAATTTTACCGGCTTCAGAAAAATCATACAATCGTTCCACATAAATCTGATCCTGCCGGATGATATCAAGCAATGCACCTTTCAGTTCATCCAGTCCCTGTCCGGTCTTTGCTGACACTGCAAATGTATAGTCTGCATGCAGATCGCGAAACATTTGTGGTGCTTCCAATTTATCCTGCTTATTAAACAGTGTAATAATAGGCTTTCCTTCTACGCCTAACTGACGCAGTGTATCATATACTACATACATCTGTGTATCCATCTGAGGGTTTGAAGCATCTACAACATGAATTATAATATCTGCATATTTTGCCTCTTCCAAAGTACTTTTAAATGCCTCTATCAAATGATGTGGCAATTTGCGGATAAAACCTACGGTATCCGTCAAAAGCACCTGTTGTTTTCCTTCCAGTTCTAACGCTCTGGTCGTTGTATCCAATGTTGAGAAGAGCATGGCATCCTCTAAAATCCCTGCCCCAGTCAGTGCATTCTCCAAACTGCTCTTTCCTGCGGAAGTATATCCTACAAGGGCTGCCACTTTCAGATTAGAATCCTTACGCTGTGTCCTGATCAATTCACGGTGCTGTTCCACCTCGCGCAGTTCTTTTTTTAATCTGCTGATTCGCTCTCGAATCAAACGCCTGTCCATCTCCAGTTTTTTCTCTCCGGGACCTCTTGTACCTATTCCGCCTCCAAGTCTGGATAGTGAATTTCCAAGTCCGATCAGACGGGATGCTCTATATTTTAATTGTGCAAGTTCTACCTGTATCTTACCTTCACTTGATACTGCTCTTGCTGCAAAAATATCCAGGATCAATAGCGTACGATCAATGATTTTACACCCTAACTCCTGTTCCAGATTTTTTAATTGCACAGATGTCAGTTCATCATCACAAATAATTCCTGTGGCATCTGTTTCCCACAACAGTTCTTTGAGTTCGGTTATTTTTCCTTTTCCTATATAAGTTGCCGGATGAATATACTCTCTGCTTTGTATCATTCTTCCCACAACTTCAGCTCCTGCTGTTTTTGCCAGTTCGCCAAGCTCATCCAATGACTCTTCTGCCGGTTCGTTTTCATTTAACTGAACTCCAACCAAAATCACTTTTTCTTCGGCTTCTTTTAACTCATACATCGTCATAAACTATCTTGTCTCCAAAAATTCTACTTCTTTTTCTATATCCTTGTCATTCGGGTAGTCTGCAATATACTCATTTGCCGCATTCTTAGCTTCTTCCCAGTTTTCCTGTTTTTCATAACACACAACCTGATTGTATCTCATCTCCTGTATAAGATCAGAATAATCAACTTCTTTTTTTGATTTCGATGCATTTACCGCATCCTTTGACTGTGCATATGAAATTCCTTCATCAAAATATTTTAATGCAGATTCATAATCCTCCTGCTGCATTGCAGATACTCCCATAATATTGTAAAGCTCGGCAGTTCTCTGAACTCCATCATCTAACGCTTTCTGCATACTTTCCAGGACTTTATCATACTCTTTTAATTCATAATATGCCATTCCCAGTCCGCGATAAGCTTCCGCAGCATCCTCTTTCTTTCCTTTCGCCTCTGCTGTACTTGCAGCCTGTGTAAACTGAGTAACCGCTTCTTTATAATCTTCCTTTTCCATTGCTTTTATTCCTGCTTTTCCTGCATTTGAACATCCTGTAAGTAAACAAGACATTGTCAAAATCACCAATCCACAGTTTCGAATAAATTGCATTTGATTCTTCATTTTCATTCTCCATTTTCGTCTTTATTCCGGATATTTCAATATCCAGAATGAATTTAAAATATTTAATAACATTACACCGACATCCGCAATGATGGCATTCTCCATAGATACATAACCAAATAATGCCAGCACCAGCAAATATACTTTCATGCCGATTGCAAAAATCATATTCTGCTTCACTGCCCGAATTGTCCCTTTGGAAATTCGAATGGCATTTACAATTTTAATCGGCTCATCTTCCATCAAAATAATATCTGCAGCTTCAAGTGCTGCATCTGCTCCCAGTCCTCCCATGGCAATTCCGATATCAGCACGTGCAAGAACCGGCGCGTCATTGATTCCATCCCCGACAAACGCAAGTTTTTCCTCTTCAATCCGGCTTTCCATAAAGTCTTCTAACTGTTCTACTTTGTCTTCCGGCATTAAATTTGCAAACACAGAGTGGATTCCTACTTTTTTGGCAACATCTTCTGCCACTCTGTCATTGTCACCTGTCAACATAACGGACTCAATCTGATGTCTGTCAAGCCATCGTACCATCTTTTTCACACCTGGTCGAATAATATCCGAGATTAAAATATATCCTGCATATTCTCCATCCACCGCTATATGAACCGCTGTTCCGATATCCGATACCGGCTGATAATAAAAGCCTTGCTTATTCATATATTTTGCATTTCCGGCAAAGACAACTTGTCCATCTACAATTGATTCCACTCCAAAGCCAGAATATTCTCTTGTATGAGAAACTCTTGCTGTATCAATTGTTTTTCCATAGGCCTCCCTTAATGACTGTGCGATTGGATGATTTGAATGAACCTCCCCATATGCGGCAAGCTCCAGTAACTTCTGTTCAGACATTCCTCGCGGACAAATCTCTTTGACAGTAAATACACCTTCCGTCAAAGTTCCTGTCTTATCAAACACAAATGTTTCTGTCTGCGATAAAGCTTCCAGATAATTACTTCCTTTGATCAATACACCTTGTCTGGATGCTGCTCCGATTCCACCTAAAAATGCAAGTGGAACCGATACTAACAGACCACATGGACATGCAGCTACCAGAAAAATCAATCCTCGATAAATCCAAACATGTCTATCCTGACCCGCAAACATCATTGGCGGAAGTATCATGACTAAAATTCCCATCAGTATTACGATTGGTGTATAGTATCTCGTAAATCGATCAGCAAGCTTTTCTGTTTCTGCTTTTTTATTATTTGCCGCTTCAACCAAGTTCATAATCTTCGCTGCCATAGATTCCTCATAAACTTTCGAAACTCTCGCCTCGATCATTCCGCTTAGATTGATACTTCCGCTAAAAAGCTTGCTTCCTATCTTCACTTCTCTTGGTTCTGCCTCGCCAGTCAACGCTTTTGTATCTATCATACTTACGCCCTGTGTAACTGTTGCGTCCACCGGAATCCTCTCTCCCGGTTTAACCACGATTACATTCCCCGGTATCAATTCGACAGGCGAAACCGTTCTTGTTCCACCTGCAATCTTTAAGTTTGCATGTGACGGCCGGATATCCATAAATTTGGCAATTGATTTTTTTGTTCTTTGCAAAGAAATAGCCTCTACCAGATTTCCCACCTGATAAAATAGTACGGCCGCAACAGCCTCACGATATCGCCCAACAAACATTGCTCCTATTGTTGCAACCAACATCAGAAGATTTTCATCAAAAAGTTTTTTATGTTTTATATTATAAAAGGTCTGCCACACTATCTTTACTGAAAGTACAATATATGCAAAAATATACAACATCAATTCCACTCTGCTATCTGTATTCCATTGCTTTACCGCAAAAAGTGCATTCAAGTAAAGAACCAGGCCTGCTCCTATTTCGATCAGCTTACTTTTTACTTCTTTTGTCATTCTTACCCCTTTATTTTTCAATTGCACACGTTACTTCTCGCCTCTTTCAAGTCGAATATCTACCTGACTACATTTCTCTCTTTCCTAATAAATGTTCCGCCACACTGGCAACACTCTCTGTCTTTTGTACCCCTTCCTGCTGCTCCAGACACGCTTGAATTGCTTCATTGAGCGATAACATCTTATCGTCCAGCTCTGATACCATCTGTGCACATTCTCTTAAATCCCTGCTTATATATTCCGGTGCCATTCCTTCAAATTTGTAGTAAATCTTATGTTCCAGACTGGCCCAGAAGTCCATTGCGATCGTTCGAATCTGAATTTCTACTTTCGTATCAACCACGCTATCTGATAAAAAGATTGGAACAGATACCAGCATATGATAACTCTTATATCCGCTTTCCTTCGGTTTTTTTATATAATCCTTGATTGTCAGCACTTTCAGGTCGCTTTGATTACCTATCATCTCTGCTAATCTGTAAATATCAGATGTAAATGAACAGATCAGCCTTACTCCTGCAATATCATTGATATACTTTACCATATTCTCAATCGATGTTTCATATCCATATCGTTTCAACTTTTTTACAATACTCTCCGGAGTTTTCACCCTCGTCTTGATATGCTCAATCGGATTATATTTATGCACATGCTGAAACTCATCATTGAGAATTTCTAACTTTGTCCCCACTTCTTTTAATGCTGCATTGTACAGAAAGATAACAGTCTTCCAACTATCTACATCCTCATAATTTTTAATTGCATCCTGCATTCGACATCGTTCTCCTTCATAAATATATTTCTTTCCCCATTCACTATTTCTGTCAATTTTTAAGAAACAGTATATATACTTTAGTATAGCATAGTCCAGCCTACAAATCCAGTTTCATGTCTCCATAACGAATCCACTTTTTCTTTCGCATATACTCAGAAAAAAGTAATGTCAAAAGTGCCGGCAGAACAATCTGGATTGTCACCATTTTAATCATGACTATCATCGGTTCTTCCGTCTGCGTCATAACCTGCCAGGTCATAATCTGTCCCACCAGTCCGGCTGTTCCCATCCCCGACCCAGTTGCATTATTAGTCATATGCAAAAACATGGTTCCGACCGGTCCTAAAATTGCACTGGATAATATTGCAGGAAGCCAAATCACCGGTCGTTTCACAATATTCGGAACCTGTAGCATCGATGTTCCGATTCCCTGTGCAAATAAACCGCCAAATCCATTTTCACGAAAACTTGCAACTGCAAAGCCAACCATATTACAGCAACATCCTATCGTTGCCGCACCAGCTGCCAGACCTGATAAATTCAATACAATTCCGATTGCAGCTGAACTGATTGGAAGTGTCAAAACCATTCCCATCAATACAGAAACCACAATTCCCATGATTAATGGCTGCTGTTCTGTCCCCCAGTTGATCAGAGAACCGATCCATGCCATGAATTTTGAGATCGGAGGTCCCACAAAAATTCCTACCGCCGAACCGACACCGATGGTAACAATCGGTGTGATCAATATATCAAGCTTTGTCTTTCCCGCAATTAAAATTCCTACTTCAACAGCTAGATAAGCAGCAACAAATGCTCCCAGCGGCTCGCCCGGTCCCGCTAACACGATTGCCCCATTCTGCAAAATCTCTCCCGATAAAATCTTACCGGCCAATGCACCTACCATACCTGCTGTCGCTGCTGACACTACAACCAGCTGACTTGCTTCAAATTTTCTTGCGACTCCAACACCAATTCCTGCGCCTGTCATTGCTGCTGCGACCTTTCCTATCAGAACGATCCATGCCCCCGTATTACCAGTCACCATAGCTCCAATCTGCTGTATAATCGTCCCAATAATCAACGTTGCAAACAATCCATGTGCCATGCCACTTAATCCATCAATAAAAATACGATCCAATGTTTTTTTCATCTTCGAATTCCCTTCAACTCATTTCATACAAATTCTTATGAATTTTATTTACGTTATCATCATATTCTATCATCGACATTTTGCTTTTTCAATGCTATACTTGAACTACTTTTGAAATTCTGTAACACAAATTTTTCCAGAAAATATTCACATATTAATTAACAGGAGGAAATCACTATGTTCCGTTTATGGGGAAAAGAATTTAAAGACAACCGTCTGCTTCGCGATACTGTTATTTGCGATGACACGGATGATACACGAACACATAAAATTTTTCATGCACTCGACGAGATCTGTTATGAATTTGATCTAAGCAAACCAATCTGGCTCGACTCCACGATTGCTGATTTTAAAAGACATGATAAAGCTCGATTTTATCAGGATAACTTTGTAGATTCAATTGATTTTGATTATTTGGAGATACAGATTATTGAAGAATAGACGGGAAGAAGTTTTAGGAGTGAACGTGTAGATGTTAAAACGACAAGAAGGTTATATTTTAAAACATATTGATGACAAGACTTACCTCCTTCCATATGGACAGAAAATTGCCGACTGTATTGTCCGGCTTTATGGACCTGCTCATGTTTTTTCTGAAAAGTTTGCACCTTTTTACCTGTCATCTACTACTTTCTCCGGATGCAACGATCATAGAGAAGAGCTTCCGCAGACAGTGTGTTCTGATATGGATATCGAAATTATTTTGGGCGAACCACAGAATCATCAGAATGGTACAATTCTTCTTCGCAACAAAGAATTGATCGTCTCTTGTTGGGAAGAAGGATATCTTTTATAGTTTCCAACTCTGGATAACATCATCGAAGCTCAGATTACCACAAATGCTAATTACGCCAGAATTTACTGTAAGAATACGCTTCCGGAAAGCGATTGCGAGAATCTTTTTCTTGCAATCCGTCCTTGCTTTTTATATAAAGCACAACTGGAAGGCTGTTTTGCCATCCATTCTGCTTCGATTCTCTATCAGGATCAGGCGTGGCTGTTCTCCGGACATTCCGGCATGGGCAAGTCCACTCACACTGCCCTCTGGCATGACCTCTTACATACCCCATATTTAAATGGGGACTTGAATCTTGTAGCACAAAAAAACGGACAGCCTGTGGTATACGGAATTCCATGGTGCGGGACGTCACAGATTTCCACTGCCAAAACATATCCTCTCGGCGGTATTGTCTTACTCGGAAGAGCTGACATCGATTATCTCGTAGACCTCGAACATTACGAGAAAGTACTACAGGTTATGCAACGCATGATTTCTCCTAGTTGGAGTGCCTCACTTATGGAATGTAATTTGGATTTTGCACATATTCTGGCAGATACGATTCCTATTTATAAACTGATGTGCACGAAAAATCCTTCCGCTTTAGAAGTTATAAAAACACAGATTGATACACTTTCATTGTTGCAAAAACAGACCTGACATGGAAAACAATTTTCCACATCAGGTCTGTTTTTTACATCTTATTCACAATTTCTAACCGTCTCCGGTGAATGATTACATATTCCAGTCTATTACTATATCGTCCGGGTCATATCCCTTCTTTTCCCAAGATGACATACGATTACCATTATCCACGTCATAGCTTCCTGCATGGCCGGAATCTTCATAATGTGTCTGAAGACCACATCCGTTTGCTGTATTTGCCGGACATCCAAGACAGGCAAACTGCTGTTTGTATCCTCTTGTTCCTCCGTTCCAGTTAGAATAATCAGAACCTTCACCTGGTTAAATGCTGCTCTTAAATTCTCTACACCAAATGATTTGTCCTGATCATAACGAATTCCATTCTGGTCATTGAGGTGAACTGTCATCAGTTTTCCCATTGCCATTGCAAATCCGATTTCATTTGCCGGGAAATCATGCACTACATCGATGAACATTATAGCGAAGAACTCCTGCTTTCAGATATTGCTAAACAGCAGGAGCTTGACTTATACTATTTATCTCATTTATTTAAGGAATCCTTTGGAATCACATTTCAAAACTATTTGTCCAAGATTCGCCGCGAGCACGCCCGCCAGCTTTTATTGTTGACTGATTATTCCCTGTTGGATATCAGCATCGCCTGTGGATTCTCTGATCCGAAATATTTTAACAAAGCTTTCAAGGCACAATACGGATGTTCTCCAAAGGAATACCGAAGATCTTTCCAGAATGCACATATCGAGCAGCAGCAGAAATCGATGCTTACAACACAGGACTTTTTGTCAGATGACGCCAGTTTGCTCATGTTGGAGAAGTACACGCTGTGATTTCGACGTTACTGTTCAGAGTACCTGTGACCAGCAACGTATCTCGCCATTTTAAATTGCCTTTGGCGATAGGCGAGATGCCGTTCAAGACAAAACGTGCATCCTCCGTGTCAATCAGCGTAGTGAATGACACGGGAGTGAACAGTAACACTTCGACTCCACTTAGATTTTGGCTCGCTATCGTTATTGAAATAATTTTCAAAGTCTTGTATACTCCTACTTAGGAATTTATCACATCATATTAATATTAAAAAAGGAAGATTATATTTTGAATAAGATAAAAAAAGGATTAGTCATGGAAGGCGGTGCCATGCGTGGAATGTTCACTGCCGGAGTAATCGATGTTCTCCTTGAAAACAACATCGTTTTTGATGGTGCTGTCGGAGTATCAGCAGGAGCAGTTTTTGGATGCAATTATAAATCAAAGCAGATAGGTCGTGCAATACGTTATAACAAAACATACTGCAATGACCCGAGATATGTTAGCCTTCGTTCATTTCTTCAAACGGGAAATCTATATAACGAACAATTTGCTTATCATGAAGTACCAGAAATATTAGACCCTTTTGATTCACATACTTTTGCTTCCAATCCAATGGAATTCTATGTTGTTTGTACCGATATGGTAACAGGTAATGCAGTATATCATCGTTGTGAGCATGGAACTACCGAAGATATTGAATGGATGAGAGCCTCTTCTTCCATGCCTCTTGTATCAAAAGTTGTAAAAATAGATAATTTATCTTTATCTGATGGTGGCACAGCTGATTCCATCCCGATACGATTTTTGGAACAACAGGGTTACAATAAAAACATAGTTATTCTGACTCAGCCAAAAGGATTTGTAAAAAAACGCAATTCGTTTCTCCCTATATTGCGTGTTGCCTTACGTAAGTATCCTGCATTACTTCGTACTCTCAGTAATCGACATATTACCTACAATGAAACATTGAAGTATATAGAAACCCAGCAAAATGCCGGAAATCTATTTGTAATACAACCACCTGAAGCTCTAAACATTGGAGCTGTGGAACACAGACCGGAAGAATTAGAACGTGTATATCAAATTGGAAGACATGAAGCACAGCGTGAACTGCAACATATTATAAGATTTCTCAATTGACTCCTAGCTAATCAATATTGGTGCTTTATAAAAGACTGACTTCATCGGATTTATCCTTTGAAATCAGTCTTCACCTTTACAATTGCTCTACTTCTGATATAAAGCGTCTATTTTTTATCCTTTTTTTGCGATGTGAAAATTGCAACATCACAATAGTCCAACTCTGTTTCTTTCCCGTATTTATAAGTTTTGAATTCACCTACAAACGGAATTTTCATTTTCTTTCCATTTTTTTGAGTTTCCTCAATGGTCTGCAACATTCTGTTGAGATGACTTTTTGGCAAAGCACATCTATCGTGTGCTGAATATGCTTCCTTAAAATCTATTTTCTTTAACCGCTCCACTTTTTTGCAAAACGGCTCTAATTTTACATCGCTTCCCACACCGAAGAGCAGTCTTCTTGCTACAGAATCACCCGACAAAAGAAGCTTTGTTTTTTGATCTAGAAGCAGAATGCTTCCCGGTGTATGTCCCGGAATATGATAAACCGTCAATTTTCTGTTTCCCAATTCTATCACATCTCCCTCATTTAGCGAATGCAACACAGGACAAGGATGAGTTGGTTCATTCACTCCGGGAACTCCATTTTTCACCATATCCATGTCATCGGGATGGAGCCATACCTCTTCTCTCTTATTCAGATAAAAAATATGATCCACATGTCCATGGCTTAATACCACTTGAACCGGTCTGTCTGTCAGGGAGCACGCATAATCCCACAGATTTTCCTGATTGATTGCTAAGTCGAAGAGCAATGCCTTTTCTTCTCCGACAACGAGATAAGAATTTGCAGTTGCCTTTTGTGGTTTTACCAGTTCCTCCATCGCAATATTTGATTTATTTGTCACAGATATCAGAAAAATTCCATCTGCGATTTCTGTTGAAAAAAATGTTTCCTTCAAAATATTTCCACCTTTTTATGACTCTTTCTTTTCACCATACGCAGTTACACCAGGCGCATATTTTCCTTCTGCAAGATCGGCAGCAATCTGTGGATAAATTTTATCCAAATCATAGAGAGCTGCTGCAACGATTGCCAGGACGATCATTGCTGCCGGAAGGAAGATAAACATAACCTTAAATCCCATCAATGCAGAAGCAGTCTGCTGCGCAGCTCCTGCTACATATCCGGAAGCATTCATAACCAAACCGAGTACGATAGTTCCAAGGCTGTTTCCGATTTTTCCTGCAAAAGAGTTTGCGGCATTTCCCATACCAATCATACTATAACCGTTTTTCCATTCGCCGTAAGTCAATGTATCCTGAATGATAGATGCAAACGCACATCCTGCAATCCCATATCCAGCTCCACCGATCACACCTGCTACAAGCAAAATTGGCTTTGCACTCGAAAACAATGGAAGTAATGTACCAATACCACGTATAATAAGACCACCCAGTACCGCGTTACGCTTTCCAAGTTTTGCCATGATTGGGAATCCCACCAGCATAAATCCAAGCATTGCCAGAGAATTTGCGGTAGAAAACACCTGATAGAATTCCGCATCTCCTACTACATATGTCATATAATAGGATGTTGTAGATCCGGTTGCTCCCATGAGGAACTGAATCACTACTGCAATAATAATATTATAAATCCAATACTTGTTTTTAAAGAGTGCTTTTAATGTTGTAAATACAGACACTTCTGCTTTCTTACTTTCTTTCCCATCGTCTTTACCTGCATTTTCAATCACACGTTCTCTCGTTCCAAATACAATCAGAACCTGCGCAAGCATTCCGACAATCATCCAGATGACTAGCAATTTAATCCATCCAGTTCTGTCTCCATATGGTGAGAACGAAGGGTCTGAGCTTAAAAGTTTTAATGCAGTGATAATCGTTGCATTTCCAAGTAAGCTTGCAATTACATTTCCTACCATGTTGATACCGCCGTTTAAACCACGGGATTTCTGATTCGTTGTCATAAGACCGTTTAATGCCATAAACGCTACATAACTGAACGTATAACATCCTGTAGAAACAAGATTGTACATCACAAATACATATACAATCTGTGCCGTACCCGTGAGACTGCTTGGCATCAGATACAATAACAGTAACGAAATAACTGTACACGGAATCATACGAAGCAGCCAGACTCTGGCTTTTCCAAATTTGCTGTGTGTCTTGTCAATGATTCGTCCTGCAATCAAATCTGAAATACCATCCAAAAACTTTGATACACCGACAATTCCCGCAGCAACCCCCGGATTGATTTTCATAATTTCTGTTAGATATACAATTAAGAATGCACCGATGAAAAGGTTTACCGCATTTGTGGCAAATCCCCCTCCTATACCGTATGCAAGATGTTCGCCAAATCCTACTTTTGCATTTTGTGACATATCTTTACTCTTTTTGCTCATTAGTATTTCCTCCTCTTATACATGAATTTTGCTAATCTCTTCAATTGCTTTTTCATAACTTTCCGTTGGTTGTCTGAATAGCATTGCACGCGTTCTCTGATCTACGATTGATTTATTCATTGCTTCCAAATCATTCCGGTCGATGGATGCAATATATCCTGGTAGATATTTATCAAGAATTTCTACTGCCTTTGGATTATCCAATAATCTTTCTACCGGAGTTGTTCCGGAATACAGTGCAAGATAATCTCTCTTCGTCATAATTTCGAAATCATAACTTCCTGCAGGAAGCACTTTTGCTTCCTGCTCAGGTAATACCACTTCTGCCTCACAGCCAAATGGGATTTCTATGTGGAATGACAAGACTCCGTTTTTCTTAATCTCCCACTGTGATACATAACGACCTGCCGCTGAATCAAAGGAGCCTTTGAAGTAACCCATTCTTACATCCGGTTTTGGCGCAAGACATACTTTTTTAAATCCAGGTTCTACCGGAATCAGCCCCATCGAATGACGATATACAAATTCCATAACCGAACCATAAGAGTAATGATTTAAGGAGTTCATTCCTGTTCCGCTAATCTTTCCGTCAGGTAAGATTGAATTCCATCGCTCCCAGATAGTGGTTGCTCCGAGATTTACTGCATAGAGCCATCCAGGAAAACCTTCAAAGAATAGGAAATCGTATGCAAGATCTTCCATTCCACAGTCAGCTAGAACAGTATTCATCATCGTAGCACCTACAAAACCGCCTTTGATGCGATAACAGTCTTTTTTAATACGAGTTCTTAATGCCTCAATCATTTTATTCTTATCACGATAAATGCCAAACTTCAATGCAACAAGATAACCGGTCTGCGTATCAACCGCAATTCTTCCGCTTGTTGTAAAATATTCATCCAAGATGGCAGTCTTAATACTTTCTGCCAGCTGCTCATATTCCTTTGCCTCTTCATAACCAAGTACCTTTGCTGCTTTTGCCACATAGCTTGTAGACGCATAGTAGTATACTGAAGCAATATAACCGGAATCTGTTGCGCCAAATGTACTCTGTTCTGTTGCACCGTCTAAAGCAAGCCAGTCTCCAAACTGGAATCCAAAATCCCAGAGATGTTTTTCTCCCCTGTTCTGGTCTTCTCTTCTGATACAATCCACCCAGTCCTTCATCAATGGATAGTGGCATGCAAGCATGTCCTTGCTTCCATAGTAATCATAAAGCATATCCGGCAAGAAGGTAGCAATATCACTCCACACGCTTGCGCACAGACCAGGAAATTCATTTGGAAGATAAATAGCAGCTTTTCCGTTGTTTCGCATCTGATCCGAACGAAGATCACGAATAAATTTGGCATAAAAGCTGCGTGTATCCATCAAATAACCTGCAGTACGGCAAAATACCTGTGCATCACCTGTCCAGCCGAGTCTTTCGTCTCTCTGCGGACAATCCGTAGGCATATCTATAAAATTTGATTTCAATCCCCAAACTACATTTTCGTGAAGTCTGTTAATTTTAACATTTCCTGTTTCGATTTCTCCTGTTCGATCCATTTCCGAATAGATTGCTTTACCGGTGAAGCAAGAGCCATCAACCTCTTCTAAACCTGAAACCTTTACATAACGGAATCCAAAGAATGTAAACTTTGGGCGAATCGTTCTGTCACAGCCATCCGATGTATAGACAAATTCTGATTTTGCTGTTCGATAATTCTCATGATAAAAATTACCATCCTGTAAAACTTCCCCAAACTCCCATTTCATAGTTGTTCCCTTTGGAATCTGCTGTGTGCACTCAACCACACCGGCAAAGTTTTGACCAAAGTCCAGAACATTTTCTCCTGCCGGTGTATGAATCACATCCTTCACTGACAGACTTTCCATATCATGAAGTCCCGGCGAATAGCGTTCCACTAATGTTGCCAATGCATCAATTCTTTTCGCACTGCGCCATGGATTTTCTTTTCCATCCCATAAGAGATAATTTTGTGTTTCACCGTCATAGATACATGTTTTCTCAAATACACTTCCGCGATAATTCCAACTCTCATCTGTTCCGATTACTTCCACGCTTCCATCCTCATATTGGATATAAACTTCTGCAATCAGGCCGAAAGTCTTCATGCCATAAGCAACATTTGTTAAGCCGAAGTGTCCCATATACCAGCCTTTTCCAAGCTGTACTAAAATTTCGTTTTTCTCGCTTAAATGTTCTGTTACATCATATGTACAATATTGAATATGCTCTTTATAATCATTGATAAATGGTGCCATAACATCGTTTCCAACCTTTTTACCATTGATTTGTGCTTCGAATACACCAAGACCACAGATGTACAGACGCGCCTGCGAGATTTTTTTAGATATTGAAAATCTTTTCAGGAATTCAGGATGTATACTATCATTTTCTTCAATACCAATCCAATCTGCACTCCATTCTTCAGCTAGTTTTGCAGTCTCAAACCAGCACACCTCACTTTGTACTGTTTCATTTGCATCTGTTGTCACAATTACCTGATAATAATATCGTGTGTGAGGAGTCAATTCTAATTTTAATGGTACGCCCAATGAATCAAGTTCCGGCGAATTCAACTCGTAAATCACATTTTGCATATTTGCTTCCAATGCAACTCGAATCTCCACATTTGTCTGCTTCTTTCCAGATACTCCGCGCACCTTCCAAGAGCAGATGAGTGTATCGTATAGATAACCTAATGGATTCTCAATTCCATTAATTTTTACTGCATATATTTCCATATTTTATTCCTTCCTATTTCAATTTATAAATGTTTCCAAAAACGAAGCGCTTTTTCTACCCATCCATCAGCTTCTGTACCGGTTCCCAAACCGAAGCCATGCTCACCGGTTTTGATTCTCTCGTATTCATAGGCAATTCCAAAAGCAGCCAATTGATTCTTCATATTATCACTATTCGAAATTGGAACTGTGCTGTCATTCTCTGCCTGAATAAGAAATGTTGGTGGATAGTCTGCATCCATATTTCGAACAATCTCATAATCTTTGCAAATTTCTTCCGCATTACCTTTTCCAAAATAGCCTTTTACCATCATAATTCGAACTGGCAGTGGCATCTGCTGCAGTGTATCCCAGACATCAATCAAAGGATAGTCTAACAGCATACATTTTGGTTTCAGACATCCGTATACTTCGTAACCGATTGATTTCGTTCCCCATGAAGCAGCCAGATGCCCGCCGGCAGAGAAACCACCTACCGCATATTCCTCGGCATTCACCTGAAAATCATCTGCATGCGCTTCAATATATTTGCATGCAGCAGCCAAATCTTGCATCGGTTTTGGAAATACTTTCGGTGCACCGACACGGTAATTCAAGCAGAATACAGTCACACCCAATTCATTTAATTTTGCAGCTACAGGAAAACTTTCTGGTAATGAACAGACCGAGCCATATCCACCACCTGCAGCCAAAATCACATATTGTTTTGACTCAGCCGGAAAGTGAAAAATCTGCACATCGCCTTTCTCCGGATCTTCTGTCACACTCGTAGCATCGTACACTGGATAAGCAAACTTCTTACCGCTTTCTAAAATTTCTGCAACACGGTTCAAACCATATACCATATCTTGTGCAGACCATGTTTTGTGCTCTTTTTCAATATCTGCAAGACTCATGTTCATCTTCAGATTGCCGCCTAGTCCATTCTGACTGTAGACTAAATAAGGGATCAGAGACTTCCATTCTGGTCTCATCTGCAATTCTCTTAAGGATGTACATTCTGTTATTTTCTGACTCATGCTACTTTCCTCCCCACACGTCAAAGACAAGTTCTTCTACCTTGGTACTGATATAGGAACCTGATCCACCAAGATCACAACGATTTGTTACAAACACAACCTCTATTTGATCCTTAGGACTCACAAAAAAATGAGTTCCGAAAGCTCCACTCCATCCGTATGTACCTTCTGTCGCAAAGCTTTTCGCAGCTTCAGGATTTTGCCGAATCTTCATACCTAGACCCCATACCATACCTGGTTCTGATTCCAAATGTTTTTCTGCTGCTTCTGTATGCATCAATGATACAGTTTCAGGTTTCAAAATCTGCCGTCCATGATAAGTTCCTTGATTATAGAGCATTTCTCCAAAATGTTCATAATCTATAATCGTAGAGAACAATCCTCCACTTCCTTCTTCAAACTGTAACGGTTCCTGATGCAGCATTCCAAACATGTCATCCTTTGTTCCGGTAACATCTTTTAATTTTTCATTTTCTCTCTTATATACGTGAACAAGACGTTTTTTCTGTTCATCATTCAAGAAAAAAGTGGTATCCTTCATATCCAACGGTTCACAAATGTTCCTTTGGATATATTCTTCCAAACGTAAGCCAGACACGCGTTCAACGATATAACCGAGAATATCAAATCCGGCAAGTGGAGAATAATTTGTTGCTGATCCAGGTTGGAAATCCAACACGTATCTGCTGTATCGCATCACACGGTCTTCCAAAATCTGATCTTCATTTTTCATTTTCATCATTGCAATCAAACCAACTGCACCTTGCTCCAAACCAGATGAATGAGACAGCAAATCACGAATAGTTATTTCTCTGTCCGCAGGCACGGTCTTTACCTTTTCCATTTTAAAAAATGGCACCTGGAGCAGAATTTTCTTTGGATTTTTCATATCAATCACATATCGTTTATCCGATGCGACCTGCATATTTTTGAATTCAGGCACATATTTTGACAACGGATCATCCAAATCCATCTTGCCACTCTCAATCAATTGCATAATGGCAACTGCAGTTACACATTTCGACATCGACATCATACGGTAGATGGAATCATACGAAACCTCTTCTTTTGTGTCGAGATTGGCCATTCCCCATTTATTTTGATAAATCAACTCGCCATCTTTTCGTACCATAAGTGCCCCACCGGACATTTCCCGGTGTTCCACATATGTCTGCATACATGCGGTAATATCGTGTTCTGTCATCTTATCTCAACCCCTGTTCTTTTAATTCTTTTTGAATTTCTGTAATTCCTTTCTTCTCCAGGTCAATCTTCCAGAAACAAATTGCTGCTAATATGTACATCACAGCAGGGTAAATTCCTGCTAACACACGAATCATAAAAATCGCACTATCAGGCTGTACTGCAAGCACTGAACTATCTGTGCTGATATATCCGCCCAGTGCAAGCATCATGCTTGATAACCCTGCTGCAAGACCGATACCAATCTTACCCCCCATCGTAGCAGCTGAACTAATTGTTCCATCCATCGGCTTTTTTGAACGATACAATGCGTAGTCACAAATTTCACCTGTCATTGGAATCAATGCAACGGTAAACGGTACAACTGCAATACCACCGATACTTTTTCCAATCATGAACATCGCTAAATTTGTATTTGCAAAGAAAATAACAATATGGCTAGCTGCTGCTAATAACATTCCACCAACAATACAATTACGCTTTCCAAATTTATTGATAAACGGTACCGCAAATGGAAGAATAAAGATAGCTAACATACCCGGCAGATTAATCAGCGCCGTCTTATTAATATCTCCAAATACATATTTCGCATAGTAAGTAGCAACCGGAGCTGCTGATAAATTGTAAAGGATTGTTCCAATTGCAAGGAATACAAAGTATTTGTTTTTTACAAGTTCTTTTAAAGATTCCTTCACTGGTTGCTTTTCTTTTAAATGTGCTTCTGAATGCTCTGTTACGGTTTCTCTTGTTAATTTCACACCCAAAATTGCAGCTAAAACAGCGATTGCCGCAAAGATCAATGTTACGGTTGTATATGCAGCCTGACTCTCATTCATTGCAGAAAGAATTACAGGAACAACCAGACCAATAAGCATAACGCAGAACAATGATCCATATGCCGAGAACACACCGAGTACACTACGCTTTTTCGAATCAGCTGTTAAAAGGTTATTCATCGTTCCGCATGCCACAGAAGTCATCGTACCGAAAATAGGATTTGCCAGGAAATAAAACAGCGCGCAGAACGCAACCTTAAACCATCCAGGCAAGCTTCCCGGGCAATTGAACAGCATCATAATTGAAATAGCAAGTCCGGCTCCACCCGCAAGAACCCAAGGTCTCGCTTTGCCAAGCTTTGTATGGGTTCGATCAACAATCATACCCATGACAATATCTGTTACACCGTCAGTAATTTTCGTAATCATTAGAATCATACCAACTGCACCCATGGAAATGCCAACGTTATCTGTATAATAAATATTAATGTAGTTCGGTACATATCCCGTGGCTACTGCACTTACCATCGCGCAAAGCATGATACCGATTTTTTGATTCATTCCTAATTTTTCTGTATTTTCTTTCATTTTATCTTCCATTTCTATTCTATTTCTTACTACTTTTTATATTTCTAACTATCTTTCAAACTGATAAGTGCCACTGCCGATGTTTACTACTGTTTCTCCACAATAAACAGTTGCCGTTGTGTTACATGGAATTTCCACTTTCAATGTGTGCTCATCCCATTTCACGGAAACCATACCGGCTTCACTCTCAAAAGTTCTCTCACAGCTTGTAAGCTTTGAGTCATACTGTGGACGAATCACAAAATGTTTAAAGCCAGCCTGATCTGTGTCGATTCCGCAAATAGCACGCTCCATCCAATCATCCACGCATCCGAGTGCATAATGGTCAAAACTAACAAATCGACCTGGCTTTTTCGCCTCATCCGCATCCCATGCTTCCCAGATTGCAGTTGCACCATGGTCTACTTCGTAAAGCCATGACGGACGTTTATCCTGCCAGAATACCTGATGTGCAAGCTCCTGTTCTCCCACGATACAAAGTGCATCAAGCAAGAACGGTGTTGCTAAAAATCCGGTGTCAAGACAATAATCATTCTTCTGAATCAGTGACACTAACTTTTCTTTGTAGCTTTCCTTTAGATCATCCGGCACTAAATCAAATGCAATTGCCACACAATAGCCACCCATTAGATCATCCGGCATATGTCCGCCACGCATAATTCCATTCTGAATTGCATTTTTCATCTGCTGTGCAATCTCATCATAGTGGTTCTGCTCATCTACTTTTCCAAGCAATCCACAGATTTCCGCAAAATAACGTACGGACTGATATCCGAAGAACGGTGCCATAAAGTATGAAGTTGTTTTGGCATTCTCATAAGGATGTTTCGGGTCAATCTGCTGACTTGGAATCAACCATTCACCAAAGTGAAAACCGGTATTCCAAAGATACTGATCATACTCATAAGGAATATCACGATAACCTCTTTTTTCTTTCGCAGTACGAATAATATAATCACACCACTTTTTCATTGCTTCATAATTATCTTTGAGGACAATGGTATTTCCTGTCACCTGATGCATAATATATGGCACCCAAACTATCGCATCCGACCAGCCTGCAACACCTGTCACTCTGGTGTCACCGAATTCTTTCACCGTATTCATCAACACGCCGTCATATAGCTTTGTATATGGTGCGGTAATCATAACGACACCGTCATCTGCCTGGTTTTCTCTTAAGCTGTGAAGCCAGCTGCTTAAGAATGGTGTTACATCCTCATTCATAAGAGCCGTCTTAGCATACACGAGAATATCTCCTGTCCATCCTGCTTTCTCACGTGCCGGACAGTCTGTCGGCACAGACATCATATTGTTCCACTGTGACCATCGCACATTCTGATACAGACGATTCACTCTCTCATCGGAACATGTAAAGGAACCATAATCATCCTTTTCCGTTGTCAGAAGTACAGCTGTAAAATTTTCTTTCTTTACTTCTGTCATGCCGGTCACCCGGATATAGCGAAAGCCATGGAATGTAAATTTCACCTCATGTTCCAGCGGTGTTCCATTAGATACAACGATATCCTTCTGTGGGCAGAACATCGTATTAACGTAATTGCCATTTTCATCTAAGATTTCGAAATATTCCAATACAATTTCTGTATCCTTCGGCTCATCGATATGAATACGTGCACGTCCTGCAAGAACCTGTCCGAAATCGACAATCCACTCACCGTTCGGTGACTGGAAAACATCCACAGCCGGAAGTAGTTTGGTTGGCCTAACAGGTGGCATTGGCTGTGCTTCCAACATCTCGTATCCATAATCTTTCACTTCAACCGGATGTTTCTCGTCATAACCGATTCTATAATCCTGTTTTTCCCCCTGGAAAATATCAGAATAGCAGATTGGTCCAAGTGCACATGTTTCATCTCCGTCTGAGATAATCTGCTCTGTTGTTCCATCCTCATATTCTACTTCCAATTGGAATAACACCGATGGTTTCTCATGTTGATTTTCAAAAACAGGGCTTGCCTGCATGCTAAAATACCAACCATCACCAACATACATATCCAGTGTATTCTTTCCCTGTTTCAGAAGCATTGTCACATCATAGGTCTGATAGTATAATACGGTGCTATACGTTGTAAATTCCGGTGCAAATTCACGGTCATCTGCTCTTTTTTTGTTGATCCGAAGCTGATAAACGCCATAGCTGGTTGCATACATTCTCGCCTTTTTCACACGCTTATCCAATGTGAATTCTTTTTCAAAAAATACAGCCGGTGCTGTATTGCCGTATTTATACTCTGTAACCGGAACTCTTGGAATGGTACTTTCTACCCATTTTGCATTCCAAAGAGATTTTTCTAATAATCCAGTCTCAAATTGCGCCTCTGCTTCCGCTGTTTCATTGTAATTATTCCACACAGTCACTTTCCATTTATATTCTGTCCTAGAAGACAATGCAATTCCTTCATACTCCACAAAAGACTGTTTTTCGCTTTCAACTTTTCCTGTATCCCAGAGACATTCTTCATCACAGAGTACCTGAAGCTGATAAGCACACTGAACAGTATCATTTTTGTCGTTTGCAATTTTCCATGAAAAATAAGGATTTTGATCAATCCCAACACACTTTTTCATATGTAATGTTTTTAAATCATATAGTCTCATCTGTTTTCTCTTTTCATTTTGATATATTCTCTCATCTCTCGCACT
Source organism: Mediterraneibacter sp. NSJ-151 (assembly GCF_022487435.1). Classification (NCBI taxonomy): domain Bacteria; kingdom Bacillati; phylum Bacillota; class Clostridia; order Lachnospirales; family Lachnospiraceae; genus Mediterraneibacter; species Mediterraneibacter sp. NSJ-151. The sequence continues at coordinate 61,929 of NZ_JAKVPP010000009.1, read as the reverse complement.
ATGCCCAATCATCAATACAATCTACCGGACGAATCAATGCCTTTTTCAGAATTTCCTTTTTCTTCATGCTAACCTGAACACCTTCGATTTCCTCCGGATAGATTCCATTCTCAACCCAGTCCATCAAAGCTTTCAGTCCATTGCTTTCTGTGATTCCAGGCTGCTCATTCCAGCAGTTTCCGTGTCCGTCTCCAGGCACCAGATACAAGCGGAAGAAGGAATCCACCTTCTCTTTTCCCATACATGCCACAACGTTCTTATAATAATCGATTGTGCCATCTACCGGAATCAGTGGGTCGTTCAATCCATGATCCACGATTAATTTGCCACCATGAGCCTGAAACACAGATAAATCAGCCTGATCCGCACCTGCATCCTTAAATTTTTCGATGCTCTGTTTAAATAGTGCTTCAAATTCCGGAATTGTAATCTTTTCAAATTTCCGCTTTGGCTGTTCTGTCACCCATCTTGCATATAGAGTTGTTAAGAAGAATGGCTTTGGCTGTTTACGGATCAGTGAATAATAGAATCCACCGACTGGAATACCTACATTCCAGAATTTCACACCCGGTCGAAATCCGTACCATAACCGATTTCCATCAGCATCTTTTGGTCCATCCCAGAATGCCTGCATGACTTTCGCATCCTGTTCGGTAATTTTACCACCTTCACTCATTGCTCCAACAAATGTATTTGCATCGAAAACCGGTTTCTTTTCACTTGAAAAATAGATGTCTTTTCCGCCAGATTCTTCCCATACACGCTTCATAAAATACTCAATTTTTGCAGGCTTTAAAATATGATGGTTTGTATTCATAACTGCCAAAAACCACAAACCTTCTAATAGGAATCGATTCCAATGAATCGCCGGACAGGATGCCCAGATTCCATCATAATCCTCCGGATATTCCTGCGCTTCTACCATACACTGGCGTCCACCACCGCTTCCACCATTCATGTAAGCATATTGGACAGGTCGCCCATGAACGATCTCTGCTACCGCTTTTCCCACTACTGTCATGTGATGCGTAGTTCGTGCACGCCAGTTTTCATATAATTCTCGCTTTACTTTTCCCGTCTTTTCATCCAGCATATAGTCGTGAAGTCCGTTGATGTTGCCTGCATTTGCCGTTGCAGCGGTAAAACCTTTCATCACGGCATATGGTACTGTCCATCCTCTTGTAAAATCATCGGGAGCAGTTAAATAGCCCGCTCCCCCTGTCTCTGCGCCACCGCCTACAGTCCCGGCAAATCTGCCATTCCACGTAAGTGGTGACCAGATGATAATCTTTTCTTCGAACTCACCAGTTCGCCATGTAACATTCACTTCACAATATGGCGGAAGATTCTTCACATCCTTACTGACTCCGAAAATCTTATTAAATGAATCTCCTTTTGCCTTACGCTCTCCCGTCATATTGATTTCTGCTGAATCCACCCGAATATCTGCACCTGGAAATCTCGCTTTCAGTTCCTTTTCCAAATATTCCCTTTTGCATCTGTTTTGTATCATATTATTTCCCATCCAGGCATCTTCCTTTTCTTATTTCTATAAATTTATTCTACTGATTCTAACTCATCATTACCAATTGAAACTGGCTCAGCATCTGGTGCTTCTGGTGTCTCAGGTGTTGGCTCCTTAACATCATATGTCACCAGTGGAATTTCACCAAATGTCCCATGAGATACGCTCAAACTTACTGTCATACTTCCACTTGCTGTGTAAGAACCATCTTTGTTCAGTACCATTGTTGCATTTTCACCCTTTTTAATAAAGGATGCTGCCAGGATTCCAACTGCAACAAGAAGTACAGCAAGAACGCCCAACACAATTACTAAAACTCTTTTTTCATAAGCACACCTTCTTTGTTTTACTTGTGACTCCCCACATTTCCATACTTATAGATTACTGTGTTGGATATTTAACTTAAACACTTTATATTGACTTACAATCATAGAATCTTGACATTGCAGTATATATTTCCTATAATAGACTCAGTTTTAAACAAGAGGAGGCATTGTTATGTTTGAGAAAATCCCCTTATCCCATTATGAACCACATAAGCGCTTGACTTCCAAGCAACTAACTGATAAGGAACTTAACGACAAGAAATATGGTGACGGCAATTTACCTAATGCATCCTTTTCTCTTATGGGAAGCGTGGAGAGTTTTCAGATTCCCCCAATTACAGACTATGCGTTGGAGCATCTGTTTCATTTGCAAGCTTTTACACTGTTTCATTATCAGGCACCTTCCTATACCGAACGACAAAATTATCCGTCTTTTCTGATTGCGTTTACATATAGCGGAACTGGTTCTTTGACCTATCGTGGTAAAACATATTCTTTATCGAAAGGAGACTGTTTCTTTATCGATTGTATGGATTATCATTTATATAAGGTGGATAAAGGTAGATGGGATGTTGCTATTTTGCATGTGCAGGGCCCACTATGTAAGGAATTATATGCACAATTCGCAAAAAATGGTTCCTTTGTTTTTCATGAATCGCCGGAAGGTAAGTTCCAGCAATATCTCGAGAAGGTTTTAAGCATCTACAGCAGTGCACAATTATACCGTGATTGGCAGGCTTCTTCTTGTATTGACGTGCTGCTTACATATCTTCTCATTCCAACACGTATTCATACAGAAGAAACGGAGATTCCGCAGAATATCCGTTTCTTGATTAAGTATATGGAGAACAATTACCAGTCTCATATGTCACTTGACTATCTCGCTGAATTCGCATGTATCAACAAGTATTATCTGTCTCGCGAATTCAAAAAATATACGGGCTTTTCTCCAAACGATTATTTAATTTCACTACGTATTAATGCCGCAAAAAACCTGCTGCTTAACACAGCACTTCCGGCATCAAAGATTGCTCACGAAGTTGGCATTCACGACATTAATAATTTTACAACATTATTTAAAAAGAAAGTTGGCATGACTCCAATTCAATTTCGAAATTCCAGCACACTATTTTCCTGATGCTGCGTTTTCTTCCTTGATTGTCTTCCAATCGCGTTTCTTAGTACCGATTCTTCCTGCTGTGATTTCCTTTTCAAGAAATGGCAGCTTTTTATCTAAGTCATAAAACGCAGATAAAAATACACATATCACACAAATGAGTGCCGGAAGCCAAATGTAAAGGAACTTGATTGCACTCAGTGCACTGGCTGGCTGAACCGAAAGTTTCGCGTCAAATTTTCCCAAATCCAATACCCAGCCGAGCACAACAATTCCAAGTGCTGACGATAATTTATTCACGAATGAGAAGACGGCATTTCCCATACCAATGGCAGATACACCACTTCTCCACTGTCCAAATGTCAATGTGTCCTGAAGAAAGCTTCCCGCAGGTGCTGCAATGAATCCAAATCCAATTCCAACAATTGCCATAGCTCCAACAACCGCAGATTTCTGTAAGGTGAGCTGGGGTATAAAGTAACCGATAGCACTGATAATCAGACCAATCCTCATCGTATTTCCTTTTCCAATTTTCATCATAACCGGAAGTGCGGCAACAAGTCCAAACAGTAATACGATGTATAATGTCGATGACAATGTACCCTGAAGATCTAAATCATTCATAATATATTGTGCAAAATATACGGTTGCGCTTGATGCAAAACTCATCAAGAAATAGAAACCGAGGCACATCACGTTACAGAGAATCCAGTACTTGTTCTGAACAAGAGACAACAATGCGACTTTAATTGGGACATCTGCCTCTGCTTTCTCAGCTTCTTTTCTGTGCTTTTCTTCTGCCAGTTTTTCTTCAATGATACCAGAAGGCGCTTCCTCTTCGCTTTCTTTTTCTTCCTCTGTTTCCTGAGCAGGCATCACGTTATTGATACGTTCTCTAGTAAGTAAGAATGCCAGGGAAGCTGACACCGCATACAGAACAATATAACAAATCAGAGTACAAGTAAATCCCTTCTGGGTATACGCATCTCCTCCACCGAAGAAACGACAGATTTTCATAAAAAAGTTCGTTACAAGTATCGTAAACACTGTGTTGGATGCCATACTCATAACCCCAACCATACCTCTTGACTTTGTATTCATTGTCATGAACCCAATCATAGAGGCATGAGCAACGGCATTCGCTGTATAGCATACAGTTGATACCAGGTTGTATGTAACAAAGACATATACATACTGCATCATACCTTTAAATCCCGCCGGCATCCAGAACAATAAGAGAACACATACTGTTGTCGGTATAATCATTCTCGCATACCACGGTCTTGCTTTACCATATTTGCTCTTCGTTTTGTCAATGATGCGTCCCATAATCAAGTCTGACACACCATCGAATACTTTCGAAACAGCCATAACTGTTCCAACTTCCGTCAACCCCAAATACAAAACATTCGAATAGTAGATCAAAAGGAATGCTGACACAATTAGGTTCAGTATATTCGTTCCTGCTCCAAAAAAATAACCTAAATAGTCCAGCCCTGTCAATTTTGCATCCGGTGCCATATCGCGTTTCTTAAACATCTTGCTCTTCCCCTTTGCTTTCAATTTCTTATAGATTTATTTTCTTTATTGTAAAATATCCTCTGTTTGGGTAAATCCTCTTATATTGCCCTTTTATCATATAATCTTGCTACTACACACCTGACATTTACACAAATAATACATTTTCACAAGATACTATGATATTTTATCAAAATAGAATGTTTCTTTCAAAATCTAGGCTTGCTAAAATGCTAAAAAAATTATAGGAGGTTTATTATTTATGTACGATTCTTTTCATCCCGGTCAGATATGGCTTGACCAAGAGGGAAAACGAATTCAGGCCCATGGAGGTTCTGTTTTTTACTTAGACGGTGTTTATTACTGGTATGGAGAAAACAAAGAAAAAACAACAGGTGATAATAACATCTGGCATTGGGGTGTTCGCTGTTACGCATCGACAGATTTATATAATTGGGAGGATAAGGGCATTATCATTCCGCCTGCGCCAGATGATTTGCGCTCATCTCTGCATCCTTCTTCACAGATGGACCGTCCTCATATTATCTATAACAAAGAGACACAGAAATTCGTATGCTGGCTGAAAATCATGCACAAGGATGGTTCGCAGACTGTGACTGTTCTCACAGCTGAACACATTCTCGGACCATATGAGAAGGTCAGAGAAAACTTAAGACCACTGAACATGAATGCCGGCGATTTTGATTTAGTCGTTGCAGATGACGGGAAGGCTTATTATTATTTTGAACGTGTACATAGTGAGACCATTTGTGCAGATTTAACAGCAGATTACACAGATGTAACCGGGTATTACAGTACACATTTTCCACACCCATATCCACCTTATGTAAGGGAAGCAACCGCTCATTTTTACAGAAACGGAAAGCATTATCTTGCAACATCCGGCACTACCGGATATCTGCCGAACCCTTCGGAAATTGCAGTCGCAGATACCTGGCACGGTCCATATCGGGTACTTGGAAATCTACATCCGGCGGACAACAGTGATACCTCTTATCATTCCCAGATTTCCTCTATTTTTAAAGTAGAAGGTAAGAAAGATCTGTATATTGCCGTGGCTGACCGTTGGATGCCGAAGCACATGGCTTTGGACTATAATAAGTACAGCAAAATCTTTGAAAATCGATTCAATCCGAACGCCACAGAACAGATTGAGGTAGATGATACTCTTCTGAAGTGCATTCTGGATAAAAACACTTCCGTTGCAGATTATGTATGGCTTCCAATCTTGTTCAATGGAGAGCGACCTTATATCGACTGGAAGGAATCTTGGAAGATTGAAGATTACGAATAATTTTTTATTCCTTTTATTCACATGAATATTGGCATAAAAAAGAGAGAGAATTCTCTCTTTTTTATGCACTACAACTTGTTTCTATTCGCCTGTTACTTGAATCTCCACTGCAACGGATTCCAGACCATCGCTGCTTGCTGTCACTTTGATAGTTCCACTTTTTTCTGTACTCTGTACCACTGCCAATACTCTTCCATGATAAGAAGTGTAAGCACCTTCATGGAAATATTCTTCCGTCTCCGGATTTCCACTTCCAACTGCGAGAAGCTTTCCTTCACCCTCTACCGTCACATTTATCTTCTTCTCTGTTGTCATTTTTAATATTCCATCTTTATCAATGAGATGAATTGGAATATAGACAATATCTTCTCCATCCGCTTTGATTTTCGTCTTTTCCGGAAGAATCTGAAGTTTTGTGTCATTGCCTGCAGTTGCCAGGGTTTCTCTTGCAAGTTCGTTTCCGTCACGGTCAAAACTAATCGCCTCGAGCACTCCAGGCTCATAAGCTGTCTTGAACATGCAGCGACATGATGTTAATGTCTCCTTACCGACCAGTTCACCATTTTTGTATAATTCTACTGCTTCACCAACACTATAGATTTCAATCTCAGCTTCTTTTCCTTCCTGTCCCGGCCAGTTCCAACAATGAATGCTGTCTGTTAGTCTCCAGCGTCCCAGTGTATACTCTTCACCACTATGATTAACAGGTCGAACACCGATATATGGTTTCTGATATGCTCCCCACAACACAGCTGAATAGTATGCCTGACTTTCCGGGAATCCTGTCAAATCCACCGATCCACATCCTGCTGACAGACATGGATATTCTTTCGAAAACGGTGCCTGTGTTGTTCCATAAACAGGAACTCCCACGCCAGCTTCTCCCAGATAATCCCATGCAGTCCACATAAAATCACCAATTACATAATCATGCGCCATGACCATATCCCAGTTGCTGTCCATTCTGCTCGGAAATGTTTCAGAACTGAGAATTACTCTCTCAGGTGCAAGTTTATGGGTTCCTTCGTACAGATTCTGTCCGTAATTATATCCGACTATATCCACATGACTGATGCACTCGCCAATCAATGCTTCTAAGCTTTCCGGTGTAATGGATGCCATAATTTTAGGAAGCAATGTAATAATGTCATTGACTTCTGCACTTCCTGCCATTTTCTCTTTTTTTACTTCTGTTTCTCCTTTGGCTGCTCGTTCTTTTGCAGCTTTTTCTTCAGCAGCTTTCTTCTCCGCCTGCTTTGCCGCGAGAACTGACAGCATGCTATTGATTGCAATAGTGATCGGACGTGTCTGATCCATCGCATGAAATGCATTACTTAACATCTTTGAAATGGTTGCTCCAAATGGTAATCCGGTATCTGTGATTTCATTACCGATACAGTACATAATGACACATGGATGGTTGTAATCTTTGGATACCAGTGCCTTCACATCTTGCTGCCACTCACTATCAAAATAGCATGCATAATCGTAGGTAGACTGTGGGATTTTCCACTGGTCAAAGCTTTCATCCAGAACATACATTCCAAGTTCATCGCATGCATCCAGAAAGTTTTTGCCTGCAGGATTGTGCGAATAGCGGATTGCGTTGTAACCTAATTCTTTTAACTTTTTCACTCTGCGATATTCCGCTTCATCATATGCACATGCACCAAGAATACCGTGATCATGATGAACACAACCGCCACGCAGTTTTATTGTTTTACCGTTGACCTGCAATCCATCCTCTGCACTCCATGCAAGATTTCGGATTCCGAATCGTTCTGTCGAACAGTCTATCATTTTTCCATCTTTCTCTAAGATTGTACGGATTGTATAGAGATTAGGCTCTTCTGCCGTCCACAGTTTTCCATTCGGGATTTCGATTCTAACTGTATCACCTTCTCCGGTTGCGACCACCTTGTCATTCTCTAAAATTTCATATCTGATGCACATATTTTCGGCATTCACTGTATTTGTCTTTACGTCAATCAAAGCTGGTGCAGTGCTGACTGTTGTCACTTGCACACCTTCTGGAAGAATATGGCTTTTTTCTCCACTCCAGAGATTGACACTGCGGTAGATTCCACTTCCTGAATACCAGCGCGAGTTCGGTGCTTTTGAATTGTCAACCACAACTTTCAATGTGTTTTTTTCTCCAATTTTCAACTGTTCTGTGATGTCTACATAGAAATTTGAGTACCCGTATACACGGCCACCTACCTCTGTATCATTCAGATATACTTTTGAATTCATATATATGCCTTCAAATTCAATCATCACACATTTGTCACGATAACATTCCGCACCCATGATATTTTTCTGATAGAGATAAGTTCCACCAGGGAAAAATCCTCCTGCATTCCCATTTGGAGATGCAGCATCTCTCTTTTCCATAATCATCGCGTCATGCGGCAATGTAATCTTCTCCCACGCATCTGCACCTTCTTTTTGAAACATCCAGTCTCGATTGATTCTTTGCTTCAACATCGTTCTACATCCTCCTTCACGTTGCACTTACATCTTTCCTTTATTTTACTTTTTTGTATCCTTGGGAACAATATCTCTGTTCGTCTTTGAAATATTCTTTTGTATCATATTTCGTGATTTCATATTTCTTGTTCAGACGAAATATGTTATAATATCAGCAAAAGAAACCAAGGAGGTTCATGATGTCTATATTCATCGATTCCACTGTCAAAAAAGGAAATCAAATGCTCGAAAATCTTGTCTCTTTTCGTGAAAACAAGGACTCATTCTCATTTCATCAGGAGGTGAATGTACCATTTATGATTACACTGATGTCAATTCATCCAGATGCTTTAGATACAAGTGCACTATCTGTATTTACACCGGAATCTCAGTTCAACATACCGCTTCACGGAATCAAGGGACGCAGCAAAAACAGCATGCATCAACACAACTCTTTTGAATTCACTTACGTCCTTAGAGGCAATATGTATCAGATTGTAGAAGGTAGACGATACCTCTACACGCCCGGCAGCTGTTGTCTGATGAACCGTGACACATTACATACAGAGGAGACGTCCACTGATTTTATATGTATTTTTTTCTCTGTATCCTCCAATTTTATTAAGATGCTAACAAATTATGGGAATCCAATGCTATTTCCACAGGAACAACAGCGTTTCGATAACTTGATTTTTCATTTTTTAGAACAGAATACGCAGGAGCAACATCGCAACACAAAAGATTTTATCGATTTTGTTCCACGCATTTCTGCAAAAGAACAGAAAATCCTTGTCCACGATATTTTTGAGCAGATGATTTCCACACTACTTTATCCTTATTATGGAGCAACGTATCATCTGCAGGATTTATTTTTTCAGTTGATTGATATTCTATGTGACGAGCAGTACTATCAGGCAATCCATGTAACTGCAAAGAAGAATATGGAATCATTGCTCTTTGCACGTATTGAACTACTTCTGGATGAATACCACGGTCGCATTAGCAACAGTGAACTTGCTCATCTTCTGAATTATGATGGCACTTATCTGGGTAAAATTGTAAAAAAACAGACCGGTCAGAGTCTGTTTGATTACAGCATGAATTTCACAATGAAGACAGCAGCAGACATGTTAAAAAACACGAAAAAAAGTGTGTCCGATATAGCCTCTGAACTTCAGTTCAATAATCGAACACACTTCTATAAACTATTTAAAAATTATTTTGGAGTGACACCACGGGAATATCGGGAACAATTATGATAATTCAAGTTTAGCAAGAATCATTGTAATAGATACACCAAACTGTGCACCGAACAATATCATCGTTCGTCATACTTCTTTTCGCGTGTATCATATTTCGTCATTTACATTTTAATTATTTCAGTTCCATATCTATTTTCTTTTTACATAAAAAAAGAGAGACAATCGCTCTCTTTCCTCTTTTTTCCGCACCTATTTTTTTAAATAATATTCGCAATATTTTAAAGTCTTATCCATAAATTCTTGTGTTTTATCTAAATCGTTATACATGCCATGATTTGATTTTGGAAACGCTATGTATTCATATGGCACATCATATTTTTCAAATTCATCCATAAGCAGGTGTTTCTGATTTTGAGGCACACAGTGATCAATCAAACCATAACCAATCAATGTTGGCACCGGATTCTTTCCTTCGAGTGATGCTGGTGAAATTTGATTAATTGCATCTTTACACTCTTCTGTCGTAATGTCCCCCTTGTAACCTGTCATCATTTCAACAAATTCTTCTTTTGTTTTCAGATGATCCACCTTCATAAGTAATCCCCAATCTTTTGGATCAAAATACGTCGGTCCCGACATTTGGAATACAAATTTTACAGGAATAGCAGAACGACCATTATACGCCAGATTCATTGCTAATGTTCCACCGGCTGACACACCACTTGTTGCCATTGCATTCACCTGATATCCTAGTTCTTTTAGCTTGTCTTTCATGGCTGCTGTCGCTTGTTCAATTTCACAATTAATCAATTGAATTGTTGCCTCTTCACCGTGAGTTTGCAGTGTATAATCAATCGTTGCGGTAATATAACCTTTCGTTGCAAAGTACTTACACCAACCATCACCATCTTCTTTTTTACCTGAATTAAAGCTACCACCATGAATGTAGACAATCAGAAACTGTTCTTCACTTTTATTCAATCCCGAAGGAATGTACAAATCATACTTGTGATTATGCTCATTCTCATAATTTAAATCCGAATAAATGGTTCCCATAGATTCATCCCAATCTACAGCAAGCAGTTTTGCAGGTGCACCACCTAAAAATTGAATTCTAATAAATGCACTCACTAAAAATGTTACGATAAATACGATAATATACATCGCTATTTTCCACTTCCTTTTTATCATATGATATTGTCCAAAAAAATCTTACCACAAATCGCACCAGATATAGCTGCTACAACTATTACAATCAAAAATTTCATAACTCTATTCCTCATTTCTGTTCTGCTACCTATTCTATAACGTTTATGTATTCTATTATAATAATTTTTTGTATGTGAATGAACATTGCATCTTGCTTTTCAATCATATAATATTGTCATTACATAAGAAAAGTGAAACCATATAATGATAGTTTCACTTTTCTTTCTTCTATTTCTCAAAGCATTTTATCTTTACCTGATATTGCTTCGTTTCACCTGATTTCAAGAACTTTAACATCCCGGTCTTACGCATGACATCGCGTCCGTCTGGATAACAATTGCCACATTCTAGACCTAATACATAATCACGAACTCCCATCATCTTCCACTCCACGAAGCCGTCTAATTCTTTCGCATCATATTCCATAGCAAGTCCAATGTTTTTCTTCGGCTGATAAATGGATGCATATCCTCTTTCCTGCATTTTGTGATAATAGCAGCGCTCCTCATACCCTGGTGTCGGTTTTTCCATATTCATCCAATTCTTGATATCTTCTGCCGCATGCTTGTTTCTTGGTGTCACTTCTTCCGACTCAATTTTCACTACACTATCCTCATCCAAAAGCGGATAGCCCATGTTCATATGATACAGAATTTCAAACGGTTCTTTTTTGTCTCCTGTATTCTTAATCGTATCCGAAAATGTAAACTCATTCTTTCCGATTGGGAATGTATACGTTCTGCAAAGGCACAATTTTCTTCCAAAGATCGTTTCATCAGATGTTCTTGCCTTCACGATCAGGCATCCATCCTCTTCATACCAAAAGCTATACTCTGTCGGTGTGTTTGCAATGGAACCATGCAACGGAAGCTCTTCCCCTTCATCTGTACACGGACTTCCCACTGCCTGTAATCCACATGTGGTAAGAAAACCGGCTGTAAAAGATTTTAACCAGTCTGCTCCCTTTGATTCATAATAAGCCGGAGCCACATATCCACATGGCGAGAAATAACTCATATTCATTCCTTTATAACGAAGTCTGGAAATATCAGCATTTCTATCCAAAGAAATAGTCGCTTCCAGTCCGCTTCCGTTATTAATAACCAGTAGGCGCATCCCATCACCTTTGCCACCAACCAGACGATGCTCTTCTATTCCATAACATTGCGAATAATGTCCAATATATTGATTCATATCTCAAGTCTCCTCTTTTGAATTAATGTGAGCATGCTAATATTCATTTCCATAGCATCATTGATTTTTTCCAATAGATATTTGTGTGTAAGAAGTTTTTCTGGAACGCTACTCATGTTCACGTCCTCTCGTTCTTTTATTATGACCGTTCACTGCAGCATTGCATCTTCTCTGCCTGAACTGTTATCATCACATTTACATTAACCCTCGAACTGCACGATAAACCTGTTCGTACCGCTCATAGATTTCCATATACTTTTCGTGCATTTCTTTTCTTGGTTTATAAGTGGATACTTCATGCACCATTACCTGTGCCGCCTGCTTTAAATCATCAAAGATTCCTACGGCAATTCCTGTCAGCATTGCACTTCCCACAGTTCCTGCATCAACAGTCTCAAGCGATGTAATTTCCATATCCAGCATATCCGCCTTCATTTGCATCCACTCTTTGGAATGAGCTCCACCTCCAGTCGCATTGAGTCTATGGAAATGTATTCCTGACTCTTTCAGCCACTGTAGATTCAGCACCATCTCATAGACAACCCCTTCCATGCAGCCCCGGTAAATATCTGCCGCAGTTGTGGCAGTCGTCAGTCCTAAGACTGCCCCTTTCGAACCGGTATCCATGTATGGAGTTGCCGCTCCTGCGAAATGTGGAAGCACCAGCAGTCCTGTCGGACTCACAGACTGTCTCTCCAGCAATTCATTGACAGAGATTCCTTCTGCTTTTGCCTCTTCCTTTTCCTTCTTTGCAATTGTTTCCGTACACCACTGCATCAAAGCACCTCCGGTGTAGGAAAATGCATAGCATACATATTTCCCGGGTATAACATATGGTACAACCGCATAATTTCCCTTTGTCATAACCTGCATGTCCGGTATCTCATCATAGATTGGGGTGATACATTCGACCGTTCCGGCTCCGTCAACAGCTGTGTCAGAGTCAAATACGCCTGCTCCGACTGCCGCCGCAATCTGGTCATGACTGATACACACAATCTTGGTCTCTGTGGTAAGCCCTGTCTTTTCTGCGATCTCTTTTGTCACCGTTCCTGCAACGGTTCCTGTCGGAACAGTCTCTGACATCAGATTCACATCAATCCCCGCTGTTTCAAAGATTTCTTTGCTCCACTCCATCTTCCGGATATCAAATCCCATCGTTCTTGTCGCGAGGGAATAATCGATCTTCGTCTGTCCGGTCAGATGATAAACAACGAAATCTTCCATGAGGAACACATGCTCAGCTTTAACATATAATTCCGGCTCATTTTCCTTCAGCCACATCAGCTTTGGCAGGCTATACATTTCATGAGGTTTCATGCCAGATATCTCAGCGATTCTGTCCTCACTCATTTTATTGCAGAGCTGCATGCATTGCTCTTTTCCTCTCGGATCTGTGTAGAGCATTGCTGCATGCAATGGCATTCCGTCTGCGTCTGTCATCACGCATGTTTCTCCGAAGCTTGTAATCCCGATTCCTGCGATATCTTTGTACTGCTTTGTCGTATCCGTGATTACCTTCCATACTCCTGCAAGAATCGCATTGGCATCTACTTCGTGAGCACTCGCCATGCGTTTTACCGGATAATCACTGTAGGACTTATGCACTTGTTTTCCGTTTTCATCAAAAACTGTCAGTTTACAGCCTGTTGTTCCGATGTCAAGTCCTCCGATATACATATCATTTCACTTCCTTACAAATTATTTTTGAAGTAAGGTGTTTACAACACTTTTTATTCTTTGTCAATATCCACCCAGTCATATCCAAGATATGTAGTGAATGCCTCTTTTAATACATCTTTCATGTGACCAACACCGATGCATGTGTGATGTTTGAAACCGCCTCTTGCCAGGCGAATCATTTTATCTTCCATATTCGGCATCTCGCATACACCTGCACATCCGAAGTATGCTTCCTCGATCGGATCAGCTGTGAATTCTGCTTCACTCGCATAAATCTTAATCTTACCATCTACAGTCAGACAGTTAGAAATTGTTGTTTTCATCGGACGAATTCTTCCTTCATTCGTTCCCCATCCACTTCCCGGATCACCTTTGTCGAACATCTTATGAGATGTAACTGTTCCTTTCTGTGTCATCAGGCTCTGTGCTGTAGAACCGCAGTGGAACAGGATTACTTTGTTTTCCTCATCACCATAGTTGTTGTTCCAGTCAAGAACTGCTGTAGGCTCTTCACTTGCAAGTGCCATTGCACGCATTGATACAGCAGATGTCAAATCGATTTCGCAGCTTGTCACGATACCTCTGTCATTTAACTCAGACAAGAGTACACATGGGCAAATTCTTAGAATCTGTTCCATCTCATTCCAGCAACGGATTGCGAGCGAATCCAAGTGGTACTCTTCTACATACTCATCAATGACTACCGACACTTTTGCAAGCATCACTTTCTTTTCCTGTGGAACCTTTGTAAAATCAGAATAGTTCATCAAAGTTTCCATCTTTGCAAGCACAGCTGCATCATCGTCTGCCTTCGCATTGACTTTGAAGATTAATTCAGATAAGTCAAACGACTCGACAGTAATTCCATTTTTCTGTAATCCAACTTCATCAAATCTAGTTGTTTTAAACGCTGTTGTTCTTGCACCGATGCATCCGATTGTGAATCGCTTCATACCATTTACGACACGGCAGATTGCTGCAAAGTCTCTTAAGTTCTCCGCAAACTTCTCTGACAATGGATGTACCACGTGTGGTTTTAATACCGTAAATGGAACCTGATACTGTGTAAATACATCTGTAACTGAGAATTTACCACAGAAGGCATCCCTTCTGTGTGCGAAATCCATTTTACCAATCTCATCCGGATATGCCTGCATCAGAATCGGAACTCCTGCATCCTGTAGAGCTGTAATTGCACCGTTCTCATCAGCGAAAATCGGCATAGAGAAAATGACTCCATCGTATTCTCCATCATGTTCTTTGAGCCATTTCGCATACAGCATACCTTCATCTCTTGTCTCGATTCCGCCGTAACGTGTCAGATCTGCATCCATTGCAATATAATCATATCCTGCATCTGTGACTGCTTTGATCATATCTTCTCTTGCACCGTAGATAAGTTCTCCCGGCATGAATCCTCTGTTGCAAAATGCTAATGCAAATGTCATCTTTTTCTTTGTCATGTTTTCAATCTCCTTTTCTTATTTTTTCAGATGTTTCTATTCATCTAACAAAGCAAATGTTCTCATTGCTTCTTTTACATTTTCTTTCATTGCTTCTGTTGCTGCCAGTACAACTGATGAGTAAAATTTCGGTTCATTTTCCTTTAAGCTATTCACATACTCTGCCGCAGCATTTCCACCTGATTTATCCATATATGTAAAGTAGTTTACTTTGCGAACTCCGGCTTTGATTCCTGTATGGAAATCTTCTTTACTCACACCGGAACCCCCATGCATAACAACCGGAATGTTTCCTGTCTGCGCTCTTACATTTTTTACAACATCGAAATCTAACTGTGGTTTTGCAAGATAGATACCGTGTGTTGTTCCGAACGAACATGCGAGAGCGTCAATCTTTGTCTCTTCTACAAACTGTTTTGCCTGAACAGGATCTGTGTAAATCTTTGTGTCGTCCTCTTCCCCGCTTCCGTCACCGGCTCCTGACTCACGTTTTCCCATAGAACCTAACTCTGCCTCTACGCTGCAGTTACATTTTGCAGCCATTTCCACTGCTCTTTTTGTATTTGCAAGATTCTCTTCATAGCTTAATACAGAGCCATCATACATGATTCCTGTAAATCCGATTTCCAATGCCTGCTGTAGATATTCCAATGTCTCACCGTGGTCAAGATGCACACATACCGGAACACTCGCCTTCTTCGCATGTTCAACCATAATCTGTCCAATTACTGATACCGGAATCCACGGTTCATGACACTGGGCAAACTGGATGATCACCGGCACATCCAACTCTTCTGCCGCACTGATAATTGCAATCAGACTCTCCAGATTTGGCGTATTAAATGATCCGACTGCAATATTTTTTTCTTCTGCCATCTGTAAGATTTCCTTCAAGTTGACTAACATAATTTTCCTCACTTTCATTGCACACTGATACATTGATTTTTGCTGTACCAACTTCAAATTACTTAACTTCATGTACTGACATCAGCATATACAAAACAAAAGGAAAAATATAGTAAAATGCGTTTTAAAAACTGTAAATTTTTCCGTTATCATATATTTTTTTACATTTTTATGTTACAATGAAAATCACAAAATGATGTGAAATAGGGAGATTTTTACCGATGAACTTGGAATATAATGAAATGGAACTTCACGAACTAATGAAAGACTTTTACGTTCTGACCGGAATTCGGATTGTATTGTTTGATCTTGACTACAACGAGCTGCTCTCTTATCCGGAACATAACTGTGCCTTTTGCAGTCAGATGAAATCTCAGGAACACACACTGGCTCTCTGTAGTCAGAGTGACCACACTTCATTTCAGAAATGCAAGGAAACGAACCGCCTGGTCATCTTCCACTGTCATGCCGGATTAATTGAAGCTACCGCCCCACTAATTGAGAACAATACAGTGATCGGTTATATGATGTTCGGACAGATCTCTGATGAACAAAATGTGGAAATGCTTGCTTCTATGTTAGCCCAGTACTTTTCTCTTTCCCCAAACGTAACAGAGGACATCCTCCGATATACGGAAGACATCCCCCTGAAAACACGTGAACAGATTCAGGCTGCTGCAAAAATCATGGAAGCATGTGCTTTCTATGCAATTTTAAAGAATACAATCACGGTTCAACGCAATAACTTCATCCGCAATATGGATGCATACCTGCTGGCAAATCTGTCCGAAGACTTATCCATTGACGCACTATCTTCTGCTTTTGGTATCAGTAAGACAAAACTCTGCCAGTCTGCCACGCATTACTATGGATGTGGCATTGCAGAACACATCCGCCATCTGCGTATCGAAAAGGCGAAGACACTGTTAAAAGAAACTGACAAGCCAATCACTAGAATTTCCGACCTCGTCGGGTTTGCAGATTATAACTATTTCTGCCGGGTATTTAAAAGGGAAGTCGGACTACCGGCAAAAAAATACAGGAAAAGTATACAGTGAATCTCACTTTTACTTACTCATTATACTCATGTGGAACATTATATTCCGTCAATTTTTTATCTAACCTGACTGATTCCTCATAAAGCTGGAACTTATCGTGCATTCCATATGCCGTTACCGTAGGAGCTGTGTTCTCGTTTACAATGTATTTTTCATTTTATTTTGCAGCTAATGGGCAAAATATGTCGTCGGTTCCATATTCAAATCTATATCTTTTATAACGGTCCCTACCTGTTCATTCCATTCCGTGTTCCAAGGTCTTTGGAAAATCCTCTGCACACTCCGTTTAACATTGCGCCTTCTGCAATCACTCCTGCCGAACCACCATTTCCTGTTCCGAGAAACCTATCGTTCCAATCCTTCTCTTTTTTCTTACGTTATCTTTACTGTATCTTAACAAGATTCACCGGTCCTTGTCTCTTTTCATACACTATACTCTGGCTGATGTGCTCCCCACCAGTACAGCACTGTAAAACATAAGTAAACAGGAAACTGTAGTTCATAGGAATCTGACCCCTTTTTCAAATTTCTATTTTGTCAAACTCTTCCTGAAGCTGAGCACGCATCTCATCACTCTGCTCTTTTGTAATGCCATTATCTGTAAAGAATTTCTGCATTGCATTTCCGTTCCACACATTTCCAAACGGTGTATCCGGTCCAAATTCAATTGCTACATGTGCGATATCTGCGAGGTCGCCTCCAATGATCTGATTCACGGCATTCAATGCTCTCGGATCTTTTGCAATGGCCCCGATTGCAGTGAGGTCAGAATAACCGTATGGATTTTTACAACGCACTTTGACACATGCAGTAAGCGGAAGGTCTTCGGAGGATGTACCGACAAGGAGATCAAACTCTCCCGGCTCTGTAATCCACTGCTTCAATTCCAGACTATAGCCTGCAAAGCTGTCTTTCTGCAATACAAAAGTAACATCTTTTTCCTCTCCCGGCTGCAAATATACCTTTTGGAATCCCTTGAGCTGTTTGTATGGCTTGTCGATCTTTGATACACGATCATGTACATATAACTGCACGACTTCACTTCCGGCAACCTTACCGGTATTCTTTACCTTTACGCCGACTGTAAAGTCTTCCTTATCTACATTGACTGACTCCGGCACCTCAAGTCCGGAAATCTCGAATGTTGTATAGCTCAGACCATATCCGAATGGGTATGCAACCGGAATCTGTCTTGCGTCGTACCAGCGGTAACCGACATACATGCCTTCGCCATACCATACCTCTTTGTTTTCACCGGGATAATTTTTATATGCCGGTGCATCACAATAACGTCTCGGCCATGTAAGCGGCAGTTTACCGGATGGATTGTACAATCCAAACAATGCGTCTGCAGCTGCTTTACCTCCCTGCATGCCTGCAAAGAACGGACATAAAATTGCATCCACGTCCTTTTCGTAGCAAGTCAGATCAATTGGTCCGGTTGCATTAATAATTACGATGACTTTTCCATTCGCCGCTTTTGCTTCCCGAATGGCTTTTTCCATTGCCAGCTGTTCGTCTTCGTCCATGGACAGTGTATCACGATCAGATCCTTCATGTCCGTTTGCCCCGACAACAACAATCCAGTATTTTGTATCTGCTTTCACCTCTTCAAAAGAAACATGCTCCGAACCAAGAAGCTCAACTGCACGGTCATACGGGTTGGTAGAAAGGCTTGTCATAACCTTGCTGGAGCCTTCCGGACAGAATACGAATGCTTTGCTTCGTTTTCCGTAAAATACAACATCCATATCTACCGGAATTGGCAGTACACCATCATTTTTCAGAAGAATCATTGCTTCTCTTGCTGCCTCTTCCGCTGCCTGAATCGTTTCGTCCATGTTTAACTTCGGATGGTTTCCGGTCATAGCTGTAGACTTCACAAGAATACGCAGGAAATTCCGCACACAGTTGTCCAGTTTTTCCACCGGAAGTCGTCCGTCTTCCACTGCCGCTTCGATACATTTCGTACTACGTGGTCCTGGCATAGTCAAATCTGTACCTGCCGCAGCCGCCATGACCTGATCATAAGATGCGCCCCAGTCTGAGACAACAAAGCCTTCAAATCCCCACTCATCTCTGAGGATATTTGTCAGCAGATCGTCATTCATCGCACTTGGCTTGCCGTTCAGCTTGTTATAAGCAGACATCAGTGAACCAACCCCTGCATCAACACATGCTTTGAACGCCGGCAGATAGATTTCTCGAAGTGCACGCTCCGGCACATGTTCTTCCACTCCCAAACGGTCCTTTTCCTGATTATTTGCTGCAAAATGCTTCGCGCAGGCAATCAGTCCTTCTTCCTGTATACCATCTACCTGAGCAACTGCGATCTTTGACACAAGATACGGATCCTCGGAAATACTCTCTGCCATTCTTCCGCAAAGCGGGTCTCTGTGAATGTTGATATTCGGACCAAGCACCATATCAATTCCATAGCTTCCCATTTCCTTTGCCATCGCCATACTGCATTTTTTTACGACCTCTGGATTCCATGTAGATCCATATGAGATTCCCGGTGGATAATTACCGAATTTCAACGGTTCTTCCGGCGCACCGGAAGCTTTCTTTGCTGCCATCTCCTTCTGTAATGTAGCAAATGCAAGCAGAAGTCCTCCCATGAATCCGTTCTGCTCACGGTCAAGAGGCTCCCCTGCCTGTTCCGCTGCCTCTGCAGTCTTAAAATATGCCTTTTCTGCTACATACTCTCTTGCATTCAGACCATTACAGCTATCCAGCATATACATGGCTGGAATCCCGTATTTCTCCATCTTTTCTGAATGAAACGGTGATCCACCGGTGATCATACGTGCTTTCTCCTCTACACTCATTTCGTTTAGAATCTGTTCAATTGAAACTTCATCCTTTAACTGTGTAGCCATATTCTTTCCCCTTCCTAATATTGAAATTTTTAAATAGTCATACGTTCTCGATGAACTTATAGTAAACGACCTGCCATTTCTGGCAAGCCGTTTTTTGACTTTATTTATGTTCTGCATCCCAGTTTTTGTTTGCTTCTTCAACCTTCAATGCTTTCACAAGCAGTTTCATGAAAACAACTACTGCAAATGGAACAACTGCATAAGATACTTTGATCATATTCACTGCACTTGCTGCCTGAACAGCTGCCTGTCCGTCGAATCCACCGGCTGCCAGAAGCCATCCTGCTGCCGCAGTTCCGATTCCGCCACCCACTTTAATTCCAAAGGAAGAACAGCTGAACATCATTCCGTCCAGTCTTTGTTTCTGTGTGCGATATGTATAGTCGCTTGATTCTGAGATCAATGCGTTTAAACTTCCGACAAGTGGTCCTGTACAGAATCCATTGAGCAATAATGTAATAAGCATGAGTGCTTTATTTGCCATAAATGCAAATACCATAAACAGTCCACGGAAGAGAATTGCTCCGTCATATCCCAGATTGATAATCTTGTACATTCCCTTCTTCTTAACCAGTGCCGGTGTCACTGCAAGTACAATGATCATTGGAAGCAGTGTTGCCAATGTAAATGTTCCCAGAAGTGACGGTTGTTCAAACACATATGTCATATAGTAGATTCCAACCGTCTGTGTCACACCCATCATTCCATAATACAGAACGTAGATTGCAAGAATCATCAGATAATACTTGTTTTTTACGATCACTTTGATTCCTGCTGCAAGAGATACTTTTTCCTGAATCTTCTTTTCGCCAAGCAGTTCCTCTTCCGGAAGTTCTTTGATGCTGAATACACTGATTGTATTAATGATCAATGCTGCAACGGAGAAGATGATCGCAACTGTCTTCCATCCTTTTGCACCACCACCGAAAGCTTCTACCAGACCGACTGTAGCAGTTGCTACAACTAGGTTCGTAAGCAGCGAAAAAATGAAACGGATAGAGCCAAGCTGAACTCGTTCGTTTGAGTTCTTTGTTGTCAGTGATGTCAATGATGAATATGCGATATTACTTGCTGTATAGAAAATTACATTCATCAGTGTGTAGACGATGAAGAAATACACATACTGCATATTTGCTCCCATATCCGGAATTGCAAACAACATAATCATTGTAATCGATACACCGAACTGTGCCCCAAACATCCAAGGTCTCGCCTTACCCATTTTGGTCTTTGTACGGTCAATAATCATTCCGAAAATAATATCAGAAATGCCGTCCAGCAATTTTGATGCCATAATCAATGTTCCGACAATTCCCGCATTCAATCCAACAGTATTCGTCAGATAAATCAACACAAAACTTGTGACCAGTCCGTAGGAACAGTTGGCTGCTACATCACCGATTCCATATCCCACTTTGTTATACCACTTCAGGTATTTTCTTTCTTCCATATTTTAGAACCCTCCTCTTTTATTGTTTACATAGATTATAAAATACTACTTTTTTTCATCACAATATCACCATTCGGCATTCACACTCTGATTATGTATCATATTTCGTTTTTTCATCTAAATCGCATTGAAAACAGTAAAACAGGATTTTCTATCCGATGAAATCAGACTGCTTATGCTACAGAACTATACGCGTAAACATTCTTTTCAATAGTAATTTTATCTCATATCAGGAAAATATTGAATATATTGGATCCGACCACATTCCCCAGCGCAATGTCACTTTCACCTTTTTGAGCTGCCACAATGGAAGTCACAAGTTCCGGAAGTGAGGTTCCCAACGCAACAATCGTCAGACCAATCAATGCTTCACTGAGTCCGAATGCTCTTGCGATTTCTTTTGCTGCATTGACGGTCAGATCACCACCCAATACAATTCCGGCAAGACCTACAATGGATACAAAAATACTCATTCCCATCGTATATTTCACTTCAATCTCCTCACCGGCATCGAGACTTTCCTGTCTACCTTTCACTCCCTCCTGTATGGTAAGATACATGAAAAATGCTTATCATTTGTATTACCTTCCTATTTCAATTTCTACATACAGTGAATCTTTTCCTGCTGCCATTTTCGGCCTAATCAGATTTCCATTAATTGTCTTGCCGTCAATCTGCATACTCATCACTCCATGTTGGAGTTTATTTGGATTCTTCACATGAATCTGAATATTGCAGCCTCTATAAATTCTAGTATGATTTCATTTCCTTTGGAAAAATTTTACCATAAATAAAAGAGTACGTGGCAATCCAACTCACGATTACCACGTACTTACAAATGTTTTATTCATTTCTAATCGCCGCCAGCGGACTTAATTTCATCGCCCTAAGTGCCGGAAAATATCCCGCCACCATTCCTATCAACACCGCAAATGCCATGGAAGCAATAACCAGCCAGGGCGGTATATAGGAAATATTTCCATCTAATCCCATTGCACTTCCGTTTCCGGTAAGTATATTGATAATAAATGACATCAAAAAACTCAACAGATTTCCTACCACGCCTCCGATAAAGCCAATAAATGCTGCCTCAAGTAAAAACATTTGCTTTATATTCTTCAAGCTGCATCCGAGTACTTTTATTACTCCGATTTCTTTTGTTCGCTCATAAATTGACATCATCATTGTATTCATGATTCCAATTGCTGCCACAAATAAGGATACCGCTCCGATGCCTCCCAGCACAGCCTGGATCATTGCAAACTGTTTTTGCATGCTTTTTACATATTCTGCGTTTGTTGTTACTTTATAGCCAAGATTCTGGATTTCAGATGCTACAGCATCTACATTATCAATGTCATCTACCTGAACCATTGCATTTGTGTACGCAAAGAATTTGTATGGTTTTCCGCTTTTTGTAGTAGGCTGTCCAGGTATTGCACGACCTGCATATTCTTTTTTCAACATATTTTTTAAGGTTGTAATATCACAATATACATTGTAAGAATGTGCATTATATGTATTTTCATCGCCTGTAACACGACCACTTGCGTGTACTACATATTTTTTAGGAGCCTTTGTAGGAGTTGTTCCTCCTGTACTTGCAGAAGAAGAATTCTCCGTTGATGTTGCTGTGCCTCCTGTATTATACAGTGTGTTATAATACGCATCAGAATCTAATATAAGAAACATCTGCGCTTTCATCACATCGACCTCAGGCATCACCCCTGTTTCCCAATATCCTTTGTCGGTTCCCTTTTCCATTAGATTTTCTGTTGCAAGGTTTCCAAATACCAACTCTAATTCCGAACCGTCTATTTTTGGTAATCTACCTCCTTCTACAAGACTTATATTTTGCTCTTTTAATGCTTCCGGAGTCATCCCTGTCAACTGAATATTACCGTAATATTTTCCTGTCATTATAATTGAGTTCATTAATAAAACCGGCGATGCACTCTTTACATGCTCTAATTTTGACAGCTTTTCTATTGTTTCATCTGTCACATATTTTGATGCTTCCTGATCTGATCCACTGTCAGAATAATAATACATCTGACTGCCCACATCTTTTCCTGTCACAGTCACTGCAGTCATACCGCCAGACTGCTCAATCTCACGATACAAGGATTGCTGCATCCCAAGACCAAGAGAAATCATTACAACAATTGAAGCGGTTCCGATCACTACACCAAGAATCGTAAGAATGCTTCGCAGTTTTCTTCGTCGGAGATTACTGCTACTCATCCTCAGTAAATCGATCCACCTCATCTACTAAATCCTCCTCTTCCAAAGCCAATTGTTTTTTCTTCTTTTTACGAACAACAAGCACTGCTATCACTACTAATGCCACGATTACCACAACTACGATTGGGATGATCGGCGTGCTTTTTTCTTCTTCCTCCACCGCTCCTACCATCGTTGTATCATCGTCATCCATCACAGGAGTAACTTCCATTTCAAATTCTTTTTCTGCAGTAAATGATTTTCCTGATTCATCTTCATATGTCATTGTCATTTTACACTTGCTTCCCGCCGGCACTTCTGATTCTCCCATTAACATACCGTCGATTGTTCCTGTTGCACCAGAATCAACATTTCCTACAAATACATCTTTCCCGCTGATTCCGTCTCCTGAAAATTTGATTTTAACATTATAAAGCTTGATTCGTCCTGTATTATAAATATTGCATGTTAAATTTGCTTCTTCTCCTACCTGAATGCTGTCCGGTGACAATTCAATATCACTGAATTCAAATCTTGCAGCCTGTTTGACCGGAATTGCAAGACTTGAAGAAGCTTCGTACTGTGCTGCATTGCCATCCTCGTATTTCATGGACATTGCAATACTGTATGGCTTTTGCACCAAATCTGCTCTTGCATTCAAATCAATTGAAATATCTCTTGTTTCTCCCGCTGGAATAGATTCCAGATAAATTGTGCTGGAACCAGATGACGGAAGAAATGCAGGTGCTTCTGCGGCTGCGTCCGTTCCGGCCGATGGAGCCTGCATATCAAACAATAAATTGGAAACTGCTGTTGTCTTTGATGTGTTCTTTACATGTACTGTCAATTTAAAATCGCTTCCGGCATTCACATTTTCCGGATTCGTTGAAAATCCAGTCACGATCACACGTGGCACACTCTGGCTTTTATCTGAACCTCCTGTTGCAATCGGGTCACTGTTTGAGATTCCACCTGCATCATAAATTGCCTGACCTGCATCGCCGGATACATTCTGCGTTGTATCCGGAGTCGGTGTCGGATCAGCTTTTGGTGTATCAGCAGTTTTCTTTGCAGTTGTATTCACATAAATGTATTTATTTGTTTCGTAAATATTTGTCCCATCATCGTATGTAATCTGAAATGGTGTTTTATAAGATTTTGTCTCTACATCAGATCTGACTGAAAAATTCCATGTTGCTTCCGCAGACTCTCCCGCCTTAATCTGTTCAATTGTCTTTTCCTCATTCATATTTTCAATTTTGAAAGGGAAATCAGATGCATTATCGATTACCGGAGAAATTTTCACATTGTTTGCATCACAGCTTCCTTCATTTACAATTTTTACTGTTAATTCTACCTTTTGCTCTGCATTATAATTTGGTGTAGACTGTCCTTTGCCTACCGACAGACGAATTTTGGGAATTGGTGTCTCACTTGAGCTTCTGGATATGGCTGACGGATTCTCGTTTCCACTTTCTCCTGCCACATTTACATTTGAAGCTGCTTTGCTATCCTGTGCAAAGCTTATTGGTGCCATTGCTGTCATCATTGCCAGACTCAATATCACCCCTGTTGCTTTTTTCCAATGTCTCATTACCTGTTATCCTCCCCTGATTGTTTTCCTGCTATCTCTGCTTTTATTTTTTCACTTTCTTTTTCATTCTGGACTAAGTTATTCACATTTTTGTTTCGATTATCTTCTATTTTCACAATTTTTCCATCTATAATATGAAATACTCGGTCAGCATATGTCGCAAGATGATTGTCATGCGTTACCATAACCAGTGTTTTCTTCTGTTTACGGACTACATTCTGCATCAATGCCATAACTTCTTCCGAAGTATGTGAATCCAGGTTTCCTGTCGGCTCATCTGCAAAAATGATTTCCGGGTCTACGACCAATGCTCTTGCAACACCAACTCTCTGCTGCTGTCCTCCGGACATCTGATTCGGCATATGTTTCTTTTGTTTTTTCAAATTAACCAAATCCAACATCTTATCCGCCTTTTTTAATCTCTCTTTTTTAGGAACGCCCCGAAAGCTGAGCGGCAAAGCTACATTTTCCACCGCATTCATTGTACTGATAAGATGAAAGGACTGAAAAATAAATCCGACATGATCACGTCTGAAACTGACCAGACCATCTTCGTTTAATTTTTCTATATGCCGTCCGGCAATGATCACTTCACCTTTTGTCGGCTTTTCTAATCCAGCCAGCATATTTAATAATGTTGATTTACCTGAGCCGGATGTTCCGACAATTGCACAAAATTCACCTTCGTAAATGTCAAAATCCACACCATTTAATGCTCGGACTATCGAATCACCGACCCGGTACAATTTATATAAATTTTTTACTTCTATAACCTTTTTCACCAAATGCCCTCCCTTCTGCATACGTATTATTATACTTTATCTGTTCTCTTTTTTGTTTATTTTTTCTTTAATTTTTTCTTAAAAAAAGAGACTATACCAACTCACAGCATAGTCTCTTTCTTCTTATTGTATTTTCTAATCAATCTGCCAGTCAATCGGTTCAATCCCATGTGCTTTCAAAAATTCATTTGTCTGACTAAATGGTCTGCTTCCGAAAAATCCTCTATATGCAGCTAATGGGCTTGGATGTGGTGCTTTCAGAATCAAATGCTGCGGATTTGTCAACATCTTCTCCTTTCTCTGTGCCGGCGCACCCCAAAGAATAAACACAATTGGTCTGTCCTGGTTATTTAATGCCATAATTGCCGCATCTGTAAATTCTTCCCAGCCAATTCCACGATGTGAATTAGCCTGATGTGCACGAACCGTCAACACTGTATTCAACATCAAAACACCTTGTTTTGCCCATTTTTCCAGACAACCATGATTTGGAATTGTGCATCCCAGATCATCATGTAATTCTTTATAAATATTTACCAGTGAAGGTGGAATATCTACCCCCTTCTGTACTGAAAAACTAAGCCCATGTGCCTGTCCATCATTATGATATGGGTCTTGTCCCAAAATTACCACCTTTACATCTTTTAATGGTGTCAGGTGAAATGCATTGAAAATATCCTGTGCAGGTGGAAATATTTTTCTTGTGTGATATTCTGCATTTACTGTATCATATAATTTTTTGTAATAAGGTTTTTTGAACTCTTCTTTAAGAGCCTCATACCAGTCTCCATTAATTCCCGACATGACTTCTCCTTTTTCCTATAATCGAACTGATACACCTTCATGCTGTAAATAGTTCTTTACTTCTTTTATTTCTAATTCTTTATAATGGAACAATGATGCTGCCAATGCTGCATCAGCCCCGCCTTCTGTCAAAGCTTCTTTAAAATGCTCCAGCGTTCCCGCTCCTCCGGATGCAATGACCGGAATAGAAACACTGTCTGCAATTGCTCTCGTCAGTTCCAGATCGTACCCAGCTTTTGTTCCGTCACAATCCATACTAGTCAAAAGAATTTCTCCTGCTCCAAGCTTTTCCACTTTCTTTGCCCACTCTATAGCATCGATTCCAACATCGACTCTTCCGCCATTCTTATAAATATTCCATCCACTTCCGTCTGCCCTTTTTTTTGCATCGATAGCCACAACAACACACTGACTTCCAAACTTCTCTGCTGAATCTGCGATCAGCTGTGGGTTATTGATTGCAGAAGAGTTGATAGAAATCTTATCTGCACCTTCGCGAAGCAATACTTTGAAGTCCTCTACTGTGCGGATGCCTCCGCCAACTGTAAATGGAATAAATACGCACTCTGCAACTTTACGCACCATATCAACGACCGTATTTCTTCCGTCAGAAGATGCCGTAATATCCAAAAACACAAGTTCATCTGCACCTGCCTGATCGTAGGCTTTTGCAATTTCTACCGGATCTCCGGCATCTTTTAAATCCACAAAATTAACACCTTTTACAACTCGGCCTGCATGTACATCCAAACATGGAATAATTCTTTTTGTAAACATCTATCTTTCCTCCAATTCCACGAAATTCTTCAGTATCTGTAATCCAACCTCACTGCTCTTTTCCGGATGGAACTGGCATGCAAAAATATTTCCTTTTTCTACAGAAGCATGGATGTGTACACCATATTCTGTTGATGCCTTAACAATATTCTCATCTTTCGCTTTCAGATAGTAGGAATGAACGAAATAAACATAGGCCTGTTCATCAACATTTTTAAATAAACGACCATTATGTTCAAGATGTAGCGAATTCCATCCCATATGTGGAATCTTTAAGCCTTCGCAAGCCGGGATTCTGCAAATCTCTCCTTCTAAAATCCCAAGTCCTTCCACACCCTTGGCTTCATCGCTTCGTTCAAACAAAAGCTGGAGTCCAAGACAAATGCCTAAAAACGGAGTCCCTTTTTCTGTGACTTTACGAATTACATCATCCAAATGTCGTTCTTTCAACTTCTCCATTGCATCTCCAAATGCACCGACTCCCGGAAGTATCACTTTATCTGCGCTTAAAATTTCAGATGGAGCACTTGTGATCTTCACTTCCTGTCCCAGATACAATAATGCCTTCTCTACGCTTTTGATATTACCTGCATCATAATCAATAATCGCTATCATGTCTCTTCTCCCTGTACCTTACTATCACATTTTGATGTTTTCGAATCAAGCTCAAACCAGAATTCAACTCCGTTATCATAGTTCTTTACACCATATTGCTGGTGGAATGACTCCATAATTGCTTTCACAATCGACAAGCCGATTCCATTTCCACCATATTCTCTTGTATGCGCCTTGTCTACTTTATAGAATTTATCCCATAATTTTGCAATATCTTCCTCCGGTATCGGCTTTCCACTATTAAATACGGTAACTCTTACTGTATCTCCCTGCGGTATGATACGAATCTCGATTCTCTTCTCATTGTCTACGTGATGAATAGCATTTGTCAAGTAATTTCTAAATACCTGCTCTGTTTTGAACTCATCTGCCCAAACGTAAACCTCCTCTTCCGTCACGCAATCGACTTCTGCTTCTGCCTGTTGAAGCAAAATCTCACAGCTTGCCAGAACACCGCGAATCAACCCTACAAGATTAAATCGTGTGATTTCCAAATCTTCATCACCAAATTCCAGTTGATTTAAAGTCAACAGATTTTTTACCATCTGATTCATCTTGTTAGCCTCGTCTATAATAACATCGCAATAGAATTCCATGCTTTCCGGATCTTCTGTAATTCCATCCCGCAATCCTTCCGCATAACCTTGGATCAATGCAATCGGAGTTTTTAATTCATGAGAAACATTTCCAAGAAATTCATTTCTCATATCTTCAATCTTTTCTTTTTGTTCAATATCTTTTTGTAATTGATTATTTGCCCGCTTCAATTCTGTGATTGTTTCTTCCAGACGTTTCGACATCAGGTTAAAGTTTCCGCCTAGAATTCCGATTTCATTTTCACCGCCACTTGTATACTTTGCATTAAAATCCAGATTTGCCATGCGCTGTGACAGTTCAGCAAGCTCCATGATTGGCTTTGTAATCTTTTGTGAAAAAAACCATACAAAGAGCAGCCCACATAATACCGTAACACCACCACCACAGATCAGAAACTTATTCGTCGAATTTACGGTATCGTAAATACTTCCATAAGGACTTCGGATAATAAAAATAGACTCGTCAGCCAACTGTCCAACCATATCCATATATTCTTCTCCTCGTCCCTGATCCTGGACCTTGTATATTTTGTAGGAGTCCCTTTCTTCCAGGACATGTCCGATATCTTTTCCTACGATATATCCGATCAAACGCGTAAACAGACGCCCTTTTCTTTCCTGCTCTGTGTTAAATGTAATATCTGAACCTGAATTGATCACAAGTACTGCACAATTCTTTCTCTCACACTGCCTCTGAAGCTCTTCCTGTATCTCAACCGAATTGATATCACCCTTCTTTGCTGTTTTATCTAAGGTTTCGTAAAGCTCGACCATCTCGATTTTTTTATTTTGTATAAAAAATCTCTCCATAAAGCTGGAATTGATGATAAACATCATCACAATAACAAGTGCTACTGCTCCTGTGAACAATGCTAACATCTGACGTTTAATTGAGTATTTCATTTTTCTACCTCGAATTTATATCCCATTCCCCAGATTGTTTTAATATACTCTCCCTTATCACCAAGCTTACTTCTCAGCTTCTTAACATGTGTGTCAATCGTACGTGCATCCCCAAAATAATCATAATTCCAAACATTATTTAATATTTTTTCTCTAGAAAGTGCAATCCCCTGATTTTCCACAAAATAAGTTAGAAGCTCAAATTCCTTATAGCTTAAATCTATCGGTTTATCATCGATCATAACACTGTGCGCCGCCTTGTCAATCTTAATTCCGCCTGCGTCAAGAATGTCTGACATGTCTGTACCATTTATTCTTCTTAAGATTGCTCCGACTCTCGCTACTAAGATTTTCGGACTAAATGGCTTTGAAATGTATTCGTCTACTCCCAGTTCAAATCCTTGAAGCTCATCTCTCTCTTCCGACCGGGCTGTCAACATAATGATCGGAACTTTTGAATGCTCGCGGACTTCCCTGCATACCTGCCATCCGTCCATCTTTGGCATCATAACGTCCAGAATGATTAGGGCAATATCTTTATCTTCGTAAAATAAATCCATTGCTTCCATACCATCTCCTGCTTCTAATACTTGATAACCTGCTCTTGTCAGGAAATCTTTTACCAACTTTCTCATTCTGCTTTCATCATCTACTACAAGAATCTTCATTTTTTCCATTATTGCTATCTCCTTTGAACTTACTCAACACTCTTGAGTGATTCTACCATATCTATCTTTTTCAACTTAAAATACATTACACCATTTACAAACATTGAAAAACCAATTGTGATTAAAAATCCGAATATATAACTGCTCAGATCAATATTTCTTCCAAACATTGCTGAATCCACCTCTACTGTTTCAATGATAAAACGATGTAGTATTTTTCCAAGTCCACACCCGACAACAGAACCCAGCACTGTTAACAGGATGTTCTCACGATAAACATATTCTGCAACTTCTTTTGGATAAAATCCCAGCACTTTTAAAGTTGCAAGTTCTCGCTTACGTTCTGTAATGTTGATATTATTCAGATTATACAATACAACAAATGCCAATAATCCCGCTGAAATCACAAGAACCACAATAACCATATTCAGACTTCCCAGCATATCCTCTATCTGTGATTCATAATCCCTGGTATAGCTGACACTTAATGCGCCATCTTTTTTCAGTGCTTCCTCACCGATTTCTTCTGCTACTTCTCTCTGCCCGTCATTGACTGTATAGAAAATGGAATTATAGCTTACAGCTTTACCATACAACTGTTCATAAAGCCCTGACGTCATATACATATAATGCCGCATATAATTCTCACATATTGCTGATACCGTCACTGTCACATCTTCTTCGCCCGACTTTTCAATTGTAAATGAATCACCTGGTTTTACTCCCAGCTTATCTGCGATTTTTTCTGTCAGTATCACACCGTCATCTGTCAATTTATATTGCTCTTTTGTCACACGATTCTGATAGACAAACAGCGAATCATTCTCTTCTCCCGGCTCAAACACTGTAAGATATACTTCCTTTTCTGTATCATCCTTCTTAATTGTTACTTGTTGCTGCAAAGCCTGTGTAATATGTTTGATCCGGCCATCACTTTTCAGACTGTCTGTAATCTCTTGCTTTGCGGTATCTGTCGCTTCTTCATTCAAAATTAGATCGGCATCAAACAGTTGCAGATCCTCGTACTGCAATATTCCGATATTTACAATCGAATCATGCAGACCAAATCCAAACAATAGAAGCGCCATACAGCCTCCGATTCCAAACAATGTCATAAAGAATCTCTTCTTATAACGAACCAGATTCCGGACCGTTGATTTCCAAGTAAAACTTAAACGCTTCCATATAAATGGGATTCTTTCTAACAGAACCCTCTTTCCCTGTTTTGGAGCCGGCGGACGCATCAATTGTGCTGCCTGTTCTCGCAGCTCTTTATAACAGGATGTAACTGTTGCAAAAAGTACACAAAATACGGCTGCAGCTGATGCAACTCCTGCATAATACAAATTGTACGGAACTTCAATATTCGGAACATGCGTATATATAATTCCATACGCTTTGATAATAATATACGGAAATACTTTTTCTCCAAACAATGCCCCGAAAACACATCCAAGGATTGTTGCAAGCGATGCATATCCAATATATTTTCCCGCTATGGAAGCTTTCGAATAGCCCAGTGCTTTCATCGTTCCGATTAACGTCCGCTGTTCTTCTACCATACGTGTCATCGTTGTCAGACTGATAAGTGCTGCCATCAAAAAGAACAGTACCGGAAATACCTTTCCGATAGCCCGCATACGGTCTGCATTTTCTCCATAACCGCTGTATTCTACCAGATGCTCTCTGTCATAAATATACCATTTAGCCTTCGGAATCTGACTCATCTCATCGTCCAGACTTTTCAATCCATCCTGACCATTCATAAATACCTGATACGTCTGTGCCATCATCAGCTGCATTCTTGTTTCTGCCTCATCTAACACTTCTTCATATCTTGCATCTTCTCTTTCTGTCTTAATCTTCTCAATTCGCTTCTCAACTTCATCTACACGATTATCATATTCTTTTGTAAATGCTGTTAACTTCTTAGCTCCCTCCACAGTTGCATAAATTTCTGAATATGCATCCATATTAAAGCTCTCTTCCAATACACAGGCAAATCCATTGATTGTTCCTGTTCCAATTGTCGTATTCCCACGACCAAAAGACACATATGTCGGACTGCTTACTGTTCCAACAATTTTATATGTGTCATATTTTAATGAATCGGTAATCGCATCTTTTGTTCCTGAAGAAAATGTAATCTCATCCCCGATTTTGTATCCATTTGCTTCATAATAATCAATATCCAGAACACATTCGTTTGTATCCTTTGGCAATCTGCCTTCCTCAACAGTAACCTGATTCATTGTTGGAAGCAGTGACATGATATGCACAACCTTCTGGCTGTCTCCCGACTTGCAAAGTACATCCGTTGAGTATCCGGCTTCTACGTCTTTTATACCCTTCACCTGGCAGATGGCATCCACATCATCCTGAGTAAGCCCCAGTGTACTGATTATTTGCAGATCCATAAGATTTTTCTCATCAAAATATGCATCCCCTGACAATCGCATATCCGGCTCCGAAGATCGGATTCCTGAGAAAAATGCAACTCCGATTGCAACGATAAAGAAAATTGACAGAAATCGTCCCATACTTTTTCGGATTTCCATATAAAAATCTTTTCTAAGTGCTTTTTTACTCATCCTTGTTCTCCATCTTTTATTGTTTTACCATTCGATCTCATCAATTGAAACTGGATTCTCATTCGTTATCATAGAAGAGACTTTTCCATTTTTAATTTTGATCAGACGATCTGCCATTGGCGCCAGTGCAGAGTTGTGTGTAATAACGATCACTGTCATTCCTTTCTCTCTGCACATATCCTGCAGTAATTTTAAAATTGCCTTACCTGTATTATAATCCAAAGCTCCCGTCGGCTCGTCGCATAATAATAATTTTGGATTTTTCGCCAGTGCTCTTGCAATTGATACCCGCTGCTGTTCTCCGCCGGAAAGCTGAGCCGGGAAATTATCCAGTCTGTCTCCCAGACCAACTTCGCATAATACCTGCTTTGCATCCAGTGGATCCTTACAAATCTGAAGTGCAAGCTCTACATTCTCCTTTGCAGTCAGATTCGGAACCAGATTATAAAACTGAAATACAAATCCAATATCATCTCTTCGATATGAAGTGAGCTGACGCTCATTATACCCTGTAATATTCGCTCCATCTACCAAAATCCGTCCACTAGATGCCGTATCCATTCCCCCAAGAATATTCAAGACAGTTGTCTTACCGGCTCCACTTGGTCCCACGATTACTACAAATTCTCCCTTTTCAATTTCAAATGAGATACCATCCACTGCACGTATCTCCACTTCGCCCATCTTATATACTTTTGTAATGTCTTTTAACTGCACAAAACCTGCCATACAATTATTTCCTTTCTGTGTATTATCGTTCAAAAATATTACAATACGAACATATTTATATATATTTGTATTGTATCATATTTTTGTTGAGCAAAGCATATGTTCACAATTTTTTTATACTTCCGATACGTTTTTATATATTAGGAAAGCACTTTCCTATTTCAAGTCGAGAAGACTCCCACCTCTTTCAAGTAGTGAGTCTTCTCGACTGAGATAAAAAAATAGATAATCGAACTTCTTAATCATATAAGTTAAATTAAGAAGTCAATTATCTATTCCTCTAGAACGATTCTATAAATCGCTATTTTATTTTTCTAACATTTTTAATCCGAATTTATTTCTCTGTCAATTTCTTAATACCCTGGATTGCTACAATCACACCAAGCAATAAGAGCAATACTGCAAAGATTAACTGCAATGTGTTTCCAAAACTGAGCCCTGTTGCAACGAACTGTCCACTTAATTTGTAGATTGTCATTCCAAGTGCTGTAAATGTTACTGCCATCATGAATACCATTGGAATCCAAAGCATAGCACCCTGGCGTTTTGTCTTTTTCAAAAATACTGCACAAGCTATTAATGCAAGTACTGATAACAACTGGTTTGCAGAACCAAACAATGGCCAAATCTCTGCATAACCAACTTTTGCAAGCAAATATGCAAGTACCAGTGTAATAATTGTTGAGAAGTATTTGTTTGTTACCACTTTCATAAATGGTGAAAGATTCTTCATATCTGTATCTTCATCGATGAAGAATTCCTGGAACGAAAGTCTTCCGATACGTGCAACTGAATCAAGAGATGTCAGTGCAAAAGCTGATACAGAAAGGTTGATCAATGTAAATACCAGACTATGTGGTAATCCAATCACATCAAGGAAGTTTGCAATCGCACCTGCAAAAATCTGTGGCTGTGTTGTAAGTCCCTGTGCTGCTGCCTCTCCATCTGCGAAAGATGCAACTGCGATCAATGCGATTACAGCCAGCATACTTTCCATAAGCATAGCACCATAAGATACAGGAAGCATATTTTTCTCATTTTTAATCTGTTTTGAAGCAGTTCCTGAAGATACCAGTGAATGGAATCCAGATACAGCTCCACATGCAATTGTTACAAATAAAATTGGGAACATATAGCTTCCATCTACATTGAAGCTTGTGAAAGCTTTCAAGTTACATGATGGATTTGCTACGAATACACCTACAATTGCTGCCAGAATCATGAATATCAACAAATAACTGTTCAAGTAATCACGTGGCTGAAGCAACATTGTTACAGGGGCAACGCTGGCAATCAAAATGTAAATGAAAATCAAAATATGCCAAGTCTCTCTTGTCAGATACATTGGGAAATTCAGTCCAAGAGCAACTGCTGCGACAAGCATAATAATTGCTATTGCTGTATTAACCCATTTATTCAATTTACCATATTTCAAAATGAATCCAAGAGCAACTGCTTCTAAAATAAAAATCATGGATGTTGTTGCTACTGCACCATTTGCTGCAACTTTAGTTATAGTGCCTGCTTCGTCTGCTACAAACCCATTAAATGTTCCTGCAACTACATCTGCAAAAGCTGCAACTACAAGGATACAGAATAACCAGCAGAATAATAAGAACAGTTTCTTTCCTGTTTTACCAATGTATTCTTCAATAATAAAACCAATTGTACGTCCTTTATTCTTTACAGATGCATACATTGATGCAAAATCCTGTACTGCACCAAAAAATACACCACCGATCAGTACCCATAAAAGTACTGGAAGCCATCCAAACATTGCTGCCTGAATTGGTCCGTTGATTGGACCTGCACCTGCGATTGAAGCGAATTGATGACCAAATACAATATTTGTATCTGCTGGCACATAATCTACTCCATCTTCCATCTCATAAGCAGGAGTTTTCGCATTCGGGTCAATTCCCCATTTTTTCTCGAGGTACTTTCCATAGAAAAGATATCCTCCTCCTAATACAACGATGGCGATAACCATCATTATAATTCCATTCATAATCTCTCCTTCTTCCTATCTAAATTCTATTTTTAATAGTGTTTATTTTACCGATTTACCTCGGTAGAGTCAAGAAGCGTTTTATATAAAATTTATAAAGTTTATACTTTTGAAATAATCATATTGCACAATTACTATTTAGTTCATGACAGCCCCAAGCAAGAAAAGAAAGACTATGCACTCCTGCTCAGCTTCGTCGGGCAAGCCCGACTCCAATTCGCTGGATTGCATAGTCTTTTTCTTGCTTTGTGATGTATCGTGATTGAAAGATGTGGAACGATGAGAAGATTTACTTTTCTGGTGTCTGATGTATCTATATCCTAGGTTCATATACTGTTGCAGATACCTCCCCACAAAAATTATATCCACAACGCTTTCCCAGCAAAGTTCTACTCTTTCATTCATTAAGCATACGATAACGTACTGAGAAAAAATATTGGATATGAATTTCTGCGAATACAAAGGAAGCGATTGGAAATACTAAAAGGCCAGAATTTTACGTTAGAGCTTAGAAACTTGCTGTTTGAGGGCACAGCCCGAGTTGCTAGTTTCTAAGCTCTGTTTTTAGTAATAATTCTGACCTTTATGTATTTCCCGCTGACGGAGTCTGAGCAGAAATTCATATCCAATATTTTCTCTCAGGAACGCTTATCGCTACTTAATGAATTAAACCGCAATCACGCCTCATCAATTGCCTTTCCAATATCATGCCGCATATACTTATTCTTAAACTGCACCCATTCTGTTGCAGCATAAGCATTTGCTCTTGCCTCTTTGAGATCTTTTCCTTTTGCTGTCACACCAAGGACACGACCTCCATTTGTGACAATATGATCCCCATCAAATTTTGTTCCGGCATGGAAGCAATAATATCCTTCATGTTTGTTGAATTCATCCAGACCACTGATTGGGAATCCTTTTTCATATGAAACAGGATAGCCTTCTGATGCAAGCACTACACAGACAGCAGCATTATCTTCAAACTGTAGATCTACCTGATCTAAAGTTCCATCAATACAAGCTTCTGCCACTTCAATCAAATCATTTTTCATTCTTGGCAGTACAACCTGTGCTTCCGGGTCTCCAAAACGTGCATTATATTCCAGCACCTTTGGACCGTCCTCTGTCAGCATCAATCCAAAGAAAATAATTCCTTTAAATTCTCTTCCTTCTGCCGCCATCGCATCTACTGTCTTCTGATAAATATATTTATTACAGAATTCTTCTACCTCTTTTGTATAGAACGGACTTGGCGAGAATGTTCCCATTCCACCTGTATTTAATCCTGTATCTCCGTCTCCGGCACGTTTGTGATCCTGTGCTGAAGTCATTGTCTTAATTGTTTTACCATCGACAAATGAAAGTACAGATACTTCACGACCTGTCATAAATTCCTCGATAACCATCTCATTTCCCGCTGTACCAAATTTTTTGTCCAGCATAATGGTCTTCACGCCTTCTTTTGCCTCTTCAAGATTCTGACAGATCAAAACACCTTTACCAAGTGCAAGCCCATCTGCTTTCAATACGATTGGAAATTTTGCTGTTTCCAGATAAGCAATTGCAGCTTCTGGATCTGTAAAATTTTCATATCCTGCTGTAGGGATATCATATTTCTTCATAAGATCTTTTGAAAATGCTTTTGATCCTTCCAAAATTGCTGCATTCTTACGAGGTCCGAATGTACGAATTCCAGCTGCTTCTAACTCGTCTACAAGACCTCCAACCAATGGATCATCCATTCCGACGATTACCAGATCGATTTCTTTTTCTTTTGCAAATGCAACTAATTTATCAAATTCCATCGCACCGATTGCAACGCACTCTGCATATTCTGCAATACCTGCATTTCCCGGTGCACAATACATTTTATCTACTTTTGAGCTCTTTGCAGCGCTCATAGCAATTGCATGTTCTCTTCCGCCGCTTCCTACTATTAATACTTTCATTGTTTCCTCCTAATCACAAATCACAGTTCTTCCATCTTCTACTGTGACTTTTCCATTTGCAATAAGGTCAATTGCCTCTGGCATAATCTTCCATTCCGCCTGTTCCATCACACGCTTCTGCAATATCTCCGGAGTATCGCCGTTTTGCACTTCAACCGCTTTTTGTAAAATAATCGGACCTGTATCTGTTCCCTCATCTACAAAATGAACTGTCGCACCAACCACCTTCACTCCTCGTTTCAATGCAGCCTCATGTACTTTCAATCCATAATATCCTGTTCCGCAAAATGCCGGGATCAAAGATGGGTGAATATTAATCATACGATTGCGGTATTCTGCGATCATCTCTGGTGGGATTACCACAAGAAAACCTGCAAGCACGATCAAATCCGGTTTGTATGCATTTACACGCTCCAAAAATTGTTTATTAAATATATCTCTGCTTTCATAATCTTTCGGCGAAATACATTCTGCCGAAATTCCATGCTTTTTAGCACGTTCAAGTGCAAATGCATTTTTATTATTGCTGATCACGCCTACAATTTCTGTATTTGTAATTGTTCCTGCTTCCACTCCATCTATAATTGCCTGCAGATTAGTGCCGCCACCGGAAACACATACTAATACTCTTAGCATAATGTTACTCCTTTTTCGCCTGCTTCAATATGGCCAACTACATATGGCTGATCTCCTGCAGCTTTGATTGCTTCCATTGTCTTATCAACATCAGCCGGATCTACAGCTACGATCATTCCAAGTCCCATATTAAATGTGTTATACATCATCTGCTCATCAATCTCTCCCTCTTTTGCCATCAAGCCAAAGATCGGAGGTACTGGATAACTATTTTTCTCAACTACTGCATGAACTCCATCGATCAGCATACGAGGAATGTTTTCATAGAAACCGCCTCCTGTGATGTGGCTGCATGCTTTTACTGTTACACCTGCTTTTTTAATGCTCTTTAATGCCTGTACATAAATTCTTGTTGGAGCAAGAAGTGCCTCGCCAAGAGTTTTTCCAAGCTCGTCATAATATGTATCAAGTGATTCTTTTGTCATATCAAATACTTTACGAACAAGTGAAAATCCATTGCTGTGTACACCTGATGAAGCCATACCAATCAGGACATCTCCGTCTTTTAAATTTTCTCCTGTGATCATATCCTTACGGTCACAGACACCTACAGAAAATCCTGCAAGATCATACTCATCTTCCGGCATAAGTCCTGGATGTTCCGCTGTCTCTCCACCGATTAATGCTGCGTCTGACTGTACACATCCTTCTGCAACGCCGCTTACGATTGCTGCAATCTTTTCCGGATAGTTTTTTCCACATGCAATGTAATCCAGGAAGAATAATGGTTCTCCTCCTGCACACGCAATATCATTGACACACATAGCAACTGCATCAATTCCGATTGTATCATGCTTATCCATGATCATGGCAAGTTTTACTTTTGTTCCACATCCGTCAGTTCCTGACAATAAAACAGGATCTTCCATTTCTTTAATCTTTTTCAATGAAAATGCTCCTGAAAAACCACCGAGTCCGCCGAGAACTTCTTCTCTCATTGTTCTCTTTACATGCTCTTTCATCAACTCTACTGATTTATAACCTGCTTCGATATCTACGCCTGCCTTCTTGTAATCCATAACCATTCTCCTTTTTAATATGCTTCGTATCCAACTTCATCCAGTCTTGCTGCTTTTGCCTGTACTGCCTCTTTCATCTCAACTGTATATGCTTTTAATTTTTCAAGTAATTCTGCATCTGAAACTGCCAGAATCTTTGCTGCCATGATTGCAGCATTCATTCCACCATCAATTGCAACTGTCGCAACCGGTACTCCCGGTGGCATCTGCATAATAGAAAACACAGCATCCATTCCGTCAAGCTTGCTGCCTGAGAGAGGTACTCCGACAACCGGCATCGGGAATAATGCTGCGCACATTCCTGGTAGATGTGCTGCCATGCCTGCTCCTGCAATGATTACTTTCACGCCCCTGTCTTCTGCGCCTTTTGCCCACTCAAAAAATACATCTGGCTCTCTGTGTGCAGAGATGATCGTCATCTCATAATCAATTCCAAATTTCTCTAATGTTTTTGCAGCTTTGCTCATCACTTTAAGATCCGAGTCACTACCCATTACGATTCCTACTTTTGGCATGTTACATCCACCTTCCTTATTTAAAGTATTGTATCCATTTTGTACAATTTTTTTGTTTGCTTGGACAACTTTACTTATTTTTATTGTCCATCATACTCGTCCAAAGGCTTATTAAGTACTTCCGTACCCGGTAATACAAACCTTCCGTCCTTCAATAGTATAATATTTTTCCCATCTTTTGTTAATACACTAATTTCTTCTAACTCTTCATAAGGTATGGTTATATCTGTATGACATTGATAATATGCTTTCTCTATATCTTCCTTTCTTAATATGGATACGGAATTGTCTCTTGCAACAATTTCTTTTCCGTTTGGATTATATACTTTAATATCTTCACTCCAACTATAGCAGGTATCTCCCACTGCGAAATGAGGTCCTGTTTTCTCTGCGATCAAAATTGGCATCTTGTCCTCAATGTTATATTTTTTACCTGCTACATATGCTGTCGTATTCGTCCCGATTGCAAATTCACCGATTGGCAGCGTTGGATGATTGTGTAAAATATTATCGTAAATATATTTTTTATTTTCTTCTTCGTTTTCAAAATTACTGCAAGTATAAGATTCAATCATTCCATCTTTAAACTGTATCTCCAGATTACAATACTGAAGTCCTTCTAAAAATACTTTGCTTACATGCAAAGTTCCATTTGTTCCTTCCAAAACCGGCGAAGTAAACACTTCTCCTACCGGAATATTGACATCTGCAACACAATTTTCAAAAATAGTTTCTTTCTCAGGATTGTTTAATTTATACAATTGTACTGTCAAATCTGTCTTATTCTCACCTTTTCCAAGAATACGCACAGCTTCTCCCTGATCCAGTGCATCGATCATTGTCTGCTGTACTTTCTCGTATAAGTTTGCATCCAATGTATTGATCTTGATCACTTCATCAAAAATTTCTTTGTACTGTTCTCCAATCTCCGGAATTGGATATGCAACAATTGTAAAGCTTCTTTCTTCGCCCTTAATATACTGATTTGTCAACTGGCCTGACTTACTTGTATATAATAAAGTAAGCTCTCTTTGTGCCTCATCATATGTCAGGTTTTCCTGTTTACTATCCGGTGAAAATGGTTTTTCTCCAAATATCTCCATCACAGCCGGACCACCCATCAAAGCTGCCTGATCCTTATTTTTCTCATAAGTGTTTTTCAATATATCAAGTTTTCTTTCAACATAACGCTTATCCATAAACAAAGCCTGATCTGAACGATGATCATAATCATACTGCGGATTTGCGATTGCTCCATAGTAGCCAATCTTAAATTGCTCTTTTCTTGTGATAACACTGGAAGCTGCACGATATATTGCCGGCTCTAATCCCATTTTTCTAAAATTCTCTATTGCAATTTTAACTACACGTTCAAAACCAAGACAATAACGAAGATCTACCACTGCCTTCTTAGATAAATCTTTTCCAGTATTTATAAAACCAATGCGATATCCTTCTGTGTAAACATCCGCCATCTTTTGAAGCACTTCATCTGAAAGATTCGCCAAATGTCTTGCTGTTCCAATCTCATTTTCCGTAATATATTCTCCAAAACGATAGAGATATCTCTCGTCATCAAGGTCTGCTTCCATAATCCATTCTGTTGCAATAGAAAGTTCCGGAATAAGCTGTTCCTCAATACGGTCAGCAAGAAATACATCACAATAATCACTTGCATACCAGTATATTATTTCTTTTACTGTTTTAAACTCCGGCACTTCCTCTTCAAAGCAAGTATATACTTCTATCAGAAGTTCATTCAGTATTGTAAGATAATCTTTTCTGTTTTCAAATGCATATGCAATTCCACTTCTAAGCTCTGCATATAACATACTAAGCAACTGTCCGAATGTCTCTCCTAACTCCTGTACTGCAAAGGTCGGATTTGCATAACTTTTCTCATATTTTACAGGCAATACGTCCGAATACAAAAGTGTATTCAGTTCCTTCATCTCCTGCAATTCCAGATTATCCCATGAACCATCCGCAATCTTTATCCTCACTGCTTCTAATTCTAAAAGAAATGCTGCCATCTCCTGAAAATATGCCACATATGGCTTGGTAATGCCTTCTTCTATCATTATCTGATTTAAACGTTCTACAGAAAGTTCATGGCGTTCTGCACACATCTCATTTCTTTCTGTCTGCCACATCATCTCTGCCATCTATCGTATTCCTCCTACAAATATCACAATTAAAAAAATTAAGATTAAAATATTACATACAATTCCAACTCTGCAAGTAATGTACTTACGTTCTCTTTCCTTAAGACCTTTCGAACCTGCCTGTATTCCAAAAATAGATAATCCAACTGCCAGAATCCCTATTCCTCCTACATAGCCTGCTGACTCTCCGTGCTTTAAATAAGCAAGCAGTATTGCTACGAAAATTACAATTGTTGCCCCCAGTGCGTATGCACAGGACCCAATCCCCATATGAGAATGTTTAATCTGCATTTGTCCATATTTTCCATAATTCTTCAATTCTTTTTCCATCTTGCGCTTTTGTTGTTTTTTATTACTGCCCATCGTGCTTTCTCCTAATTCCATTACATATCACAAACAAAATATATCCCACCGCACATCCTACAGTATTCAAAAACAGATCATCCACATCGAAGCTGCCGACTTTTGTAAAAAGCTGGAATACTTCAACGCCCAGACTCAGCAGACATCCTGAACAAACTGTCTTAAAAAA
This sequence comes from Mediterraneibacter sp. NSJ-151, assembly GCF_022487435.1. Taxonomy (NCBI): domain Bacteria; kingdom Bacillati; phylum Bacillota; class Clostridia; order Lachnospirales; family Lachnospiraceae; genus Mediterraneibacter; species Mediterraneibacter sp. NSJ-151. The sequence continues at coordinate 19,506 of NZ_JAKVPP010000009.1, read as the reverse complement.
GCCTCGAAATCTGCTTGCCACTGCAATAAAAAAACCATATGGAACAAATATCAACACATTTCCACATAAATTTGTAAATACTGCAAAAAATCCTAATTCTTTTCGATACTCCCAAAATCGTTTTATCTCTTTAAATAATTGAAAATTATACTGGTATTCATCTGCGATACCAGTCCTTCCATACCAATCTGAGAAAAGCAAAAAATATATCAGAAATAAAACATACAATATAAATAAAACTTTTCCTAAAGCACGGATTCTTGTTGCCTTTCTTTTTTTCAAAATACTGCACCCTTACTTTATTATTTTTCGGAAAAAAGCGGATTATACAATCCGCTTCTCTCCACTCACCCATATAAAATCTTGCTTAGAATATAATCCGTTTTCTGTCTTTAAGCAATCTTGCTCCATTCACGATTGCCACAACTCCTGTTGCAATCCCTGTTACCAATACAACAATACCAAGAGCAACACTTCCTGCTCCTGTTGTTGTCATAGTCTTATATATTCTCTCCATGAAAATCCTCCAAAACAGTTATCCACATATATCCATAAAACGTGCATCCTCCGTGCCGATCAGCGTAGTGATTGACATGGGAGTGAACAGTAACAATTATTTTACACCATACTGTTCATAATATGCGTCGATTGCTGCTTTTATTGTATCATCGATCACAACTTTTCCGTTTACTTCTTTATTATATAAACACTCAACGACTTCAGCCATATCTACAATTGCAGCTGTCTCAAATCCGTATAAGTCTTTAATTTCATCTAACGCACATTTTTCTCCGCCTTTTCCAACTTCCATACGGTTCAAAGACACAATCAGTCCAACGATTGTAACATCAGCTGCACCTTTTACCTTTGGTACAGTCTCTTCCATAGACTTACCTGATGTTGTAACATCTTCGATCATAATAACACGGTCTCCGTCTTTCAGCTTGCTTCCCAGAAAGCTTCCCTTATCTGCGCCATGATTCTTTTCTTCTTTACGGTCAGAACAATAACGCACTTCTTTTCCGTATAATTCACTGTAAGCGATTGCTGTTACTACTCCAAGCGGAATTCCTTTATAAGCAGGTCCGAATAATACATCAAAATCATCTCCATATTTGTCATGGATTGCTTTTGCATAATACTCTCCAAGTCTCTTTAACTGTGAACCTGTCACATATGCTCCCGCATTCATGAAAAATGGTGATTTTCTTCCGCTTTTTAATGTGAAATCACCAAATTTTAATACATCACTTTCTACCATAAAATTAATAAATTCGCTCTTATATGCTTCCATTTTTATTTTCCTCCTCGTTTTATACATACGTTATTATATTTTTTATTTCTATCAGAATCACTACGCATCCTCGCGGAGCGTTTATCTCAGTCGGAGATTGGACTCCCACTGAGACAAATTTACTATTACTCGCCACTTTAAAAGGTGGGAGTCTTCTCGACTAAGATAAAATTCTCTTCGATTTTATCATATTTTCAGGTCATTTTCAATCGTGAACGACTTGATTTTTCGAATCTGCATATGAAGCTAGACTCTCATTCTTACAATTCTTACTTATGGTTTACCCTTGCTACCTAATATGTTATACTGATGTAGTATTTAAGAATTCATTTTAGGAGGAAATCAATCATGAGTAATGTTACAATTTCAGATTCTATTAAATATATCGGAGTAGATGATACAACTCTTGACTTATTTGAAAGTCAGTACATCATCCCAAATGGCGTTTCTTATAATTCTTATATCATCCTTGATGATAAAATTGCAGTTATGGATACTGTCGATGCAAGAAAAACAACAGAATGGTTTGAAAATCTCGATAGAGAGCTTGCTGGACGCACACCAGATTATCTTGTAATTTCTCATCTGGAGCCTGACCACTCTGCCAATATTCAGTTGTTTACTGAAAAATATCCAGCAGCTAAACTGGTTCTCAGTGCCAAAGCTAAAGCTATGCTTCCTCAGTTCTTTGACATTGCAAAATTAGATGAGCGCTGTGTTGTTGTAAAAGAAGGTGAGACATTAGAACTAGGTGCTCACAAATTACAGTTCTTTATGGCACCAATGGTTCACTGGCCTGAAGTTATGGTAGGATATGAAGCTACTGAGAAAGTTCTCTTCTCTGCTGATGCATTTGGTAAATTTGGTGCTCTTTCAACTGATGAAGACTGGACATGTGAGGCAAGAAGATATTACTTTAATATCGTTGGAAAATACGGAGCACCTGTTCAGACTTTACTTAAAAAAGCTGCAACACTTGATATCGAGACAATCTGTCCATTGCATGGACCAATTCTTAAAGAAGATCTCGGTTACTATCTGGATAAATATAATACATGGAGCAGTTATAAAGCTGAAGATGACGGAGTACTTGTAGCATGTGCTTCTATCCATGGCAATACAAAAAAAGCTGCTGAAAAAATGGTTGAGATTTTAAAAGCAAAAGGTGCTAAAAAAGTTGCTTTTACTGATTTAACAAGAGACGATATGGCTGAAGCAATTGAAGATGCATTCCGTTATGACAAGCTGATTCTTGCTGCTTCATCTTATGATGCAGGTGTTTTCCCTCCTATGGAAGACTTCTTAAATCGCCTGTCACACAAAACATATCAGAATCGTAAGGTCGGAATCATTGAGAACGGTTCTTGGGCACCATCTGCTGCCAAAACAATGAAAGGTATTGTTGAGACATTTAAAAATGTAGCTATCTGCGAGCAGACTGTTACAATTAAATCTACTATGAAAGATGCTGATGTTGAAGCAATGGAAAAACTGGCAGAGGAAATTCTTGCTTAATTGCTATTTAATTCACGACGGCCTCTAAGCAAGAAAAAGACTATGCACTCCTGCTCAGCTTCATCGGGCAAGCCCGACTCCAATTCGCTGGATTGCATAGTCTTTTCTTGCTTGGAGGTGTACCGTGATTGAAATAGGTGGAATGATGAAGGATTTACTTTTCTGGGATCTGATGTATCTACATCCTGAGTTTATTTACTGTCGCAGATGCTTTTTTGACAACTGATGTATCTGCACTGCCTTGATATTCATTGTTGCAGATGCTCTTTTGGGAATCAATACATCTGCAACTTGCTTTTCTTCGAACTTGCAGATACTTTTAATCCTGCCTGTCATGTACAATTGCATCTACATCTTGCTTTTTCTAAAACTTGCGGATACTCCCCATCAAAATTTTGCATCTTCAATCCCCGAAAATTCTTTAGCGCAGACACCTTTTCTAAATACCCTTTGCATTCTTTTTACTTCATGAACTGAGCCGATACATGACTTACAAAAAAATTGATATAAGAAATTCGAGCGAATATGAAATGAGCGTTGGTGACACTTAGAGCGTAAATTCTTGCGTTAATGAATTTGAATGAACGTGTTTGAAGCTGCGCAGCAGCAAGTTTGAGTTCAAATTCATTTGCTTTTAGCAAAAATTTACGCTCTTATGTGTCTCCCGCTCATGGAATCTGAGCAAGAATTCTTATATCAATTTTTTGTGAGGAATGTATCCCCCCAGTAAACTAAATAGCACTCCCTCTATCTCGTCAAATATTTTTCAAGCAACTTGTAGGAATTCATAACTCCATCCATATGAGAACGCTCATAATTATGCGAAGCATATACCCCCGGTCCGATAAGACCATGACGGATATCATATCCTCCTGCAAGTGCAGCCTCTACATCTGAACCATAGTGTGGATAAACATCGATTGCATAATCCAGTCCTTCTTCTTTTGCAATTTCTGATAATGTAGTGACCAGATCGTAGTTATAAGGACCACGTGAATCTTTTGCACAGATTGATACCATACGCTCTGTACATTCAAGGTCTGCCCCAACACATCCCATATCTACAGAAATCATCTCTTCTGTGTCAGCCGGAATAAAGCTTCCGCCATGTCCTACTTCTTCATATACTGTAAAAAGCAATGAAACCTTGCGGTTTAATTTCCACCCCTCTTCTTTTATTGCACGTGCAATTCCAAGAAGTATTGCCACGGAAAGCTTATCATCCAGGAAACGGCTTTTAATATAACCACTTTCTGTAATAACTGTACGTGGATCCATTGCAATAATATCCCCAACCTGGATTCCAAGAGCTTTCACCCCTGCTTTATCATTTACATTTTCATCCAGAAGAATTTCCATGTTTTCTTCTTTTCTTTCGATATTTTCATCTGCAACATGTGCTGATGGTTCTGTATTTAAAACAACACCTGTGTACATTTTCCCATCACGCGTAAATACCATACAGTTTTCACCGTCTGCTGTGTTCCACTGATGTCCTCCAAGTGTAGTTGGACGGAGACGACCGTTCTCCTTGATTGAACGAACCATTGCTCCAAGCGTATCTAAGTGTGCTGTCAAAACCAGAGGACTTCCTTCGCCTCCAAGTACTACATTTATATTTCCTTTATTAGATAATTCTGGCTCATACCCCATCTTCTGAAACTGTTCGCAAAGATATTCTGTTGCTTTTTTTGTAAATCCTGTCGGACTGGCAATTGCTGTAAGTGATTTTAGCTGCTCTCCAATATATGCTAAATTTTTCTCTAATGACATAATCTTTTCTCCATTTCTTAATTCGTAAAAGATGCTGGGACACCCCAAACATAATTTCTTTAAAAAGTATAACACAAAATTTTCCGAATGATAAGATTTAAGTCGAGCAGCCGCGAGACTTGGCGCGTGATTCTGGTCAGCGTAAGCTGACACATTCTTTACAGAATCACTGCGCATCCTCGCGGAGCGTTTATCTCAGTCGGAGATTGGACTCCCACTGAAACAAATTTGCTGTTACTCACCACCTGAAAGAGGTAGGAGTCTTCTCGACTGAGATAAAGCTAAATCATTGTATTTAACTCATCTACTAATGTTTTTATATCCTCCTCTGTCGTACTCCAGCTTGTGCAGAAACGCACACACACATGTTCTTCATCCACATTATGACTGAATTCAAACACAAATTTTTCAGCCAGCTTCTCCGCCTGTGCCTTTGTCAAAATCGCAAACTGCTGATTTGTACCACTCTCAATATAAAATGACATTCCAGCCTTTTCAAAAGCCGCTTTCATCATCATTGCAAATTTATTTGCCTTCTTTGTAATTTCAAAATATAAACCATCTTTAAATAATTCATAAAACTGAAGACCTAAAAGCCATCCTTTTGCTAAAACTCCACCGCTTTGCTTCATATATGTCTTAAAGTGATCTCTCAATTTAGGATTTATAATTACAAGTGCCTCTCCTAACAAAGCACCACATTTTGTTCCTCCTATGTAAAACAAGTCTGCCAAATCGGCCAAATCGGCAAGTGTCACATCACATTCATCAGAAGTAAGCCAATATCCCATTCTTGCTCCGTCAACATACATATACATTCCGTATTTATCGCACACTTTACGGATTTCCATCAATTCTTCTTTCTTATATGTAGTTCCAAACTCTGATGGGGATGAAAGAAATACCATCTTCGGCTGAGTCAAATATTCAGCCTCTCCATGCTCATAGTATTTTGCCGCCTCATCTGCGATTGATTTTGCTGTTAATTTTCCATTTTCAGCCGGAACAATAAGCACTTTGTGTCCTGTATGCTCAATCGAACCTGCCTCATGGTTATTTATATGTCCGCAATCTGCACTGATCACACTCTGGTACGGACGAAGTGCTGCTGTAATAACAGTATAATTTACCTGTGTTCCGCCAATCATGAAATAAATTTCATTGTCTGTTTCTCCTAGATATTTACGGATTTCTTTTCTTGCCGCTTCACACCACTCATCTTCACCATAACCGGCATAGGAAATCTCATTTGTCCGTTGAAGCGCTGATAAAATTGCAGGATGCGCTCCCTGATTGTAGTCATTGTTGAATCGTATCATTTGATTTTTACTCCTTTTAATTGTAATTTTTCTTATAATTTCACATCTCAATATATCTACTATACGCATTCTGCAAATGGTTTGTCAAATTTTATATTTCTTCTTTACACTCCTTTTCATTCATGGTATAGTAAATGCACATCTTCAGAGAATTTCTTTTCTCTGGATATTTCTAAGCCAATAGGCTCTCATCTCGGGTTTCAATTTCCGAAACATAATCCGATTTGAAAAACTAATGTTATAATGACATCTTAATCGTTGCCAGTCACACGAAGTACAAAAAGTAATCTTGCTAAAATTTCAAATTATTTTTATTGTCTCTTTGTCATTGCATTAGTTAATTGAAAACTCTATAATGAAAGGAGACTTAAATGAAAGGAAGTACGAAAGATATCATCCAATGGCACCCTGCATTTCATGCATCTATTCAAATTGAATTTAAAGATGAAGCAGAAAAACTGACTTTTGATTCCGAACATCTACTGTCAAAAAAGCCAATGCAAATGGATGAGCTAATTATTAAAGTAACAGGAAACGAAGTTATCCATAAGAATATTGGAAGGATTTTCAGGCGCTATAACATTGTTGAATACAAAAGTCCGGATGATTATTTGACTATCAATGATTTTTACAAAGTATATGGTTATTGCTGCTTTTACCAATCTGATACAGAAGAAGTGTATAAAATTCCGCCTGAGGAATTAACAATCACATTTATTTGCAACCATTATCCCAGAAAGATGATTCAACATTTAAAAGACTTTCGTAAATTAGATACAGTTCGCATAGAACCCGGCATCTACTATATAACAGGCGATCCATTTCCCATTCAATTGTTAGTAACCAAAGAATTAAATCCAAATGAAAACCGCTGGCTCCAAAGTTTACGTAATGATGTAAGTAAACCTGAAGAAATCACAACGCTTTTAAAAGAATATGAAAAGAATAAATCTTCAAAATTATATCAAGCTGCAATGAATGTAATAACAAGAGCTAATTGGAATGCAGTAAAGGAGGTAAAGGAAAGTATGTGCGAAGCATTAAGAGAATTGATGGCCGATGAATTTAAAGAACAGGAAGAACGAGTAACTAAGCAAGTAACTGAACAAGTGACCGAGCAAGTAACCGAGCAAGTAACCGAGCAAGTAACCGAGCAAATTACAACACAGATTATTAAAAATTTATATGATACTATCAAGGATGTCGAAAAAATTGCCTCTCTTTTGAAGATGCCAGTTGAGCAGGTGGAGCAGGCGATTAAGAAGTAAGTTGCTATTTATTTCACGACAGCCCCAAGCAAGAAAAAGACTATGCACTCCTCCTCCCAATATCCTTTAAGTTGCTATTTACTTCACAACTTGAGCCAATATATTGTCTACAAAAAATTGATATAAGAAATTCGAGCGAATATGGAGTGAGCATTGGAGACACATAAGAGCGTAAATTTTTGTGTTAATGAATTTGAACAAACATGTTTGAAGCTGCGTAGCAGCAAGTTTGAGTTCAAATTCATTTGCTTTTAGCAAAAATTTACGCTCTTATGTGTCTCCAGCTCATGGAATCTGAGCAAAAATTCTTATATCAATTTTTTGTAAGGAACGTATAGCTATCTAATGAACTAAATATAAACTCCGGCCAACTCCTTCGCTTCTCTTGTAAGCTCTTTGATTTTCTCAAAGTTACCTGATTTTACAAGTTCTCCTTTTACCATCCAGCTTCCGCCACAGCAGAGTATCTTATCAAATGCAAGATATTCTTTTAAATTATTTGGATTGATTCCACCTGTCGGCATAAATTTTAACTGATGATATGGAGCTGCCATTGCTTTGATCATAGCAAGTCCGCCGGCTTGTTCTGCCGGGAAGAATTTCACAACTTTTAAACCACGTTTTACTGCCTGCGCAACTTCTGACGGAGTTACACATCCCGGAAGGATAGGGATGTTTTTCGCAAGACAGTAATCTACAACTTCTGGATCAAAGCCTGGACTTACAATAAATTTTGCACCAGCTGCTACTGCTTCATCTACCTGTTCTGTAGTCAATACTGTACCGGCTCCGACTAACATTTCCGGATAAGCCTGTGTCATTACTTTAATGGACTCTGCTGCCGCCTCTGTACGGAACGTAACTTCTGCACAAGGAAGTCCGCCTTCTACCAGTGCTTTTGCAAGTGGAGCTGCATCTTTTACCTCATCTATCACAACTACCGGCACAACACCCAATTTATGAAACTGCTCATATAACTCTTTCATTTCTCACTTTTCCTTTCTCACATTATCTTTTAATATCGAAATTCATCTGCATCACATGTTTAATTAACGAAACATCATCTGTAATATTACCATCACCATGGATTGTATGTTTTATAGCACTTGCTGCGACACCAAAATTTGCTGTATCTTCCGGCGAATATCCATTCATAAGTGCATATATGATTCCACTTACAAAGGCATCCCCACCGCCGACACGGTCTAAAATCTGAAAACGCAATTGATTGCTTTCGTAAGTCTTTCCAGCTAACCATAAATATGCTTTCAGACTGTTTTCACTGCAACTATGCGCGTATCTTACATGTCTTGCAATACATTTTAAATTTGGATACTGCTGACAGAATTTCTGAAACACCTCATCTTGTTCTTCCAGATTCGGCTGCAAAGATAATCCATCTTTTTCATCTCCCAGCTCATGGTTATTCACATCTTTCCATAAATGATATGGCTCAATCCCAAACAAAACATCTATATATGGAAGACATTTCGTACAAAATGCTCTTGCCTCTTCCCAACTCCAAAGTGTACTTCTAAAGTTTCCATCAAAGCTGACTACCATATCTTTTTCTTTTGCAATTTCCATGCATTTTAAAATGATGCCCTGACATTTTTCTCCAAGTGCAGGCGTAATTCCACTTAAATGAAACCAAGTGTAACCATCTAATAAGTTTTCAAAATCAATTTTTCCAAAATCATACTCTGTGATTGCACTGTTTTTTCTGTCATAAATGACTTTACTTGGACGAATTCCATATCCGGCTTCCAAATAATATGTTCCCAGTCGATGCGTCGGTGTTTCCTCTACTGTTGAATAAATCACAGATTCACAATTTACATTATTCATTTTCAACATTTGAATTGCACTTTTACCCAGACTGTTGTCCGGAACGATTGTAAAGAAAGATGCATCAGCACCTAAATTTGCGAGGGATAAGGCAACATTCGCCTCACTCCCTCCGTATCTGACATCAAAACTGCTTGCCTGTCTTATTTCCTCATAATCAGGGGGAGTCAATCTAAGTAAGATTTCCCCCATCGTAATAAATCGATGTTTTTTTATTTTTTTCATAGACTCCACCTATTTCATTCGTTTCCTTTCTTTTATCCACAAAAGTATCTTCTTCAGAAACAATTCTTATTTAAAAATCAAGGTATGCACCTTTCATAGGGCTTGTTGCATGCTGGCTGAACATTCTTAAGACGCCTGTTTTATATTTCATTTCTTTCGGTTTCCAGTTCTTGCGACGTTCTTTCAGAATCTCATCAATTTCTTCCATCGTCTTTCTTTCCCCTGCGACGCCGATAATGTTAAGTTTTCTCTCCATCACATCAATTTCAATCAGGTCGCCTTCTTCAACAAGCGCAATCGGACCGCCTTCAACCGCTTCCGGACTACAATGTCCGATTACTGGTCCTGTAGAAGCACCTGAAAATCTACCATCTGTAATCAATGCAATGCTTCTTCCAAGCTCTGCATCACTGCTGATTGCTTCTGATGTGTAGAACATTTCCGGCATTCCGCTTCCTTTTGGTCCTTCATATCGGATAAATACAGCGTCTCCTTTTTGTACTTTGTGTTTTAATACTGCATCCAGACATTCTTCTTCGCTGTCAAATGGTCTTGCTCTAAGCACGGATTTAAACATTTCTTTTGGACATGCTGTGTGTTTAATTACAGCGCCTTCCGGTGCAAGGTTTCCTCGAAGAACGGCGATACTTCCATCTGTTCCGATTGCTTTATCATATGGTCGGATAATGTCCTCTTTTGTTACATTTACATTGTAACGCTTGTTAAATTCCTGCAACCATTTATCACATTTTTCGTAAAAGCCATTCTTCTTTAATTTCTCAAGGTTTTCTCCAAGTGTTTTGCCTGTTACAGTCATAACGTCCAGATGCAGATGTTCTTTGATTTCTTCCATGATTGCAGGCACACCACCGGCATAATAGAAGCACTCTGCCGGCCATTTTCCTGCCGGACGGATATCTAACAGATATCTTGCATTTCTATGTAATCTGTCAAATGTATCTCCTGTGATTTCAATTCCAAATTCATGTGCGATTGCCGGAATATGCAACAAGCAGTTTGTACTTCCTGAAATTGCTGCGTGAACCAGAATTGCATTTTCAAAACTATCCATCGTCACAATATCAGATGGAAGCATATGTTCCATTGTTGCCAGTCTCACAGCCTGACGTCCTGCCTCTCTTGCAAATGCAAGCAGATCCGGACTGGTTGCAGGCATCAATGCGCTTCCCGGCAAAGCCAGTCCAAGTGCCTCAGCCATAATCTGCATTGTAGATGCAGTTCCGATAAATGAACATGCACCGCAGCTTGGACATGCATTACATTTCGCCCAGTCCAGTTTTTCCTGATCAATCTCTCCACGTTCATATTTTGCACTGTACATTCCAAGCTGCTCTAATGTAAGCATCTCTGGTCCTGCGTTCATTGTTCCTCCCAAAACAACAACAGACGGAATGTTCACGCGTGCAAGGCCCATCAGATTTCCCGGTACTCCTTTATCACAGCTTGAAAGATATACACCTGCATCAAATGGTGTTGCATTTGCATGGATCTCGATCATATTTGCAATCATCTCTCGGCTTGCCAGACTATAATTGATTCCGTCAGTTCCCTGACTTTCCCCATCACAAATATCTGTACAGAAATATCTTGCTCCAAATCCACCTTCTTCAGCAACACCCGCTCTTACTTCTTCTACTAAAATATTTAAATGACCACTTCCAGGATGGCTGTCTCCATATGTGCTTTCTACCATTACCTGTACTTTATCTAAATCCTCTTTTTTCCAACCTGTACCAATACGAAGAGGATCTAACTCTGGTGCTAATTTACGCATTTCCTGACTCTTTAATTCCATGATATATTCTCCTATCCTGGGTATTTCTGTTCTGCTACCCATTTTTCCTATTATCAACTGTTACAATTTTTCGACAAGATTTCTATGAAACAATAAACCATACAATTGTAGCTCCTACGATTCCAACTAATCCAACAATTGTTTCCATTACTGTCCAAGTTTTTAAATTTGTTTTTTCATCTACCTCAAATAATGACTTTGAAAGCCAAAATCCAGAATCGTTTACATGACTGAACGCTGTTCCTCCTGCTGCGATAGCGATTGTAAGTGTAGCAAGCTGAAGCTGTGTTAAATTTGCTACCATAGGCATAGATGCGATAATTCCTGCTGCCATCGTCATTGAAACTGTTGCTGAACCGACAGAAATTCTTACAACCGCTGCTACAAGGAATGCTACCAACACCATTGGTAATGGCAAAGAACCTACGAAATTTCCAAATACTTCTCCAATGCCGGAATTCTGAAGAATAAATCTCAACATTCCGCCACCTGAAATTAACAAAATGATATTTCCGCAAGAATGTAATGAATTTGTCATTACTGTTGTAATTTCTGTGATTCCGAATCCTCCAGGTAATCCTAAAAACAGCATTGCGCAAATTGTAGATAAGAGTAATGCGATTACCGGTGTTCCTAAGAACTCAAGTACAGGCTGTACCGGTTTCATAAATGGAATCACAGATGATAATGTATTTAAAATAATCAAAAACAGTGGTAACAAAATAATACTGACAATCAAGAAGAAGTTTGGTCTTTTTCCATTTTCTTTCTCATGTGCTTCTTTTTCGTTTTCAAGATAAGATGTCGGTACTTCACAATGGAATTTATTTCCGGCAAATTTACCAAAGACTGGTCCGGCTAAAATCATTGCAGGAATCCCAATAATAATTCCAAGCATGATTACATAACTAAGTTCTACATTTAACATTTCCGCTACAAGAACAGGTCCCGGTGTCGGTGGTACAAATGCATGTCCGATTGCCAGACCTGCCAATAATGGAATTGAGTAACAGAACACCGATTTTTTTGTTTTTCTTGCAATTCCAAATGCAACAGGGATTAAAATCAATAATCCTGATTCAAAAAACACTGGCATTCCTACAATTAATCCTGTGATTCCAAGTGCCCACGGTGCTTTTTTCTCACCAAATACTTTAAGCAAGGTATCTGCAATAACCTCTACACCGCCTGATACCTGTAAAATGGCTCCAAACATGGACCCTAAACCAATCAAAATAGCTATTGTCTGAAGTGTTGTCCCCACGCCCTCAGCAATCGTATCTGTTATCATGTTAAATGGCATTCCAACCGCCAGTCCAATAATCAATGCTGATGACATAATTGCTATAAATGGCTGAATCTTCACTTTAATAATTAAAAACAATAATACTGCAAATCCAAGCAACGCTCCTATGATCAAACGTTCCGGTGATGCTACAAATTCGCTCATTTCATCTTCCTCCTCTAATTTTCATCAATCAATTTCTTCTGTAAATATCCTTTTCAGCTTTTCAAATCTGACGTCTTATCTGAACTTGACTTCATTATAACAACCCTTGTTTTTCTTTCAATACATATGATGTATATACTTTATTTTTCACAAAAAGTGCAAAAAAATAATGCTGTTCACAATAATAACAGCACTATTTTTGTATATTTTCACCATTAATCTTTATAATACGTTTTTCTTTTCTTTTAAACATCAGATGTATTTTTGTTTCGTTCTTCTAACAATTCTATAATCACCTGTCTGTTATAAGTAAGATGCATGATCATTGCACATCTTGCTCCTACTGCATCTCTTGTACGCAATGCTTTCACAATTGCCCTGTGTGTTGTGAGTGTTTCATTTTTCAAACTACGATATGTGATGTTTGCAAATGTCACTACTGCTGTATTTATAACCGGCAATAATCGTTCTACTACTACATTTCCACTTAACTTGGCAAGAAAACAATGAAATTCAATATCTTTATAAATATGATCCACACCCTGGTTATAAAGTTTTTCTATCTCGTCACAGAGTTGTTCTGCCTTATCAATCTGCTCCTCTGTTGCTCTTTTGCATGCCCATGTCACAACCTCTGGTTCAATCATCAATCGAACCTCAAGCAAATCCAAAGCAAGCTGATATTTATCTCGGATTCTGCCAAATCCCAGCACATCATTTTCCATATAACTGGTACTGATCACATAAGTTCCGTCTCCTCGCCGGACTTCCAAAACCCCTCTTGACACCAGCCCTTTCACGGCTTCTCTGATCGTGCTTCGCCCTACATCAAACAACTCTGTAAGTGCATACTCATTCGGAATCTTCTCACCGATTTGAATTGGACGATCCAAGATATATTTCATCAGCCTGTCTTCTGTTTTTTGACCAAGTGTTTTTTTCTCTAATGCTTCATTTTGACGCATATCTTTCTACCTCACACGAAAACCAGATTCTTTTTCCAATGGAATCTCTTTCGCATCCATCCATTCGATTTCAATATAGCGCCCATGATTTAATCCGACCAGCAATTTATTGATAAGATTTTCTCGTCCCTGTACTTCCATTGTAACAGTTCCGTCCCATTCATTCTGTACCCATCCGACTAAGCCAAGAGACTGGGCCATATACTTTGCGGTATATCGAAATCCAACACCTTGTACCCTGCCTTGAAATACAATATGTTTTCTTACTTCACCCATAATATCACTGCTCCTTCCTGATGTGTCCGTCTCAATTGAATTACTCTAAGAACGTCTTAAGCTCATCCATAAATGTATTAACATCTTTAAACTGACGATACACAGATGCGAATCTTACATATGCAACCGGATCGAGATCTTTTAATTTTTCCATTACGATCTCACCAATCTCCTGACTTGGTATTTCTTTTTCTTCTCGTTTGAAGATTGCCAGTTCGATTGTATCTACCGTCTCTTTAATTCGTTCTGCCGGCACCGGACGTTTATAGCATGCATGAAGTATACCATTTTCAATTTTAGTACGATTATACTGTTCACGGTTATTATCTTTTTTGATTACAATTAATGGAATCGTCTCTACTTTCTCATAAGTTGTAAATCTTTTTCCACAGACATCGCAGGCTCTCCTTCTTCGAATTGCATTATTCTCTTCTGCAGGTCTGGAATCTATTACCTTTGTATCCGGATGACCACAATATGGACATTTCATCTCTTTACTCCGCCTTCCTGTTATTTCTTTTTTCTATTTTTTATAATGTAAATTCTTATAACGAAAGTCTAACATAAGTCATAGGATTTTACTATATTTTTCAATCATGAACGCGCAAAATTCTCTCTTTTAGATTTACGGCAATTTATTTCCTGCTGCCATGTACAATGCATACCACTCTTCTCTTGTCAGACGTATCTCTGAAGCTTTACTGATCTGTGCGATTCTGTCTTTGTTTGTAGTCCCGACAATTGTCTGGATTCCTGCCGGATGACGCAATATCCATGCAACAGCGATTGCACTGTTTGTCACATTATACTTCTCTGCAAGATTATCAATTACCTTGTTTAATTCTGCAAATTTTTCATTTTCTAAAAAGATTCCTTCAAACATACCATATTGGAACGGAGACCAGGCCTGGATCGTAATATCTTTTAAACGGCAATATTCTAAAACTCCTCCATCACGATTGATTCCACTATCATTATACATATTTGCATTGATCCCGGAATTAATCATCGGACAGTGTGCGATACTAAGCTGCAGCTGGTTGATAAGTAACGGCTCATCACAATATTTACTAAGAAGCTCCATCTGCATTGGTGTCTGATTGCTCACTCCGAAATGACGTACTTTTCCACTTTCTTTTAATATACGAAATGCATCTGCAACTTCTTCTGGTTCCATCAAAGCATCCGGACGATGTAATAATAAGATATCAAGATACTCCGTATTTAAACGTTTTAAAATGCCATCTACGGAATTTAAAATATGTTCTTTCGAAAAATCAAATGCTATTCCCGGTCGGATAGAACATTTTGACTGAAGGATTATTTTTTCTCTCAACGATGATGTCAGTACCTGTCCAAATAATTCTTCACATCTTCCTTTCCCATAAATATCTGCATGATCAAAAAAGTTTATCCCATGTTCTAATGCAGTATCTACCCAGCCTTTCACTGCATCTGCATTTTCTAATTCTACAATTCGCATACATCCCATGCCTATTTCAGGAATGCTTAAGTTTGTGTTGTTCAAAGTTATTGTTTTCATGTTAATTCCTCCTTGTATTTGAATAATTAATGGCATAAATGACATGCTTCGCATGCTGATGGTGTTGCAGCACAACCACCCAAAGCCGTTTCCCTTAGTTCTGCCGGGAGCCGTTTCCCAACCTTATACATTGCCTCGAGCATCTCATCGAAGGGAATGAGCTGTGGTACACCTGCAAGGGTCATTTCTGTAGCAATAAGTGCATTGGCAACTCCTGCTGCATTACGATTCTGGCACGGATATTCTACAAGTCCTCCGACAGGATCACAGACCAGACCTAACATATTCATAAGAACAGTAGATGCTGCGTCCAGACATTGTTTTGGTGTCCCATCCATTAATTCAACTGCTGCTGAAGCAGCCATAGCTGATGCGATCCCGACCTCTGCCTGACAGCCGCCGACAGCACCTGCAACCGTTGCATTTCGCATGGCAAGATAACCGACGGCACCTGCATTAAACAAAACCTGACGAATTGCTTCGTCTGATATTTCATATACTTTTTGAAATGCCAGAAGAAGTCCCGGAACAATACCTGCGGATCCGGCAGTAGGGGATGCAACGATCAGGCCCATAGACGCATTTGTCTCTAATGTTGCCATGGCATAGATCATCGCTTTTTCCAATAGTTCTCCACAAAGGCCTCTCCCACTTGCAAAGTGTTCTGAGAGTTTTTTTGATTCTCCTCCGATAAGACCTCCCATTGATCTGATTGGGTGTTGTATAGGAGAACATGCTGCCTCCTTCATAATCTCAAGGACACGAGCCATTTTTTTATCTGTTTCCGCAGCATCACGTTCTCCAACCTGAATTTCTCTTTGACGCATAATCTCGGAGATTGGTAAATTTTGTTCTTCGCATAATCTAAGAAGCTCTTTTGCATTTTTAAAGTCCATACTTTTATTCTCCTTGATTTATATTACATCTGTACAACCATAACGTCTTGTACATGTTTATTCTGCCGGATCGTATCTGCAATATCTTCCGGAAGTATACCGTCTGATTCCACAATCGTATATGCGGTATGACCTTTAGACTCACGGAAAAGTCTCATAAAAGCAATATTCACCTGTCTGTCACTGAGACATTTTGTAATATAAGCAACTACTCCCGGAACATCCTTCTGGATAACAATAGCTGCACTGTACTCACCTGTGAAATCTACATCGACTTGATTAATTTGGGAAATGCGGACTTTCCCGCCGCCGAGTGATTCGCCTCGGATTGTCATTTGCTGACCTGCCTGATTCAACATAATGATATCCACTGTATTTGGGTAAATATCGGTTTCTTCTTCGTTAGGTGTAAATACATATTCCAACCCTTTTTCTGTTGCTATTTCAAACGAATTGCGGATACGCATATCATCTGTAGAAAATCCCATAATCCCTCCGAGAAGTGCACGATCCGTACCATGTCCTTGATAAGTTTTTGCAAATGATCCATAAAGGATAAATTCAATACGCTTTAAGGGACCTGTTATCATTTTTTGAGCAAGAAATGCAATACGTGCAGCACCTGCTGTATGTGAACTGGAAGGTCCGATCATATTTGGCCCCATAACATCAAACACGCTGATAAAAGACATCTTTATGCCTCCTGTAAAATTTTTATTTATAAAAAATTTTACCATAAATATGATTTAAAACAAGGTCGTTCTAATAAGTAAAAAATAAAATATAAGAATATAAATGAGAAAAATTATCAAAAATCAGTTCACTTTTAAAAAAAAGATGATATAATTGAGAAAAAGTTAACAACAACTAACTAAAATAAAAGGATGAACATAAGACATGACATTAAAAGAACTAGAAATTGGTAAGAGCGCAGTCATTAAAAATGTCGGCGGCGAGGGTGCGCTTCGTCAGCATTTCCTCGATATGGGAATGATTCCTGGAGCTGAAGTAACCGTAGTAAAGCTGGCTCCGATGGGAGACCCGATGGAACTTCAGATTCATGGCTATGAGCTGACACTTCGACTTGCAGAGGCGGCTCAAATAGAAATTGAAGAAATCAAAGAAAGAAGTCAGAAGCATAAACGAATTGAAAGTGTTAAAGATTCAGCACACCCCGGACTTGGCGAAGAAGGAAAATACCATTCCAAAGAAGATGAAAATCCATTGCCCGACGGCACAATGCTGACTTATGCATTAGTTGGAAATCAGAATTGTGGAAAGACAACACTGTTTAATCAACTGACCGGTTCTAACCAGCATGTAGGAAACTTCCCAGGGGTAACAGTAGATCGAAAGTCCGGTTCAATAAAAGGATATCCAAATACAGAAGTTACCGATTTACCTGGAATTTATTCCATGTCCCCATACAGCAGTGAAGAAATTGTTTCCCGTAATTTTGTATTGGATGAAAAACCGAAGGCAATTATTAATATTTTGGATGCCACAAATATTGAACGAAATTTATATCTAACAATGCAGTTGCTTGAAATGGACATTCCTATGGTTGTCGCATTAAATATGATGGATGAAGTAATCGGAAATCAAGGTGCGATCGATGTCAATGGAATGGAAGCCTTATTAGGTGTCCCTGTAGTTCCTATTTCAGCCGCTAAAAATGAAGGTGTAAATGAGTTGATAATGCATGCGATTCATATTGCAAAATATCAGGAGCATCCGCTCAGGCAGGATTTTTGTGATAAGACAGACCATGATGGCTCTGTGCATCGATGTATTCATGCAGTCATTCATTTGATTGAAGATCATGCCGAAGCCGCAAATATTCCTGTACGTTTTGCGGCAACAAAAGCAATCGAGGGCGATCCACTGATTTTGGAAAAGTTAAAATTAGACCAGAATGAAACTGAAATGTTGGAACATATCGTTCAACAAATGGAAACTGAGCGTGAAGTAGACAGATGTGCAGCGATTGCTGATATGCGATTTGACTTTATTGAGCGTTTGTGCGAACAGACTGTTATAAAACCTAAAGAAAGCAAGGAACGTATCCGAAGTGAAAAAATTGACCGTATCCTAACTGGAAAATATACAGCGATTCCTTGTTTTATCGGAATCATGGTACTTGTATTTTACTTGACATTTAACGTAATCGGTGCATGGCTGCAAGGGATATTGGAGCTTGGTATTAACAAAATTTCAGCTCTTGTAGATGCAGCATTAACTGCAGGCCATGTCAATAATGCAATCCACAGCCTTGTAATCAATGGAATCTTTACAGGTGTTGGAAGCGTACTAAGTTTCCTTCCGATCATTGTAACCTTGTTCTTCTTCCTTTCTTTAATGGAAGACAGTGGCTATATAGCACGTGTTGCATTTGTAATGGACAAATTATTGCGTAAAATCGGACTTTCTGGACGAAGCATTGTACCAATGCTTATCGGCTTTGGCTGTACAGTTCCGGCAGTTATGGCAACTCGTACATTAACAAGTGAGCGTGATCGTAAAATGACGATTTTGCTGACCCCTTTCATGAGCTGTACTGCAAAATTGCCAATTTATTCCTTTTTTGTAAGCGTATTTTTCCCTGGAAAAGGGGGATTTATCATGGCCGGCTTATATCTGTTAGGCATTGTAGTCGGAATCCTGATAGCACTTTTATACAATGGAACATTATTTAAAGGAGAACCGGTTCCGTTTGTAATGGAGCTGCCAAATTACCGCTTACCAGGAGCAAAAAATGTAATGCAATTATTATGGGAAAAAGCAAAAGATTTCCTACAGCGCGCATTTACTGTAATCTTGTTGGCAACAATTGTTGTATGGTTCCTGCAAAGCTTTAACGTTCACTTGAATCTTGTAAATGATTCTGCAGACAGTATGCTGGCGATTATCGCTGGATGGCTTGTACCATTATTCAAACCGCTCGGCATGGGAGATTGGCGCATTTGTACTGCATTAATCAGCGGATTTATGGCCAAAGAAAGTGTTGTATCAACATTAGGTGTATTGTTCGGAGGAAGTATTAGCACAGTATTATCGTCAGCAACTGCTGCCTCCATCCTTGTATTCAGTCTGTTGTATACACCATGTGTAGCCGCAATTGCTTCTGTTAAAAGAGAACTTGGCAGCAGATGGGCAGTCGGCGTTGTAATCTGGCAGTGTGTAATTGCCTGGGTTGCTGCATGGATCATACATGTGATTGGAATGGTAATTTAGAGCCGAGAGCCGGTTGGGGACGGGAGAGCCAGTTGGGGACGGGGTTTAGTGGCTTTTTTGCTTGCAAAAAGCCACTAAACCCCG